>JBBQBC010000067.1:0-17015 GCA_038317155.1 Bacteroidales bacterium
TTGCCGTATTTTAGCGTAAGTTTACCTCAAGTTCAAAAACAAAATGCGAAGGCAACATGTTCGTCTGGTAGTGCTGCTCGGTGCAATCTCCATAATCGGAATCATTGCAGTGCAATCTTATTTTCTTTATGAAGCCTGGAATAGCAGGGAAAAACAGTTAAACCAGAGTATCAATATTGTGCTGAGAACTGTTGCCGTAAAAATCAGTAAACTCAATCAAACGCTTCCAGTATCTCCAAATCCTGTCAGGCAAATGACTTCAAACTACTTTGTGGTTGATGTAAATAGTGAGATTGATGCCGCCGTTTTAGAGCATTACCTGAAAGCCGAATTTGAGCGGCAGAATATCAGAATAGACTACGAATATGCTATCTATGACTGTAATACCGATAAGATGGTTTACGGAAACTACATCTCAGGAGCAGAATCCACCGACGGACCCCGGTATGGTGCTGAACTTCCAAAGTACCAGGATTACCTCTATTACTTTGGTATCCACTTCCCTTCCATGCGGAATACCATAGCAGGAGAAATGACTGTATTTTTCTTCTTCAGTATTATCCTGATGATCCTGGTGATCTTCTTTGTTTACGCAATGTTTGTGATCCTCCAGCAGAAGCGGTTTTCTGAACTTCAGAAAGACTTTATCAATAATATGACACATGAGTTCAAAACGCCGATCTCTTCAATCAGTATTTCATCCGATATCATAACCCAACCTGAGATAATTCTCGATCCGGAAAGATTGCAAACTTATGGCCGGATTATAAAAAACGAAAATCAAAGGCTTAATCTTTTGGTAGATAAGGTTTTGCAGGTTGCCCGTTTTGAAAAAGGCGGAATCCAGTTGAAAAAAGAATGGCTTGATATGAATCTTCTGATCCTGACTGTAGCTGAAAATTTTAAAGCCAGCCTTAAAACAGGAGGCCGGCTTGAAATCAAAACCGATCCGGCAATTGGGAAAGTGCTGGCCGACGTGGTTCATCTGACAAACATCATTCATAACCTGCTCGACAATGCGGTAAAGTATTCCGGAGATCAGCCCGAAATATCCGTTGAAACCAGAAAAAATCAAAACATAGTACAAATAATCATTTCCGACAATGGTCCCGGAATTCATCCAAAGTTCCGAAACAAAGTATTCCGGAAGTTTTACCGCATACCTTCCGGGAATCTTCACGACGTAAAAGGGTTTGGCCTTGGCTTGTTTTACGTAAAAAACATTTGCCGGGCACACCATTGGATTATCCGGATTGAAAATAAACCTACGCCCGGCACAAGCTTTATCATTGAAATACCCTGTAAATCCTGATTATGGAAAAGAAAGCCTGCATTCTTTATGTTGAAGATGACCTCACCTTATCTTTTATCACCAGGGATAACCTCAAGCTGAAAGGCTACGAAGTTGATTTTGCAGACGATGGCCTCAGTGCGCTTGAGATGATTGGAAACCGCGCTTATGATCTGTTTATCCTCGATGTAATGCTACCAAAGATGGACGGATTTACACTGGCTGCAAAAATAAGGGAGACCAATGTGGATACTCCTATCATATTTCTGACAGCCAGGTCATTAACGGAAGACAGGATCCAGGGACTGCAGCTTGGCGCAGATGACTATATCACCAAACCATTCAGCATCGAGGAACTGGTGCTGAAAATTGAAGTATTCCTGAGAAGAAGCAGGATAATCCCTTTGGAAAATAACCGCAAAACAGTTATCACACTGGGTGAATTCCTTTTTGATATCTCCAATCAGCTTCTTTCCTTTTCAGGTAAAAACCAAACCCTGACTTACCGCGAATGCGAACTTCTGAAGCTTTTTGCAGAAAATCTGAACCAGATTGTAAAGCGCGAACAGATTCTTTTGAAAGTTTGGGGCAACGATCAGTATTTCTCAAGCCGAAGTCTCGATGTATTTATTTCCCGCATCCGAAAATTGCTGAAATCAGATCCTTCCATCAAGATAGAGAATATCCACAATATAGGCTATCGGATGAAGATTGGGTAAACCTTGACGAATGTAGAATGACGAATATAGAATGACGAATGTAGAATGACGAATGACGAATGACGAGTGTAGAATGACGAATGACGAATGGAGAATGACGAATGGAGAATGACGAATTACGAATGATGAATGTAGAATGTAGAATGCCCTTCAACAAGAGCTCACGGACCAACGAATGACGAATGTAGAATGTTGAATGATTAATCTGCTAATCAGCTAATCCCCTAATCTGCTAATCCGCTAATCCGCTAGTTTGCTGATCCGAAATCCGAAATCCGCTAATCCGCTAATCCGAAATCCAAAATCTGCTAATCAGCAAATCGAAAATCCGAAATCTTCTAATCCGCTAATCCGAAATCCGAAATCCGAAATCCGAAATCCGCTAATCCGAAATCCAAAATCTTCTAATCCGCTAATCCGAAATCCGAAATCCGCTAATCAACTAATCCGCTAATTTGCTGATCCGAAATCCGAAATCCGAAATCCGCTAATCCGCTAATCAATTAATCAACCTTTACTTTCCCGCAACATTGACATAAAAGTTAAACATGGGGGTTTGCAAAGCGCCATAGAGCCTGACCCAAACCGGCAGCAGCATTTCCGTTCCGCGGGCAGTGGTGATGTCACCAAGATCGAGGATGTTTTTATCGTCCCAGCCAAAACTCTTCAGAATTCCTTTAACAACTGCTTTGGCATCTGTATCATCACCGCTCATAAAAACGGTATGATTGCCCGGCACAAGTGCCGGATTCACCATCAGAAAGGCACTCATGGTATTCAGGCTTTTCACCACCCTGAGGCCGGGAAACTCACGCTGAATCTGCTCAGCCAGCGAATCTGTGTTGCAAACCAGCAGCGAAGGCGGAAATCCCTGTGAGAAATCAAGCGGATTGGCGATATCAAGCAGCACTTTCCCATTCAGGTTATCTGCCCCGGCACTTCTGAGTGCATCAATCGATCCTTGTCCCATGGTACAATTGACAATTATTTCACCCAGTGCGGCTGCCTGTTTGAAAGTGCTAAGTTCAACTGCTGTATGGGATTTCTGCCAAATGGCGAAGGGAGGATTACCATAGCCATCATTCTCTGTTCTGCCAAGGGTTTCTGAAACATTTCTGGTTCCAACAACAACCCTGTGGCCAATTTCTGAAAGGCGACAGGCAAGTGATTGCCCAACTGTACCGGTACCGAAAACTGCTATTTTCATCAGTATATATTTTTAAAGTTAGTCAGAAATCAACAAACCAGGCCACAATTGGTTCATAACATTAAACTGATATTCAATAATTTAACAAATTATTAGCATTTGCTTTCCATAGCATGTTTTCTGGCTGGTAAAAATCCCGGTTCAATTCTTTTACTTATTCAAAAAGTATAGTATCTTTGCAGCCCCAATAAAAAAACCTCTCCGTTGCAGAGTTGATAGAGCATCCCGACCTTGGTCGGGAGGGCCACAATTCAGAATTCTGTTGGGGAGAAACAGCAAAATTGTTATTTGAAACTTTTACAAAGATTAATCTCTCCGTAGCTCAGCTGGTAGAGCAAATGACTCTTAATCATTGGGCCACAGGTTCGATCCCTGTCGGGGAGACAAAAAAAGATGCCTGTATTTCATTACGAAGTACAGGCGTTTTTGATTTTAGGAATTAATGATAAACTCTCTATCCTCACCTTCAAAAAGGGTACCAACGCTAAACAGGATTCTAACTTTTTACTTTTTACTTTTTACTTTTTACTTTGAGCTTTGAACTTTGAACTTTTTACTTTGAGCTTTGGACTTCTTACTTTTTACTTTTTTACTTTGAGCTTTGGACTTTGAGCTTTGAGCTTTGAACTTTTTACTTTGAGCTTTGAACTTTGAGCTTTGAACTTTGAGCTTTGAACTTTTTACTTTGAACTTTTTACTTTGAGCTTAAGACTATTGGCTTTCCCTGAATAAATCCGAAATATTAATCTGGCTTTCGTAAAGATGAATAACATCATCCAATTCCACAACACCCACTCTGGTGATGCGGTTGGTGGTTTGCTGATACCATATTTCAACATAAAAATTGCCCAGGTGGTACAACCTGACAATATTATCTACGAATATCCTGTCAAGCAATTCCTTACCTGAGTCAAGCACGGTATCCACCTGCTCCTGCAAGGATAGTTTTGAGAACATTTCTGCGGTCAGCATACCTGACGTAGGTTAAATTGAGCTGTTGACTTCAATATTATATTTTTCTCTCAGATAATTCAGGTGATCCATAGTGGCTTTACGGTCATATATACGCACCAACTCTACAACTCCTGCCTTAGTGTATATCCCTGCCTGGGCAGCATCATAAACTTTGTGGTCAAAGTTATTTCTGATTGAAATGGTTACATCTACAAACTTGTTCCATGGAAGATATTTATCTACTGCGAAATAATAGGTATCGGGTAAATCCTCATCCCGGTATATGCCAGGCGCCGCAGCCTCAAGTACAAAATACTTCCTGACATTAATAAGGCTGTTGTAAGGTTTAATAACTTTATTTGAAAGAAATGCAATCCCCTGACGGCTTAACAAAGCAATCAGCTCAGGCAAAACAGCATAATCATCCATGTAAATTCTGATACAGGACACCTGACTGTTCTGTAACTCGAGACGCCCCATAACAGCATCAAATCGATGATTGAAGGCTTTCTTGATCTCTCTGGTAATCCTGATAAAATCATCCATGTCTTCGAATGACATAGATCTGACAATGGCAAATATGGAGCGTGGCTTTTGCTCCTTCTCGTTCATCGGTATGTGATAATGGTCATAAAAACCAGGAAATGGATCAAGGTCTTCAAGTAACAATTCATTAAATTTGAAATCTGAAGCAAAGTTGGTAAGTTTCTCTTTTTTAATAACAAAACCCAGAGATTCAATGTGATTTCTATTTTCCATGAGGAGCTATTTTAATTAAATCGTTACAAAAAGTGCTGTTTATACCTTTCAACATATTAACCTGCATTATTGATAAGATTCATTTAATGTATTGGAATAATGCAGATTAACCCCGACATAGAAAAAATTAAATTTTGGAAATGAAGTACACCAAAACTTTAGTGTTTCTTTATCGTCAGAATGATTAGCTCTGCTGGGCCCTTCGGGTTTCACAACGTTAGGCTTAAGATTTGTGAATTATTCGGGCTAAACTAATAACAAATCTATAATAAAAATGTTAATTCAACCTACTAAATAATATTTGACAAATCCTCATACCGTTGTCCGGATGCTGCTGCTAGCTTCCATAGCAGGGTTAAAAATTACTTATAAACAATCGCCGGTTGATATTAATCAAATAATTGATGTTGCTTTTTATCCTGTTCGCACTATTTTTGAATAGTCTGGAATTTTTGAAAAAGTCATGGTAAAGAAACACATTCCAAATTTCATCACCCAGCTTAATCTTTTAAGCGGATCGGTAGCTGTGATTCTGGCTGTTGAAGGCCGGTTACTGCCGGCTGCAGTGCTGGTTGGACTAGCTGCAGTTTTTGATTTCTTTGATGGGTTTATAGCCAGGTTGCTTCATGTAAATTCAGAGATTGGCAAGGAATTAGACTCACTGGCTGATGTAATTTCATTCGGACTTACCCCCTCGGTTATTCTGTTCAGCCTGATCAGGAATAATTCCGCACTTGAGCCGGTTTCGGGAATCCTTTTCTATTTGCCCTATGCGGCATTGCTGATTGCTGCTTTTTCAGCACTAAGGCTGGCAAAATTCAACCTCGATACCCGCCAGACAACCTCATTTCTAGGATTACCCACCCCGGCCAATGCAATGTTTATTGCATCATTACCCTTGTTTACAGGAAGTCAGGCACTTCAGAATGCAGGCTTTATCTCAACATTGGCCGGAAGCATTTATTTCCAATTGGCTCTGATCCCGGTTTCATGTTACCTGCTGGTTTCGGAAATCCCACTATTCGCACTAAAGTTTGCCAGCGGTTTTTCATTTGCGGCAAACAAGCTCAAATACAGCCTGGTAATTGGCTCGGTAATTGCACTCATTGTTTTCAAATGGGCAGGAATTCCTTTGATTGTTGTCCTTTACCTATTGATTTCCGCTTTTGCCGGGAAAGAAAAATTTTAAAAAAAATTTTACGTTCGTTAAAAAAGAATTATACTTTTGTGAATCTGAAGATTTCTAAACGACAAAAACTTTCAGTAAATCAATGAAACATTTATTCAGGCTCTTATTAATCTTTGCACTTATTTGTGGCTTGTCAGGAAACGAAAGCTGGATTTCCAGTGCCAACTTCAACAAGAGTGAAGTGCTTACTGATCAGGAAAACCTCGATCTTTGTAAAATATTCGCTTCTGAAAAAATTGCCCGTATTGATTCGCTTATCAATGATTATTCCTCAAAAAACAGTTTTAACGGTAATATACTGGTTGCGCTGAATGGTTTCAATGTTTATCAGCGTTCGGTTGGTTATTCAGACCCCATTAAGAAAGTTTCTTCGAAACCGGAATCGGTTTATCAGTTAGCTTCGGTAAGTAAACAATTTACCGCTGCCGCCATTATGCTTTTACAATCAGATGGCAAACTTAGTTTTGATGACTTTCTGACAAAATACATTCCCGAACTTCCTTACAGGAACGTTACCATCAGACAATTGCTTCACCATGTTGGCGGGTTACCCAATTACATGTACCTGACCGACAAATACTGGGATAATAGCCGGCCACCCAACAATGAAGATGTGATTGGATTAATGGCCAGGTACAAATTACCTGTCTTTTTTCAGCCGGGAACAAGATATGATTACTCAAATACCGGTTATGTAATGCTTGCAACAATCGTGCAGCGTGTTTCCGGCATGAGCCTTAACGATTTCCTCCAACACAGGGTTTTCAGACCCCTGGGGATGACATCAACATTCGTTTACAGTTCCGCGGATACCAGCATCAAACGGAGGCAAACCGATGGTTTCAGGGCATCCAGATCTGGCTATATACGGATTATGGATACTGAAAATAACGGTCCTGTTGGTGATAAGGGCGTTTGCACCACCACAGGTGATTTGTTTAAGTGGGACCGCGCACTCTACATGGGCTCACCCATAAACCAGGCCCTGCTGGACGAAGCATTTGCACCCATTATGACACCATCGGGCAAGGAAATCCCTTATGGTTTTGGTTTCAGGATAAGAGAATGCAATGGCTGCAAGGTGATCTATCACAATGGCTTATGGGAAGGAGCACGAACCAATTTTCACCGGTATCTCGATTCGCAAAATACGATTATTGTACTGAACAATACCAGTACCCGTATCAATCATGAACTGGTAAAGCAGATTGAAAGCATAATAAATGGCAATGAAAATGCTGTTTACACCGAAACCCTTGCCAAAATGGCCATTGAGGAGGGCGTTGATCCGGCCATAGAATTTTACAACCACATTCTTGACATCGATTCTGACGTAATCGTAAACTTCGATAAAATTGATTCTGTAGCCAGGTACCTCCTGCAATCAGGTAAACCCGAAAAAGCTTCCCAACTCGAAAAAATGTCGAATGTATGCAGGGAATTGGAAGGAATTTAGTTTATTTTTATCACCAACAGGACCTTCAGGAATTTTGCTTTAACCAGAACTGACTTCCTGATGTCTTATTGTGGGCTGAAACTAACGCCTCAGTTCAAAGTTTTGTCCAAGGTAAACCTTCCTAACCTGTTCATCAGATGCCAGTTCTTCAGCAGTTCCCGATTTCAAAACCGCCCCTTCGAAAAGCAGGTAAGCACGGTCAGTTATGTTAAGCGTTTCGTGCACGTTATGGTCGGTAATTAAAATGCCAATATTTTTGGCCTTGAGTTTTGAAACGATTTGCTGGATATCTTCGACAGCAATTGGGTCAACGCCTGCAAAAGGTTCATCTAGCAAAATAAATTTTGGATTAACAGCCAGCGCCCTGGCAATTTCAGTGCGCCGCCTTTCCCCACCCGAAAGTTGTATTCCACGGCTCTTCCTGACATTGGCGAGACCAAATTCCTGCAACAACGATTCCAGCCTTTCGCGTTGCTGACTTTTTGTCAATTTGGTAAACTCAAGTACTGCAGTGATGTTGTCCTCAACACTTAGTTGTCTGAAAACTGAAGCTTCCTGCGCCAGATAACCAATACCCAACTGTGCCCTCCGGTACATCGGAAGCTCGGTGATATCGGTTTCATCAAGGAAAACCCGTCCTGAAAGTGGTTTAATCAAACCCACGATCATGTAAAATGAGGTGGTTTTACCTGCTCCGTTTGGCCCAAGCAAACCAACAATTTCACCCTGCTCAACCTGAACGGTAACATTATCGACCACCGTGCGCTGCCGGTATTTTTTAACAAGATTTTCTGTTCTGAGGATCATTGGCTCGTAACTTGAACTTTCAAAAGTAGGTAATTGTCAGAAATCAAACTGCATCGAAACCATCACCCCGAATTTGGTAATACCGGGATGGTCGTAATAACTCAGGCGCCAGATAGCATCTACTCTCAGAAACCTGAAGATGTTTTCAATACCTAGGCCTGCTTCGAAATAAGGTTTTCCCGTTGTAAAAGTGCCGGGAGGCAGATCAGAATATTCAAGATTCTTTTTTGTCACATTACCCATAACTCCCTTGATCTGGGCAACTTCACGCCATTTGAGCTTACGCAACAAGGGCACTTTGTTAAAAAAGAAGCCGACAAAGTGATGAGTATAATAGAAACTTACATACTGATCACTTACAAACTCATAGTAATTCATCAGGTTAAAAGCAGATTCATCGTACCAATAGGTTTCATTTCCGGGGTGAATCTTGAGCAACGGATAAGGTAAGCGACCCCATATTTTCCCGGTTTCAATTGAATACTTCGACCAGCCTAACGACATGATATTAAACCAGTGTCTGATACCAAACTGTAACCGGTGAAATTCAAACTTACTGTCGAAAAGGCCGGGATATCCATAAGTATAGTTTAATTCAAGGATCGGGTATTTTGCCCCAAGACTGGTTCTTTCAAATTCACCGGAGATAAATTTCTCCTGGTAGGCAAAGCGCGTATTAATTGAAAATTCGCTCGTCCTTAAAACATTGGTAAGATTGCCACAATCACCGCTTTGGCAATCAATTGCAAAAGGAACCCGGCCGGCACTCCAGACACTGCGCTGGATGAAGGAAAATGTATTGGAGAATCCGGTAAACCATTCATGCTCGTAGTATGACTTATATTGCCTCACCATCGAAAGTTTGTCGGCAGGATTCCGTCTGAAAAGAGCAGCCAGCAGAAAATCTTCCCGAAAAGCATTCTGACTCTGCCCGAGTTGTTCAACATCATATCTGAATGAACCTCCTAATGCCCTTCGGGGGTTTTTATCAACCATGTATATAAAACCACCACCATATTTCAACTGCTGGTCGCGAAACCCGTAAGCAGTATAACCATCGAACATAATACGGGTGCTGAAATTATTGCTGGTGCGGCCACTTAACCTTATGCGGCTTCCTTCAAGGGCATTAAAACTGTAAGTGGACATATAAGGCCCCCACTCCATATTGCCTTTAACGTAATAGCCTGAAGTTGCCATTTGGATAACATCTACCCAGGTGTTGAATATTGGCAGACTTTTAAGCGTGTCAACCATCTGGTAAACCATATTCTCGCGCCGCGATAATTCTTCGTGTCGGGAAACATCCCAAAATTCATCGGGTTTGTCATTGGCGTGATCGTCAACCAACACAGAGACCGGTGTATTGTAAAACGCCTTTTCGCGCGGCTCGTTTATAATGAAATTCCGGTATGAGGTGGTCTTGGTTGCATAAAAACCCATGTTACTGGCTGAATCCTTTTCGGTAAAATTTAAGTCAACAACCAGTTTCTCGCGCGAAAGCATCCAAAACTGTTTATTAACCATTGTATAGTCCTGCTGAAGTACCAGGTCGTTGATGAAGTTGAGATTGGCATCATCAACAATCCGCATATCAACCTTACGAACTGCAAAAGTTGTATCGTGAATCCAGAAATTACCAACAAACGTATATTCCTGCCTTCTTCTGGGCTTAAAAGCCAGATTATAACACCATTGTCCATCAATGTTTGCACTGTCAACAAGGTAATATTTATAATAAAGCAATCCGAATCCGGCTACCGGACTCACAAAATTCTTGTAAAAAAGTGCAATGTAGTTGTCGTAAATGTTTATCTGCGAAACCTTGTCTCCCAAAAGCTGCGACACACTTTCATCGCGGATACCCGAAACCCGGTTAGCCTTAATAACCTCTCTCGAAGATGAGGGATTTTTCCGGTAATAAACATCTGATAATGATTCTGAAAGAAATATAGGAAGATAGGTTTTGCCATTGACCGAAGAAGTATCGATATAATCGAAAATGAAAGAAAAAGGCTTCAGTATCTTCCGGTTCATAAACTTCTCCGTCAGGTTATTGGCATCGACCTGAATCTTGTTATAGGCTTCATACTCATAATAATCAAGTTTTTCGCGGTTATTTTCTGATTTTCGGGCGATAACTTTCTTCAGAATAACCTCAGCCGGGTTCTCACCCGGAACAATCACCACTTCAGCTAAATCAATCCGGCTGGACATCATCAAAAAGTTAATTTCCTGATAACGGTTTCTGACCACCAGCTTTTTGGCTACAACATAGCCCACCGATGAAGCAATAAGGGTATCGGAGCCGGCCCGTGTTTCAATAGCGTAAATTCCATCGAGATCACTGGTGGCTCCAACGGTTGTCCCCTTAAAATAAACATTTACAAAAGGC
Source organism: Bacteroidales bacterium (assembly GCA_038317155.1). Taxonomy (GTDB): domain Bacteria; phylum Bacteroidota; class Bacteroidia; order Bacteroidales; family Lentimicrobiaceae; genus Lentimicrobium. The sequence goes on from JBBQBC010000067.1 coordinate 10,778, forward strand.
ATCGGTTCGCCGGTAATCCCATCGGTTATCTTTCCGCGCACCTTGGTAACCTGCGCACCAACCTGCAGAAATGACAGCATCAGCAAGCAGGCGATAATGACAGGCATGAACCTGATCCCATGAATATGTCCCTTGTCGGATAGTATCGTTTTCATAATTAATTTGGAAATGAGAAAGAACCGGTCTATTGTTTAAGATCGTCCCAGAACTCAACAGCCCTGCGGGTATGTGGAATAACGATCGTGCCACCAACCAGGTTGGCAATACCCAACACCTCAAAAAGTTCTTCTTCAGTCATACCGTTTTCAAAGCACTTAATCAAATGGTAACGGATACAGTCATCGCAACGAAGTACCAGCGAAGACACAAGACCCAGCATTTCCTTTGTTTTTACCGGCAACACTCCTTCAAGGTAAGCATTGGTATCAACATTGAAAATGCGTTTGATAACCTTATTATTTTCTGCGGTCAACAGGCGGTCATTCATTTTCTGCCTGTATTGGTTGAACCCGTCAGCTTGTATTCCCATTACCGTTTATATTTACTTGTTATTTATTATCAAAAAGGCAATTTGTCATCATAAAAAATCCGTTATCAGCCGGCAAACCATGGAATTTAGATAACATTTCAGTTATTATAAATTTTCCAATGACAGGAAAAACCTCAGATAATTCCTTCCTTAAGAATATCGTGCAGGTGAATAACACCAACATACCGGTCATTATCCAAAACAAGAATCTGGGTAATATTGTTTTTACGCATAACATCGAGTGCGTCGGCAACAAGGATATCGGCGTTAATGGTCTGTGGGTCTCGGGTCATGATGTCGCATGCTTTCAGCAGGTGAACCGGCCCTTCGCGGTGGAGCATTCGCCTGATATCGCCATCGGTGATGATTCCGGCAAGTTTCTCTCCATCAAGCACCGCGGTTGCCCCAAGTCGCTTCGATGAAATTTCAAGTATCACTGACCTCATATCGTCGTTCAACTGAACTTCGGGTTTTTCGTTGTTCCCGAAAATATCTGAAACCCTGAGATACAGTCTTTTGCCAAGTGCACCACCGGGATGATACCGCGCAAAATCTTCGCGTGTAAACCCGTGGCATTCGAGCAATGCTACAGCCAGCGCATCGCCCATTACCAGTTGTGCAGTCGTGCTTGCCGTTGGTGCCAGGTTGTTTGGGCAGGCTTCACGGTCAACCGTCGAATTAATGACCAGATCAGCATTCCTGGCAAGGTAAGATTCAAGATTGCCAACCAGACCGATAAGTTTATTGCCCATTAATTTCAGCAATGGAACCAACACTTTAATTTCAGGCGTATCCCCGCTTTTCGAAAGGCAGATAATAACATCTTCAGGTCTGATCATACCCAGATCGCCATGAATAGCATCAGCGGCATGCATAAAAATCGCCGGAGTGCCTGTGCTGTTGAATGTACTCACAATTTTTGCAGCAATGTTTGCACTCTTCCCTATTCCGGTTACGATAACACGACCTTTTGAGTTAAAAATAAGTTCAACACTTTTTGCAAAATCACCGTTCAAATATTTCCCCAACTGCCCAATGGCAGCGGCCTCTTCACGAATTGTGCGCTGGGCTATCCCGTTAATTTCTTCTACTGTTTTCATGAGATGCTTTTAATACCCTATGCTTTTAAAAACCTTTCAGTTAGCTGTTAAACTGCATTTACCAGGAAAACCTGAGAGATTATTTTCAAAATTAATATGTCTGAACTTATTCCGGGTATAAAGTTAGCTTGTTGATATTGTGAAAAAAAAGTCCACGTTCAGGAAAATTTGCACTATCTTAGCTATCCGGGGAATGATTTATTTTTAGGTCTGCAAAGATACAACAATAAACAGGTTTTAATAATAACATGCCTTTGTCCGTTTGCCGGGAAACTTTTAAAAATAATGTAAAACGACAAGTTCTTTAAAACACTTTTTAATAAGATTGCATGGAATGATTTTTTTTAGAAATTTGCACTCCTTTTGGGTATCAGTAAAAAACCATCTGCTTTTTCCGGGAAATAAGAGCAGTTTCAGGTAATACCAGTATCAGGGGTATCTTTTGTAAAGATTGTCTTTCATGCAAGGTTTATAAGATTGGATGCTACTTTTATAGAGTATAACCGTTTGATGAACGGTTGAATATGAAAAAACGCAGCAGATTTACGGCAGTGCCTGCATAATTTTTATTTAAAACCATGCAGTGTTGAGTTGAACAGAAAAGTGAAGACTGTTTTTAAACATTTGAGAAAAAAGTTGATTTGAAAGCATCTAATGATTAAATTTGTTATAACCAGATGATATAATTCCCGCGGTTTTTTTTCCGCCATCCGGGGAACTACTAAAAATGACGAATATGAAGAAAGTGGAAAATTTTTCGCTGAATGAGATATTAAAGAAAATATTTGGATTTGATTCCTTTAAGGGAAATCAGGAAGCCATTATCAACAACCTTCTGGATGGCAAGGATACTTTTGTAATTATGCCAACGGGGGGCGGTAAATCAATGTGCTACCAGTTGCCGGCTATTATCAGCCCCGGCACTGCCATTATTATATCACCCCTGATTGCTTTGATGAAAAATCAGGTGGATGCTATCCGGAATTTCGGGGCAGAGCAGGGTATAGCGCATTTTATGAATTCTTCGCTTTCGAAACAGGAAATAACCGATGTAAAAAAAGACCTGACAAGCGGCAAAACCAAATTGCTGTACGTTGCCCCCGAATCGCTTACCAAAGACGAGAATGTTCAGTTCTTTAAAGAGATAGACATCTCGTTTTTTGCCATTGACGAAGCGCATTGCATATCGGAATGGGGTCATGATTTCAGGCCTGAATACCGCCGCCTGCGCCCGATTATCGAGGCAATCGGGAAACGGGTCCCGATAATTGCACTTACTGCTACAGCCACTCCCAAGGTGCAACAGGATATTCAGAAAAACCTGAATATGATGGATTCTACCCTGTTTATCTCTTCCTTCAACAGACCAAACCTTTATTATGAAGTCAGGCCAAAGGGTGAAGAGGTGATCAAGGACATTATCAAGTACATTAAATCAGAGCAGGGAAAATCGGGTATTGTTTATTGCCTGAGCCGAAAAAAAGTTGAGGAACTTGCCGAAACCCTTCAGGTGAATGGAATTAAAGCCCTACCCTACCATGCCGGTCTTGATTCGGCCACTAGGGTTATCAATCAGGATAAGTTCCTGATGGAGGAAATTGACGTTATCGTGGCAACCATCGCTTTTGGTATGGGAATCGACAAGCCGGATGTACGGTATGTTATACACCACGACATTCCCAAGAGCCTTGAAGGTTATTACCAGGAAACAGGCCGGTCGGGTCGCGATGACGGAGAAGGTAATTGCATCGCTTTTTATAGTTACGATGACATTCTGAAACTTGAAAAATTCAATAAAAACAAATCGGTAGCCGAGCAGGAAATTGCCAGCCAACTGCTTCTTGAAACAGTGGCTTATGCCGAATCATCGGTTTGTCGCCGCAAACAACTGCTTCATTATTTCGGAGAGGTTTACAAAGAGGACAACTGCGGCAGTTGCGATAACTGTCTGCATCCGAAAACGAAATTCGAGGGTATGGAGGCTGTAGAGTTGGTTCTGGAAACAGTTATTGCTCTAAAACAACTCTTCAAAGCCAAACATGTGATTGGCGTGATTACCGGTAAATTATAGGCCAACAACAAGTCTTTCAAGCACAATCAGCTTGAGGTATTTGGCAAAGGCATGGAGCAGGACGATAAGTACTGGAATGCCGTTATCAGACAAATGCTGATTGAACGCCTGCTTGTGAAGGATATCGAAAACTATGGTCTGCTGAAGGTTACTCCTGAAGGACATAAGTTTTTGAAGAAACCATACTCTATCATGCTCACGCGCGACCATGACTATGAGAATTCCGACGATGAAGATTTCTTTGCAGGTGGAGGAGCCAAAACAAGCACGGCCGATAAAACTCTGTTTGTTATGCTGAAAGACCTCCGTAAAGAGATCTCTCGCAAGGAGAACCTGCCACCATTCGTTATCTTCCAGGATCCATCGCTCGAAGACATGGCTATTCAATACCCCATCACCTTCGACGAGATGAAGCAAATTACCGGGGTTGGAGCCGGGAAAGCTCAGAAATACGGTGCACCTTTTATCGAACTGATCAAAAACTATGTAGAGGAAAATGAGATCATTCGCCCGATGGATATGGTGGTTAAATCGGTCGTTAATAAATCGGGGCTAAAGGTTTATATTATTCAGAATATCGATCGTAAATTATCCCTTGAAGACATCGCCTTGGCAAAAAATATGACCATAGGCGAACTGCTCACCGAAGTTGAACGCATCGTTTCGGCCGGAACCAAACTCGATCTGAATTATTATGTGAGCGAATATGTTGACCCCTATCATCAGGAAGAAATTTACGATTACTTCCGCGAAGCCGAAAGCGATTCAATCGATGATGCTATAAAGGAACTGGGTGAAGACGAATATACCGAAGACGAGGTTAGGCTGATGCGCATCAAGTTTATGTCGGATCTGGGAAATTAGTTTCTGTCAAAGGCTTTTATACCCTTTTGGAAAATTGTTTTTTTAGCCTTTGGAAGGCTGAGGAGGTGAGTTGAGCGATGGGGAAACCAGGATTATTTTCCGGATGGTCTCGACTTCGATTTCCGTATGGTCTCGACTTAGTGTTCCGGATGGTCTCGACTTCGCTCGACCACCGGGTGAACTTTCTGCCCAGCGTAGCTTTGGTGGTCGAGCGTAGTCGTGTCCACCACACCAGAGAAGTCGAGACCACCACACCAGAGAAGTCGAGTCCACCACACCAGAGCAGCCTACATAGGGTCTGCTGAAAAACTCAAAAAAACCGACACACTTTCACGTTACAGTGCTCTGCTTCTTAAAATCCTCTTATTCTGCGATTTATTACCAATGTTTCGCCACTCTGTGGTTTTAACTGATAAAAAGTGGTGTAATTCACAAACCAGATGCACGGTTTTTTGATGTTATTACATTATTTCCATGCACCTGATTCTCTTTTTCATCATGTAGTAGTTTTATTTTGAAGTATATAGATATTTTTCAGCAGGCCCTACATATTGGTACTTATAATCAGTAATTTTTATTTATTTCGTAAATAATGGGTCGAATTTTTACATTCAGCCAGGTTTTTCAAATCGCTAAAATCCCCGGCTATAAGTGCTTCCTTTTTTGCCCGCGACCAGCGCTGAATCTGTTTTTCACGGTGAAAAGCATCTTCGATCCTGTCATATTCCTCAAAATAGACCAATATAACAGGAATCCTGTTTTTTGTGAAATTAGCTCCCACACCTGATTGATGCTCATCAATTCTTTTCTCCAAATCAATGGTACTATCAACATATAGCCGATCGTCAAAACACCTGAGTATATATAAAAATCCTGTCATAATAGTTGTTCATTTCCGGGATTAAATATACTTATTAAAAGGTCAGGAAACATTCGTCTGCTAATAAAGCATATAAGATACTGGCATGCTATAAGGCAAATCGGATATTACATGGGTTGTTGGCTGATGAAGTTGAATTTATTGTTGTATTTGGCCTGGAGTTCCCGATAATTTCGGCTGCGAGTTCCGGATGCTTACGGCTGCGCTCAAGCACCAGGTAAATTTGGTGGTCGACCATATCTGTGGTGGTCGAGCGGTGGTTGGTGAGCGAAGTCGAACCAAGTCGAGACCACCACATCAAAGTAGACCACCTTCCACACCCCGGATGCTTTCGGCTTCGAGTTCCGGCCACTTTCGGCTGCGGGTTCCGGATGGTCTCGACTGCGCTCGACCACCGGGTGAACTTTCAGCCCAGCGTAGCTTTGGTGGTCGAGCGTAGTCGAGACCGCCAATGCAGTGTAGTCAAAATCCCCGCACCAAAGTAGCCGAGGCCATCACACCAGAGCAGCCGAAAACACCAATACTGCGAGACTACCGGGTAAATTTGGTGGTCGAGCTTAGCCATGGTGGTCGAGCGCAGTCAAGACCACCACAACAAAGTAGACCACCTTCCACACCCCGGCCACTTTCGGCTGCGGGTTCCGGCCACTTTCGGCTGCTGGTTCCGGCCACTCTCGGCTGCTGGTTCCGGTTGGTCTAGACTTACCAAGGACCCCCGGGGAAAAATAATGCCAGCCGAAAAATTGTGGGGGAGCCAAGGTGTTACACCCCAAAAAGAGTTGTCAAAATAAACC
>JBBQBC010000068.1:0-16966 GCA_038317155.1 Bacteroidales bacterium
GTATATCCTACCTTATGACAGCCTGGCTGATCTATAGGCAAAAAAACGGAATGCTGCCGGCCGATATCAGGTTTAAAACATATTGCAGTGCTGCACCCAAACCAGGTAATCTTTATTTTGCCTACGATTATGAAACGATCACTTCCGGAGGATGGGCCTTTAATGTAGTTAATTCGGCCGACTGGGTACCTGAAACACCTTTATCCATTCAGACTATCAATGATTTTAATACGGTTAACCCGTTTGTCAATGCAAAAAAGACTATTAAAAAGCAGAACTTCCCGACAAGGCTGGTAATGAATTATGCATTCAGCAGACTTGACCGGCCAACCAAACGGGCTGTAAAAAACTACAGAAAGTATCTTGGGTTAACTGCAGGAAAGTTTGTCAATAAGTTACATCCGGAATATCAGGCTCCGGCATATCTATATGAGAACAATTATGTGAGGACCGGAACAACCATCGTGCTTTATGCAGATGAGGAGTATTATAAGAATTACCCTAACGATCCTGATAAAATATTCAGGCATCACATGGCCGGGCCGTATCTTTACCTGATTAGATTTCTGAAGGAATGACCGAAGTCTGAAAAATTTAGCTAAAGATGATAAAATGGGCAAGGCTTTACAAGATCTGGGTTTGAAAACAATAAAAAGATCAACCAAAAAGAAATAGGTTATGATGAAATTGTGGATCTATGGAGATTTCGACTACTTAAAAAAGGCAACATTAATCGGCGAATTAAGCTTCGAAAATCTTCGTGGTACCGAAACCTATGGCTTTCAATACAGCTAGGAATGGCCGAAAAATCACAGCGATATCTTGCTGAGTGATGATATCAAAAACTATCCAGGCATGCAATATACGCAAACGGGAAAAGACATCTTCGGATGTTTTTCGGATGGACTACCCTGCCGTGATTGCCGCATGGCGAAAAAAGCATGAATGAAACCGAGGTAGATTGTTGATGTATGAAGAAAAAAAATAAAAAGTAAGAGGCATAGTATATGCGATTTTTTGCCTAATATTTTTTGTCAAATACTTAAAAACAATTGTTCGGTAAACTTTTGTCGCACGCCGGTCTGCTTGATTGCTCAAACAATCAGGCAGGCAATGATACAAAGACCCCGCCGAAGTGGCGGGGCAGGCAGCAAATACTTGATTTTTAGGTGTTTGCGAATTAAAATCTTTCTTGTATAACAAATTGATTTACAGGGTTTTGCAAAAATTTAATGAAGTATTGTAAAAAAATAGAAGAAGGAAACTCGATAAAACTTTTTGAGGATAAAGTAATTCGTTCTTCTTGGAATGAAGAAGAGGAAGAATGGTATTTTCGGTGGTGGATATAATTGAAATACTTACCGATAGTTCCAACTCTACGGATTAATTAAAAAAGTTGAGAAAACGTGATGATTTGCTTCGCGAATACAGAGGGACAAATTGTCCTCAGGTAGATATGACCAACAGAACGGGTAAACAACGTAAAACATTAGCTACCAGTTTCGTACAGCTTTTTCGAATAAACCAGTCAATCCCTTCAAAAAAATGGAATAGTAATAACTAAAAAATCCAGAAGTTCTTTTCAACTTAAGTACCTTTTTTTAGGAAATAAATACCAAACCTATCATATAATAAATGAATATGCTTATTTTTACAACTTATATGATGGGTTAAGCGTATGACAAAAAGTACAATGGGGAACAAACTTCCCCGAAAACTGGAACAAAAAATGCAAACGGTTGGTGAGCAGATAAAGTTAGCACGCCTGAGGCGTAATCTTAGCATTGCTCAGATTGCTGAACGGGCAATGGCGTCTGAGTTGACCGTTTCGCGCGTTGAAAAAGGGCTTCCTACGGTATCGTTCGGCATCTATCTGCGTGTGCTATATGCATTGCAATTGGACGATGATATTCTTTGTTTAGCCAAAGATGATACCATTGGCAAGACGTTACAGGATCTGGGTTTGAAAACAAGAAAAAAGTCAGCTAAAAAGAAATAGTATATGATGAAATTGTGGGTATATGGTGATTTCGACTGGTTAAAAGAGGCAGCGTTAATCGGCGAATTAAGCTTCGAGAATCTTCGTGGCTCAGACACCTATGGCTTTCAATACAGCCGGGAATGGCTGAAAAATCACAGCGATATCTTGTTGGGTGATGATATCAACAACTATCCTGGCATGCAATATACGAAACCGGGAAAAGACATCTTTGGATGTTTTTCGGATGCGCTTCCCGACCGTTGGGGACGAATGCTACTTCTAAGGAGGGAACAAATTTTGGCTATTGAAGAGAATCGCCCGATAATAAAGCTATCTTCATTCGACCATTTGATGGGCATTGACGATTTTTCAAGAATGGGAGGCTTCCGGTTCAAAACTGATCCCGATGGAGATTTCATCAATCAGCATTTATCACACCGAATTCCACCATTGACAAGCCTGCGGGCATTATTGCAGGCAAGTATGGAAATTGAGATCAGTGAAAATAAAAACGAGTTGCCTGAAAAAAAATGGATTAATCAATTGCTTCAGCCAGGATCATCGCTGGGAGGTGCACGCCCGAAAGCAAGCATCATTGACGAAAATGGAAAACTTTATATCGCAAAATTTCCCTCCCAAAATGAAGATTATGATGTGGGACTTTGGGAACATTTCTCACATCTGCTGGCTCAGAAAGCAGGCATACAGGTGGCTACCACACGATTGATTTCTGGTGATGAAAAATACCACACCTTACTTTCCGAGCGCTTTGACCGGACTTTAGAAGGCAAACGCATTCATTTTTCTTCAGCAATGAACATGCTTGGGCGATCCGATGGAGACAATTACGCAAATGGATATGGTTATTTGGATATTGTGGATTTTATCCTCAAAGGTTGTACCCTGGTTGAAGACAATCTTAGAGAACTTTTCCGCCGGGTTGCTTATTATATATGCATAGGTAATACCGATGACCACTTTAGAAATCATGGTTTTCTACTTGCAACGAAAGGTTGGACGCTTTCGCCCGCTTTTGATATAAATCCATCGTCAAGCAATTACCAAAGTTTGCTTATCTCCTCCGCATCAAATGAATCGAGCTTAAAAATATTGTTGGATTCGTGCGAGGAATATATGCTTGACAGAAAACAAAGTTTGGCAATTATTAAAGAAGTGGTAGATGCAGTTAAAAACTGGAGGACACTGGCAATCAAACTGCAAATACCAAAAATGGAAATGGAAAAATTCAGTGTGCGATTCGACAAACATTTAATTCAAGACTTATGAGTTATAAATTAGTCGCCGAAAATCCGGAAAGCACGGTTGTTACAGAATATGAGTCGCTATTCAAGATGGAGAAATCCTACCAGTCGGAAGCCGAACTTGAATAGGCATCTGTTGAGTTACTTCCAACGTAAGCTTACGAGTATTTTTACATAATCACTGAGTAGCAGCTAATATCCAACCTACGGAAGTAATTGGGAATATTAAACGATTACCCTTTTTCTGACTAGTGGGAGCAGTTTTTCAAAAGCAATACTGCAAGGCAGAAGAGAAAGACACTCCATCAGGTTGGATAACAAAAGAAGCGGAAATAAACAAAAAGGTATGTAGAATGGAATGTCACAATAAAAAACCACCTGCAAACTATTGTTTTACAAGTGGTTATAATCATAAATTGTGCCCGGAACAGGACTCGAACCTGCACATACTTAGGTATACTAGTCCCTGAAACTAGCGCGTCTACCAATTCCGCCATCCGGGCGAAAAAAAAAAAAAAAAAAAAAATTCAAAAAAATACAGTCTTTCGACTGCTACCGATCTTTTTCGGATTTTTAAAGTGCCCAGGACAAGACTCGAACTTGCACATCCTTAAGGACACCAGCCCCTCAAGCTGGCGTGTCTACCAATTTCACCACCTGGGCAATTGAGTGCGCAAAGGTAAAACTTTTTTTCATTTATGGACATGCCTTAAAATATTTTTTTTCGTCCAATGTATGCTGTTAACCCCTATGTTTGTATAACAATTTAACCCGTAGACCGTTAATTGCGGATTCCCATGTTAAAGTCCTTAAATAATGTTGAATAAACCACTTTGTATCGGAATCGGAGGTGTCAGCAGATCAGGAAAAACTTTTCTGGCTGATCTTTTACAGAAAGAAATTCCGGGCTCTATTGTCATTCATCAGGACACCTATATTCCAATTGAAACTGAAATTCCAAAAATCAAGGATCACATTGACTGGGAAAGACCGGAAGCCATTGATTGGGACAGATTCAGGCAGGCTGTTGAATTGGGCCTGGTTTCCGGGAAAGCCGTTCTAGTTGAAGGGCTTTTTGCCTTTCATGATCATTCAATTGTTGAGTTTTACAACAAGTCTGTCTTTATTGAGATCGGCAGGCAAACGTTTATACAGAGAAAACAACTGGATGAGCGCTGGGGAAAGGAACCAGAATGGTACATTAATCACATCTGGGAAGGGTACATACGCTATGGACAGTTACCAAAAGTCTTACATAACACAATGATAATAAATGGAGAAGCAGATTTTAATATCACTGAAATTATGAATTATCTCAAATCCTGATCCGGCATTACTTCATCTGAATCGTTTAACAATATGTAATTTATTGCGAATCTATGTGTATTAATTAAAAATACATTTCCATTTACGTTTAAACAATCGGTATCAGAAAGCGTTTAAGTATCGACAGAAAAGCTTTAACAAAATGATCCGGACTACCATCAGATTTGTATTCATCGGGATACTTCTTTTCTTTACAATTTCACTTCATGCTCAGAAGGTCGAGATAGAAAAGCGCATAGATGGCACTTCCTTTCCTGACAAATCCCACGAAATTCTCAAGGCCGGTTTTCCTGGAATAAGTGGTGTAAAGTATTATATTGAAACGAACAATCAGGATAAGACCTTCGAAGCCAAATTTGAATTCAATGGTGCTGTTTACAGTATGGAATTCAGCAGCGATGGTGAATGGTTAGATACAGAGATGACCATTCCTCAAACAGATTTGGGAAACAGCATATTAGAAAATATCAACAAAACACTCAAACACAGATTTGACGGGTTTACCTTAAAAAAAATACAACATCAGTTGTCCCCGGATGGAATCAGATATGAAATTACGGTTAAAGGCCGGCTGAAAGGAAAAGGAGAGTTGTATGAGTTTCTTTTTAATTCTATGGGCGGTTATATGAATGATCAGATCATTGAGATAGAAACCTTTACCAATGAATTTTAGTTTGAGATCGCCTTTAAAGCTGTTGGTTATCATAATCCTGTGCTTATGCACCAACAAAACTCATGCTCAGGACAGGACATTTATCACTTTTTTTCCAGGGCTTTCAGTGACCATGCCTGTCAAAAACTACATGGACCTTAATCTGAATTCTTCCATTCAATATAACCTGGATGATCGTACTTACGGTGATCAGAATTTTCCGGCTGCCATCAGCTATTATGACTTTCAGGCCGGCATGGTTTACAAGTTTACACAGCAGGTTCATTTTGCGGCAGCATGGTACTTCAGGCAAAATGATCCCGGCAGGGTTACATCAGGTTCTGAAAATCGTTTCTGGCAACAAATATCAGTTACCAGCCTGATGAATAACCTCAGGCTTCGCAACAGGTTCAGACTTGAAGAAAGAATCATTTCAAAAGAAGGCCAGGCAGCACCATTGCGATGGAGGTTCAGGTATCAGATTGCGCTTGAAACGCCACTTCAGGGAGAAAAAACAGATGTCGGGGAATTTTATCTTTTACTTGCCAATGAAGCCTATTTTAGTCTTAATAAACCCCGCAATGCCTTTTATAATGAGAACTGGGTATCAGGATTGTTGGGCTACCGGTTGACGAAACAAAACAGAATTGAGTTTGGACCAGTGTGGCAGTCTCAAATTCGGAATACCAGCAAAGACCTGAATAACTTTTTTCATTTGCAGCTTAATTTCCTTTTTCTGCTTAATTTTAAGAAATCAACATTAAGTAAATAATCCTTTAACTATGAGCTACTTACTATTGACCGGCGGCCTGATTCTGCTCATTTTTGGTTCTAACTGGCTGGTTGACGGCGCTTCGTCCCTTGCCAGAAAGTTTAACATTTCAGATATTGTCATTGGCCTGACGGTAGTTGCATTCGGAACTTCATCTCCTGAACTGGTGGTGAACCTTATTGCCTCCTTTAATGGGAATACCGATATCGCGATTGGGAATATTTTAGGAAGTAACATTTTCAATATACTGGTAATCCTTGGTATCACGGCAATGTTTATGCCTGTTGCTGTTATGAACAATACTGTGTGGAAAGAAATACCTTTCAGCATCCTGGCCATTGTCATCATAGCTTTCATGGCCAACGACGTTCTCATAGACGGGTATCAGAAAAATGAAATATCAAGGATAGATGGCTTGGTCTTACTGGGATTTTTCGCCATATTCATGGCTTACACATTTATCCTTGCAAAACAATCCGGCCCGCTTATGGAAGTGGAAAAAGTTCAAATGTCAGTACCAAAATCAGGACTTTATGTAATAGTAGGCCTGGCCGGGTTATTTTTCGGAGGCCGCTTCCTGGTTATGGGGGCAGTTGACATTGCTCGTTCACTTGGCATGACTGAATCCGTAATAGGGCTAACTGTTGTAGCAGCCGGAACTTCGCTGCCGGAGCTCGCAACCAGTATAACAGCCGCTTTGAAGAAAAACAGCGAGATCGCCATCGGGAATGTGGTCGGCTCCAATATTTTCAATATTTTTTTTATACTCGGCACCAGCGCTGTAATCAGGCCACTACCATTCTCTGTTACTTCCAACTTTGATATCTTTACAGCCCTTATTGCTGGCTTACTGATGTTTCTGTTTGTTTTTATTGGCAAAGGGAGAAAGATCGACCGTCTTGAAGGAGCTTTCTTTTTGATTCTATATCTCTCTTATATCGTCTATCTTGTTGGTTTTTCAGGTTAGAATCAGGTAACTATGTCTATTTATTTGAATTAATTGGTAATCAACTGTTTATAACAATTACTCAAACCTCTGACATTTTATGGCTCAATGACAATGCTTCAGGCCATGCAAATGGTATAGGTTATCAGGCTTAAAATGTTTATTTTTGTAGCAGTAAGTTAAATTCTGAACAGGTATTAACCATTCATGGTTTTCAACATCATATAAACATTGATTTTATGTTTACACAAAACGACCTTCGTCAGTTTCAAGCAAAAGGAATTGACCCCAAAGTTATTGAGCAGCAGATAGAAAACTTTAAATCGGGCTTCCCATACGTTGAGTTGTCTGCAGAAGCGACCATCAGCAATGGCATAAAGTCATTTTCGGAAACCGATGCCGATAAATTAATGTTGTTTTATGACAAAAACCACGATGATTTTGAAATACTGAAATTTGTCCCTGCTTCCGGAGCGGCCAGCCGTATGTTTAAATCTTTGTTTGAATTCCGTGAGAGATATTCGGAAGAAACCGATACTCAAAAGCTTCTCGAAAGTGACAAAGGATTTAATTCTGCCTACAATTTCATTTCCAATATTCACAAATTTGCCTTCTATAATGACCTTAAGGCAGTTATGTCAGCTAACGGGTTAAATATTGAGACTTGTCTGGCAGAAAAGGACTATTTAAGCATTATTGATTTCCTGCTTGAAGATAAAGGCCTGGGATATGCAGCACTTCCAAAGGCTTTGCTTAGATTTCACAGCTACGATGATGGTGCCCGTATGGCTATGGAAGAGCATTTGGTAGAGGGTGCAAATTATGGTCAGAATGAGGATGGCAGGGTTGCCGTGCATTTTACTGTATCGCCCGAACATGCCGACCGGTTTATCGAAGAAATAAATAAAGTTAAGGATAAGTACGAGGAACTTTTCGATGTTACCTACGAACTGACCTTCTCGATTCAAAAATCTTCAACCGACACTATAGCTGTTGATTCCAGAAACAAACCTTTCCGGCTCAGTGATGAGAGTATTGTTTTTCGTCCAGGAGGGCACGGAGCACTCATCGAAAACCTGAACGATCGTGAAGGGGAAATTATTTTTATCAAGAACATCGATAACATTGTACCTGACCGGCTGAAAGATCAGACTTATCGCTACAAACGTGTCATCGGAGGCTACCTGATTGAACTTAGAAACAAGATTTTTGAATATCTCGATAAACTTGAAGCGGGTAATCTGAGCGATAATGAAGTCAAAAAGATTGTAACCTTTGCCAAAGAGAAGCTATACATTCAGCCCGGATCTGAGTTTGAAGAAATGACTCCTATCGAAAAGATTGATTTTCTTTTTACAAAATTTAACCGGCCAATCAGAATTTGCGGGATGGTTAAAAATGAAGGAGAACCCGGCGGAGGCCCTTTCTGGGTGAAAAATACCCAGGGAGAAATTTCTCTCCAGATCGTTGAATCATCACAAATTGACCTAAACAACGATGCTCAGAAAGAAATTTTCAATAAATCAACACACTTCAATCCTGTTGATCTGGTTTGTTATGTGCGTGATTTCAATGGAGAGCAATTCGATTTGCGCGATTTTGTCGATCCTTCAACCGGATTTATTTCTATTAAATCAAAAGATGGCCGTGAACTAAAAGCCCAGGAGCTTCCGGGCCTCTGGAACGGTGCAATGGCTGACTGGATTACGATATTTGTCGAAGTCCCGATCATTACATTCAACCCGGTAAAAACTGTTAACGATAAATTGCGTAAAGAGCATCAAGCTGACTGAAGATTTTACCATGCCAGAAATCAGTGCAGAAATGATGGTTGCTGACCTTGTGGCAGCCTATCCGCCAGCAGTTTTGTTTTTATCAGAACGTAACCTGTATTGTATTATTTGCGGGGAAACTGTGTGGGGAACAATTGCGGAGCTAGCAAGAGACAAACATTTCGAACCACAGCAGCTTGAAGAACTAATCAGCGATTTAAAATCAAAGTTTGAGCCTGCTCCTAAAAGTCAATAAAGTAAAATATACACTAGATTTCCAAGACACTAATTTACGCATAATATTATATATCAACATATTAAAATTAATATCCGCCAGCTGGCGGTTAGTGTTTTTGCGGAAGGTGTCAAATAATTAGTTTCCGGAGTAAACACAAAGTGTGAGTCTGTTGACATAAATGGCAAATAATCATGGAGCAAGTTGTTCCCTGATCCAACTATTACCATCCTTTCGGAACCTGATCCTGTCATGCAACCTGCCAGGCCTCCCCTGCCAGAACTCAATAGAATCAGGAGTTACAACATAACCACCCCAATAATCCGGCCTGGTAATTTCTCTTATGCGATTTTTTTCTGCAATACGAAGATACTCCTTTTCAAGTTCAGCCCTTCCGGCTATTACTTTGCTCTGCGGGGAAATGATTGCTCCAATTCTGCTTTCCAAAGGCCTGGAATTGAAATAGATATCAGATTCGCTTTTCTTTACCCTGGTAGCTTTACCCTCAATTCTTACCTGTCTTTCAAGTTCAGGCCAGAAAAACAGCAGTGCCAAATTAGGATTACCGGCTATCTCCAGCCCTTTCCGGCTATTGTAGTTTGTAAAGAATTTAAACCCATCATCTTCAATACCTTTGAGGAGTACAACCCGAGATGAAGGTTTACCATCTTCAGCTACAGAAGATACTGCCATAGCCGTTGGCTCCTGAACTCCGGCGTTAATGGCTTCATCAAGCCATGAGAAGAAGAATTTAAGCGGATCAGAACCCACTGACATGACATCGAGTGAATGCTTAATATAATCTTTCCTTATTTCAGCAAGATTCATTTCATTTTTTCTTATTAACAGTGCAGCGTTGAAACTGTTCAATCCCCGATTGATCATTTAATCTGATAACTTTGCACTCCAAACCAATCAATCATGATACCTACTAAAAAACTGGCCCTTGCAGCTTTACTTTTATTATTCAATGCAGGTATTTATGCTCAAAAACGTGCAGAAATAAAAGAATATACTTTATCGATTAAAAAAGAAAGAGTTGAAAAAGACAAAGAATTTATTGAAGATAAAGATTCCCCGCTTGATTCTGTTAAAAAGAAGGAATTCAGGGGACTAAGCTATTTCAAAATTAATCAATCGTGGCGGATATCAGCCAGGCTTGAGAAATACAACAATCCCGACACCATCAAAATGAAAACGACTACCGAAAGGCTACCACTTTACCTTATTTATGGTAAAGCTTATTTTGCCGTCGGAGAAAAAGAATATACCCTAACCATTTACAGAAATGTCGGATTAATGGATAAACCCGGCTTTGAAGACTACCTGTTTGTGCCTTTCAGGGATGCAACATCTGGTTTAAAAAGCTATGGAGGCGGCAGGTTTATTGATGCCCATATTATTGAAGGTGACAAGATTATCATCGATTTTAA
The DNA here is from genome assembly GCA_038317155.1 of Bacteroidales bacterium. GTDB lineage: Bacteria > Bacteroidota > Bacteroidia > Bacteroidales > Lentimicrobiaceae > Lentimicrobium. The sequence continues at coordinate 10,380 of JBBQBC010000068.1, forward strand.
CAAGGCCTATAATCCTTACTGCGTTTACAGCAAAAAGTACAGTTGCCCGATTCCACCATCAGAAAACTATCTGGAAATTAAGGTGAATGCCGGCGAGAAAGATTTTAAGCATTAATTCTTTAGGTATGGAAACCCTTGCAACATTTACCGGGTGCTTCGGTTATAAAATTGATTTCACAAAATGACGCCTGAATTGTTCAGATGATCTTTTGCATTCCGAATTTCCAAATAAACTGTTTCGACTACAATGACTGATCTGACCAATAAATTTTCCAGACGAATTGCATTGATTATGGTCATTCTTTCATTTTATTTTGGTTCAAATAACGCAATTAGTCAGGTTTATAACATTAGGGATCATTGGTACCTGGGGCCGCAAATCTCTGTTGTATCTTTTTTCGGGGACTTGAGTGTTCATGATTTTGATCCTGTAAGAAAATTTACCGATGAAAGTGACTTTGGATTGGGCATTATGATGGGTAAGTCAATAACCCGGTTAATAGATATGAGAGTTAACTATTGCCGTGGTAAAATGAGGGGCTCAAATCCTGGCCTTGACATGTATTTTAAAAATCATTTTAATGAAATAAACCTGGAAGCAGTCATAAACCTCAGCAATTTACTTTGGCCATACAATAAATCACGATTCAAGGTGACTGCTAATACCGGTATAGGTTATGTTAATTACAGATCAATAAAATACAGTATATCCACAGGAACTTACCTTTCTTCGGAAGGCTACTCTCAGGAAATGAAACCTTTAGGTAAAGCCGGTTCTTCACTGAGTATTCCAGTCGGATTTGAACTTGACTACTATCTGGGTCGCAACTGGATGATATCAGGAGGTTTTTCGTTCCGGTTACGCAACGAGGATCTGCTTGATTCACAAACTGGTTCCACTGGAATCAGCGACCGCTATTCTTTAACTTCGGCAGGTTTTTCTTATATTATTAATCCCATTAAAGACAAGACACGCATAAATCCAGCAAGATGCCCGGACGATTTTTAGACGGTAAGAATGAATTTATCGAAACCGTTTATGATTGTTACTGAACTTTATTTTCAGACAAATCCTTCATCAGAAGATTAATCCTTTCATAAATTTCGTGATTTTTCCTGCTTTCACCATCCAATTGCGCCCGCAGTTTACCTGCCAGGTTCAACAGACTGTTTCGCTCATTATAAAGCGATTTTATCATCCCTTTTAACTCATCTGGATTATCAGGTAAATCAGCGCCTGTGAAACCTTCTGATGATGAAGCTGGATGAGTTACAAAAGGGGTCGTTTTATTTCCTGTGAGTTTTTGATTTTCCACTTCGAGTTGTTCGCATTTTTCCTGAAGCAAAAGCAAACGTTCCTGATTGGACTGCATACCCCTTTCAAGTTCTTCACGAAAATCAAGCTCGCGCTGTTTCATTTTCCTCAAATCCAGGTCCAACTGCTCTATTTGATGCAACCTCTCTTCGGCAATGCTTTCATAATGATCGCTGCTGCTTCTGTATCTCTTAAACTTATTGTATCTGGCAATCAGAAAATAAATCAGGATAAGTACAAAAAGAAACAGAAACCCAACAAAAGCTATCAGGTAACTTGCCGGAAAATCATCCACCCAGCCATTTTTTATCTTAACCTCCTTATGGGTTGGAAGTATATTATTTTGCGTTGAGATATCCGTCAAAGTTGCTATTATCGTTGAATCAGATGATATCTTAACGCGTAAGAAGTCAATAACCTGCTGATCGCGTTTGACAACCTGCTCAAGATTATCGGATACACGTTTAAGGTTCAGCCAGCTATTAATGGTCATGGTGTCGCGGACAGATTTATACTTCCGGAAATAGTAAGCTCTCTCCTGAAGAAGTATAGAATCAGACTTATCATTCTGTCCAGCCAAAAAAGTTAAAGGCAGAACGCTTAAAAAAATGGCAACCAGCAGTTTTATTCTCATTGTTAGCTTTGAATTATCAAAGTTACGCATAATCCATGGTTTTAGAGTTACCTTAGCCTCTAATTTAAATAAATATCCAATCCCGGTTAATCAATGCAGGTTGATTTTTTAGGTAATTTTGCATTACAATCATTATCTGGTCTAACCATGAAATTCTCATTCTTACGGATACTTCTTTTATTGCAGATTATTTTGCTTTTCTCCACAATTAATCTCTTTGCACAAAATGGCTATAAGATTAATCTTCAAATAGCAGGGCTAAATGACAGCCTCTTACTATTGGCAAATTACAACGGCGATAAACAATTTGTTGCCGATACCGCCTTCCCTTTAAAGGGTTCCTATTCTTTTACCGGATCAAAACTTCTTCCCGAAGGAATGTATTTTATTGCAGGATCAAATAAAACCAAGCTTTTCGATTTTATCGTTTCCGGGAAACAGGGATTTACCATTACCGGGAATAAAGAAAAAATACCTGCCAGTCTGAATTCTAAAAACAATCCTGAAAACCAACTCTTTTTCGATTATATCAGATTTCTTGCTGATAAGCAAAAACAACAAATGGAGTTGATTGAACTCAGGAAGAAGTTTGAAACAGGCTCAGACTCTTCCCTGGTTGTTAACAACAAGATAGAGATGCTTAACGATGAAGTAAAGAAGTATATTGCCGGAATAATCAACTCGAATCCGGATAGTTTTATCTCATTATTTCTCAAATCGATGAAGGAACCCGAGATACCGCCTGCACCAATTCTGGACAACGGCAGGGCTGATTCTACGTTTAGTTACCGATATTTCAAGGCGCATTTTTGGGATAACATAAATCTGAATGACGATCGCCTTGTGCGGACACCTTTACTGCATTCCAAAGTTGAGCAGTATCTGACAAAACTAACCCCACCTGTCCCTGATTCACTGATAGTTGCCATTGATAAATTATTTTTAATGGCCGGAGAAAACCCTGAAACTTTCAAGTACCTTATGTGGTACCTGACCGTTAAGTATGAAAGTTCTGAGATTATGGGTTACGATGCCATTTTTGTTCATCTCGTCGATACCTATTATGATGATCCGAAAATGGGCTGGATGAATAAAACGGTAAAGGAAAATCTGATCAAGCGGGCCAATACGCTTTGTCCGATCCTGATTGGACAACCTGCACCTCAGATGATTCTTTTCGACACCTTGCAAACACCGGTTTCGCTTTACAAAGTACCAGCTGAATATACCCTTATCTATTTCTGGGATCCGGATTGCAGTCATTGTAAAAAAGAAACGCCCATTTTAATAGATTTCTACGAAAAGAACAGGCAGCAATACGATCTTGAGGTTTACGCCGTGTGCATGGACACATCCTGGAAAGACATGAAGAACTACATCATTAAGAATAAGACAAAGTGGATTAATGTAAATGGGTTTTACAGCATGACTGCTGATTTCAGAGAAGTATATGATGTGCACAGTTCTCCGGTCATGTATTTGCTCGATCAGGATAAAAGGATCATAGCCAAACGGGTACTAACCGAACAAATGGCTGGAATTTTGAATAACAGAACAAAGAAGGAAATCATCAGATAACACGTGTAAAACAGAAAAGCTACCGGTTAAGGTAGCTTTTCTGTTTATCAGGATATTATCAATCTAATTCTTAACAGCATCCACAATTGCTTTAAAGGCAACAGGGTGGTTCATAGCCAGATCGGCAAGAACCTTACGGTCGAGATTGATATTCTTTTGTTTGAGTTTGCCCATAAATACGGAATAAGACATATCGAATTGTCTTACACCGGCATTGATACGGGTGATCCACAAGCTGCGGAAATTGCGTCGTTTCTGTCGTCTGTCGCGGTATGCATAAACCATGCCTTTTTCGTATGCATTTTTGGCAACCGTCCAAACATTTTTCCTTCTGCCGAATTGTCCTTTAACGGCTTTCAGGATCTTTTTTCTGCGAGCCCTTGAGGCCACTGAATTTACTGATCTTGGCATTTTGTTTTTGTTTTTCGCTTTCGCGCTCTCTCAGTTTGAAAGAATCTTAGTAGCAGAAAGCAAGGGTTAATAAATTAACACGGATTTAAGCAAGCATTTGTCTTACATTCTTAGCGTCGGCCTTGTCAACGATAGCTGAATAAGTCAGGTTACGTTTACGTTTGGTCGATTTTTTCGTAAGGATGTGGCTTTTGTAAGCATGCTTCCTTTTCAGTTTGCCGGTGCCGGTTACATCAAACCGTTTTTTTGCAGCGGATTTCGACTTCATTTTTGGCATTACAATAGTTGTTATTGGGTTTATATTGAGTTTTTATTCAAAACTTTCTACTTTTTAGGAGCTATGATCATGATCATACGTTTTCCTTCGAGCAACGGGAGTTTTTCAACTTTTCCATAGTCTTCCAGCAGTGAGGCAAACTGAAGCAGTTTGATCTCTCCCTGATCTTTATAGACAATACTGCGGCCTCTAAAAAATACCTCCACCTTTACTTTAGCGCCTTCTTCAAGGAATCTCATAGCGTGCTTTAATTTAAAATTAAAGTCATGCTCATCGGTATTGGGACCAAGTCGTATCTCCTTTACCACTATTTTGGCTGATTTAGCCTTGATTTCCTTTTGCTTTTTCTTCAGTTCGTAAAGAAACTTTTTATAGTCGGTCAATTTACAAACCGGCGGGTTGGCGGTAGGTGAAATTTCAACAAGGTCAAGCTCAAGCCTTTGAGCAATGGCCAAAGCATCCTTTATATTATAGATGCCTGCTTCAACATTTTCTCCTACAACACGAACAACCGGAGCTTTGATACGTTCGTTGATAAAGTGCGGATCTTCTTTCTTCCTTTGTAAAGGACGAGGACCCCTCGAATTTCTAAACGGCGTTGCTATACGAATTCCTCCTTTGGTTAGTTAAAATCTTTTGTGTCAATTTATTGCATTACTGAATTAACTTCTTTAGAAATCATTTCGGCAAATGCTTCAGGTGTGAATGTGCCCAGGTCACCTACCCCATGTCTTCTTACCGATATTGTTCCATCGGCCTCTTCCTTCTCTCCTACGATCAGCATAAAAGGAATCTTTTTCAATTCTGCATCCCTGATTTTGCGACCTGCCTTCTCGCTTCTCTCGTCAATCTGGCCGCGAATGTCGGAATTATTCAGGAAACTTAAAAGCTTTTTCGAATAATCGAGGTATTTTTCACTGATTGGCAGGATAATAACCTGTTCAGGATTCAGCCAGAGCGGGAAATTACCCGCAGTATGCTCAATCAGAACAGCCACAAAACGCTCCATCGAACCAAAAGGTGCCCGGTGAATCATTACGGGGCGATGTTTCTGGTTATCGCTTCCAATGTATTCAAGTTCAAACCTCTCCGGTAGGTTATAATCAACCTGTATAGTCCCGAGTTGCCATTTGCGGCCAAGGGCATCCTTAACCATAAAATCAAGTTTAGGGCCATAGAAGGCAGCTTCGCCATATTCAATAACAGCATCCAAACCGGCTTCCTTTACTGCCTCAATAATAGCACTTTCAGCTTTTTCCCAGTTTTCATCACTTCCAATATACTTCTCACGATTCACTTTGTCGCGTAAGGAGATCTGGGCTGTATAATCTTTAAAATCAAGCAGTTTAAAAATATAAAGAACAATGTCAATGACAGCAATAAATTCAGATTTCAACTGGTCGGGCATACAGAAAATATGCGCATCGTCCTGGGTAAATCCCCGTACACGGGTCAAACCATGCAATTCACCGCTCTGTTCATAGCGATAAACAGTTCCGAATTCAGCATACCTGATGGGTAAATCTTTGTACGAACGGGGTTTGTATGAATAAATTTCGCAATGGTGAGGACAGTTCATTGGTTTCAGCATAAACTGTTCTCCCTCAACCGGGGTAGAAATAGGCTGAAAACTATCTTTGCCATATTTCTGGAAATGCCCGGATGTCTTGTATAATTCCACGTTACCAATATGCGGGGTGATAACCGGTTGATAACCTGCCTTTTGCTGCACATTCCGCAGAAAACGTTCCAAACGATCGCGCAGAATAGCACCTTTAGGAAGCCATAAGGGAAGACCCGATCCGACTTTCTGAGAGAAGGTGAAAAGCTCAAGTTCCCTGCCTAATTTGCGATGGTCGCGTTTCTTTGCTTCCTCAAGCAGTTCAAGGTAATCGGTGAGTTCTTTTTGCTTGGGAAAGGTGATTCCGTAAATGCGGGTAAGTTGTTTGCGCTTTTCATCGCCACGCCAGTATGCACCAGCTATATTAAGTAATTTTACTGCCTTTATGGGGCTTGTATCAGGCAAATGCGGGCCACGGCATAAATCCGTAAAAACACCTGATTCATAGAATGTTATTTGTCCATCTATCAGGTCATTGATCAGTTCAAGCTTATATTCATCGTTTTTCTTTGTGAAATAGTCAAGGGCATCTGCCTTGGATACCTCCTTGCGAACATAAGCCTGTTTTTCGCGGGCAAGAGCCAGCATTTTGTCTTCTATAGCTTTGAGTTCATCAGCGGTAATCTCATGATCGCCAAAGTCCATATCGTAATAGAACCCATTTTCTATATCAGGACCTATTCCGAATTTTACACCGGGATAAAGAATTTCAATCGCTTCAGCCATCAGGTGAGCCGATGAATGCCACATG
>JBBQBC010000069.1:0-16795 GCA_038317155.1 Bacteroidales bacterium
CGGCCGGAAAAATAAAAACACTATGGAAGATTCCATAATGAAATATACCGGTCTCAAATACAATCATATAGAGTATGTGCGGATAAAAGGGGAAACCAGGCCGTATGGAATAGCGACTTTTAGCCGATATCCGGTGATATCATCGCAAACCATTAATTTTAAAGGGAATACAGTAAATTTCTGCCTGATAAACGACATCCTGTATAAAGAAGATACAATACGGGTTTTCAACATACACCTTGAATCAATACAGCTAAGTCAGGAAGATTACCTGTATGTTTCGGATATCGCAAATCGTGCTGAAAACCAGGAGCTTTTTTCTGAAAATTCGCGGAAAATACTTTCCAAACTCAAAAAAGCATTTATATCGAGGGCTTCTCAGGCCAGGGAAGTTGCTGAACGGATTAATAATTCGCCTTACCCGGTTATCGTCTGCGGTGATTTTAATGATACGCCTGCCTCCTATTCCTATCATCAGATTGCACATAATCTTATTGATTCATTCAGAGAATCAGGCAACGGGTTTGGACAAACCTATGCCGGGATTCTTCCTTCTTTCCGGATTGATTATATACTTCACGGGGCTGAGTTCAACTCATCCAATTTCAGGAGAATCCGCAAACCACTCTCAGACCATTATCCGGTTTCCACGGTTTTAAATCTTGGGGACAAAGAAATTCCTGAATGAAAAAAAGATTTTGGTTTATGTGGAGCCTGATGCTTAAGTTATCGGCTATTTTGCTGGCTATTGCATTATGCCTGGGGCTGCTCTCTCCTTTTATAAATCCATATTATTTCTGGCCGGTCGCATTTTTCGGCCTGGCTTTCCCGGTTACCTGGTTTTTTTATCTGGGTAACACATTTCTCCTGATCAGGCGAAAACGCTGGTTTTATACTTTGTCAGTTTTATTACTGTTTAGTACTCCAATGATGCTACAGCACTTTTCGTTGCCTTTGAGAAACAATAAAACGAAACCGGGAGTTTATAAGATCGTTACCTATAATGTACATGGGTTTTCGGGCACTCAGGATGGTATCTCAAACTACGACAGGGAGAAAAGTGTACATCAATTAATCAATGAGATCAAACCTTCGGTGGTATGTATGCAGGAATACGCAATAAAATCAAGAAAGCATGCCCGGTATCTTGATAATCTGGAGGAAGAATTAGCACTTCCTTATAAGGTTCTTTCAGAATATGATCCTGATTACAAAGGAACCAGTTATTGTTTTCTGATTGCCGGCAACTATCCTGTTAAACAACAGGGAGCAATATTTACGCTAGAAAAGGAAGAATTCGGAATTTTTGCGGACATTCAGTTCCCGGAAGGCATGGTTAGGGTTTACAATATTCATCTTGAATCAGTTAAACTGATTGGTGAGAAAAAGTTGTTACTTCCGCAAAGATATCCGGAATTATTTAAGGTTATTCTGACTACGGTAAAAGGTGCTTTCAGAAAACTCAGAAGTGCCTTCCGGGTGCGGGGTTATCAGGCATGGATGGTTGCGGAAAGCATCAGGCAATGCCCCTACCCTGTTATCGTTGCCGGCGACTTTAATGACACTCCGGCCTCTTATTCTTACAGGATAATCCGTGATGGCCTTCAGGATGCAGCCGCCTTCAGGGGTTTCGGGTTCAACAATACCTATGCTGAGAGCCTCTACCCTATCAGGATTGATCAGGTTTTCATCGATCATAGATTAAATCCCCAAAGTTATAAAAGGAAGAAAATCTATCTATCGGATCATTTTCCGGTGGTTGCCTCTTTCAGTTTTAAGTAATCACCTTGATTGTTTTATCCTTATTTACACTAATTTTAACACCTAAAATTTATCCAGATGGACTTCAGGCTGACTTCCGAATTTGAGCCGACCGGCGATCAACCGCAGGCAATCCGGCAATTGGTTGAAGGGCTGAAGCGTGGCGATCCTTCGCAGGTATTGCTGGGTGTTACCGGCTCGGGAAAAACATTCACAATTGCCAATGTAATTGCTCAGGTTAACAGACCTGCCCTGATTCTTAGCCATAATAAGACGCTGGCTGCACAGCTTTACGGGGAATTCAAACAATTCTTTCCTGACAATGCGGTTGAATACTTCGTATCCTATTACGATTATTACCAGCCTGAAGCCTTTATCCCATCAACCAATACATATATCGAAAAGGACCTTTCCATCAACGAGGAGATTGAAAAACTGAGACTTAGCGCCACCTCTTCGCTTTTATCAGGCCGCCGCGATGTCATTGTGGTTTCTTCTGTTTCGTGTATTTATGGTATCGGAAATCCGGATGATTTTGTGAATAATGTGATACGACTGGCAACCGGCGATGTCATTCCCCGAAACAAGCTTTTATGGACATTTGTAGAAGGTCTCTATAGTCGTACAGAAGCCGATTTTAGCCGGGGAAATTTCAGGGTAAAGGGCGATACGGTTGATATTTTTCCGGCTTATGCCGATTATGCTGTACGCATTATTTTCTGGGACGACAATATTGAATCCATCGTATCGTTCAACCCAACCGATGGCCTGACCATAGAAAAGCTTGATCAGATTAACATCTATCCTGCCAATATTTTTGTCACTTCGCGTGAAAAAATGAAAGACTCCATTCAGGAAATTCAGTCTGACTTGATAAAACAGGTGGAGTATTTTAATGAAATCGGCAAACCACTGGAAGCCCGGAGGCTGGAAGACAGAGTAACCTACGATATGGAAATGATGCGTGAGCTGGGTTATTGCTCAGGTATTGAAAATTATTCGAGGTATTTCGATGGAAGATCCACCGGTTCAAGGCCATTCTGCCTGCTCGATTATTTTCCCGATGATTATTTGATGGTGATTGATGAAAGCCATGTTACCGTCTCACAGATCAGGGCGATGTATGGTGGTGACCGGTCGCGGAAAACCAACCTGGTGGACTATGGTTTCAGGCTCCCATCAGCAATGGATAACCGCCCGTTAAAATTTGACGAATTTGAAAGTCTTACCATCCAAACAATTTATGTAAGTGCTACCCCTGCTGATTTTGAGCTTCAGAAATCGGAAGGTGTTGTGATTGAACAACTTATACGTCCGACAGGCCTGATAGATCCGCCGGTAGAAGTAAGACCAGCATTGACCCAGGTAGATGATTTGCTGGACGAAATTGACAGAACCATCAAAGCAGGTGGCCGTACATTGGTTACTACCCTGACCAAACGAATGGCAGAAGAACTAACGAAATACCTGACGAAGCTGGATATTAAATGCCGGTATATCCATTCAGACGTTGATACCATTGAACGGGTAGAAATTCTGCGCGATCTGAGACTGGGCATTTTCGACGTACTTGTTGGCGTAAACCTGCTGCGCGAAGGCCTTGACTTACCTGAAGTTTCGCTGGTTGCCATTCTCGATGCAGATAAAGAGGGTTTCCTGCGTTCGGAGCGCTCGCTGACCCAGACAGCAGGTCGTGCTGCCAGAAACATAAACAGTAAGGTAATTCTTTATGCTGACAAGATTACCGAATCCATGCGGAAAGCCATGGAAGAAACAGGTCGCAGAAGAATCAAACAAATTGCTTACAATGTTGAAAATAACATCACACCCAGACAGATTGTAAAATCCATGTCATCAATAATAGGCCAGACAGCCGTTGCCGATTCTTCGCACCGACCCGGTAAAGCCTATATTGAAAGTGAAACGGTAAGCCTCGCAGCCGACCCCGTGGTAAAATACATGAACTCAGCCCAGCTTGAAAAAGCCATTGGTCAAACCAAAAGATCAATGGAAAAGGCAGCAAAAGAACTTGATTTTATGGAAGCAGCAAGGCTGAGGGATGAGATGTTTGCCTTGCAGGAGATGTTGAACGGAGGCAAATCAGGCTGAGGTTAAGGTTAAGGTTAAGGCTGAGGTTAAGCCTGCCTGTTCGACATTTCAGTTTCTAAATCCAGATTAGTTAGCCTGTCAGACACGGTTGAGGTTGAGGTTAAGGTTAAGGCTGAGGCTGAGGCTGAGGTTAAGCCTGCCTGTTTGACATTTCAGTTTCTAAAGAAAGATTATTTAGCCAGTCAGACTGGGTTGAGAGGAATTTTAATTTAATTGTATGTTAAAAAGGCTATCAAGGCTGACTTTCTTTATAATTATTGTGATACTGATCATTTTAGCCTGGTTAATTTTAAATCCGGTAAAATATGATGTTCCTGAATATCAGATCAGGAAAAGTACCAGGTACTGGACATTGCCGACAGGTTCGAAAATCGGATATACACATATCCAGGCTATTGGAGATAAAAAGCCATATCCTGTTATCTTTTTACAGGGCGGTCCGGGCGGCCCGATTTATGAACGGAATATTGAGTTGCTTTCACCACTTGCCGATTCAGGTTTTGATGTTTACTTATATGACCAGATAGGTTGCGGCTCTTCTGACAGACTTGAACATATTGAGGAATATACGGTTGAGCGTCACAGAAGAGATCTGGAAGAGATTGTCAAAATGATTGGAGCTGAAAAAGTGATCCTGATAGGGCAATCCTGGGGTGCGATGCTTGCCACTGCATTTATTGCTGACAATGCCGGTAAAGTTGAGAAGGTTATATTTACCGGTCCCGGACCTATATTGCCTTTGAAAAAAGAATTGGAAAGCGTTAATCCTCCTGATAGCCTTCATCTGAAGAATCCGGTTTTCACCAACAAGCAAGGCCGTGATAAAATTTATAACCTTAGGGCTAAAGTGGTGGAAGTCTGCGCAAAAACCTTTGATTGGAAAATGGCAACTGACGTGGAAATGGATGCCTTTTCGACCTTGCTGAATCATGAAATGGGTAAATCAACAGTGTGCGACCCCAATGATCCGGAAATTGATGACAAAATGGAGAGCGGGTCGGGGTATTATTCCATGGTAAAGACGGTTCAGAGTTTCAATGAAACCAAGAATATACGGTCTGAACTTACCAATTGCACGGTTCCTGCCCTGATCATGCGCGGACAATGCGATGGTATTAAATGGGGCTATATCAGTGAGTACCTGAATCTTTTCATCAATCACCGGCTGGTAATCATTCCGGATGCCGGGCATTCCATTGGAAGGGAGCAACCGGAAATCTATCTGAAAACGATTCAAATGTTTTTAAGCGAATAGACGATGGATTAGGTGTCCTAAAATATTTTAATTGCGATATCTTCAGGACATACATATTGTATTAAAAGCCTACCAGTAAATTCATAATCAGGTAATTGCATAAACCGACGGAAAGGTCTGGACTCATAATGACAATGAACCGGATTTTCGGATAGAACCCAGCCTTTCATTGCTTACCTTTACGGGAAAATGTTGCCATTTCTATGAACGCACTATATAACGAACACCTCACCCTCCATGCCATCAAAGCAGCTGTCAAAGCAGGCGAACTGGTGCTTAAAATCTACAACAGCGAATACTCAACAACGTTCAAGGAGGACAAAAGTCCGCTCACGACCGCCGATATCAGTGCTCATAATTCTATTGCGGACGATCTGGTTGACACCGATTTTCCATTATTAAGCGAAGAAGGCAGAAATATACCCTGGGACCTTCGGCGAAAGTGGCACTATTTCTGGCTTGTTGATCCTCTGGACGGGACTAAGGAATTTATTAACCGCAACGGTGAGTTTACTGTCAACATTGCCCTGATAGCAGGGCAAATTCCGGTAATTGGTGTAATCTATGTTCCGGTGTCAGGTATGCTTTATTTCGGCAACCAGGAAATCGGTTCGTGGTCTTTTAATTGCTCAGAAAATAACTTCGATTCTGAAACAACATCACTTCCGGCATTTCTGAAAATCTGCAATAAGCTGCCTATCATTCATAACACAGAGACTATAACGGTACTTGCCAGCAGGTCACATTTAAGCACTGAAACAAAGGAGTTCACAGAAAGGTTAAAGGAGAAATATCCTGAATGCGAAATTGTAAATGCCGGAAGCTCATTAAAATTCTGCAGGCTGGCCGAGGGGGTGGCACAGTATTATCCCCGATTCAGCCCAACCATGGAATGGGATACGGCTGCCGGTCATGCAATTGCTTCATTTGCCGGTGTTGAAGTGAAAGCCTGGCCAGGCAATTTGCCACTGATATATAATAAAGAGAATCTTGTTAATCCCTGGTTCATTGCCCTTCGGGAAGGGCTACCTCACCTGGCTCCTGAAGATTTCATTCGCTAAAAGTGTTTCACAAATATTATAACCAAAAATGCCCGTCTCAAAACGGGCACATTTGATTCAAATTATCAACTTCTGAAAAAGAATAAGTTATTCTTTACAAAACACTTAGGGAACTTATTTTAGTAAAACCCGGCAACTTATAACCAGCAGATTTAAAAACTACATCTGCATTCCGCCGCAAACATGAATAACCTGTCCGGTAACATAGGATGAAAGATCAGAGGCCAGAAAAGTGGCCACATCAGCCACATCTTCGGGTTTGCCACCCCGTTTCAGCGGAATACCTTCAATCCAGACTTTTCGCACATCTTCAGGAAGTTTGGCGGTCATATCGGTTTCGATGAAACCCGGTGCAATAGCATTACATCGAATGTTGCGGGAGCCAAGCTCCTGGGCTATTGATTTAGTGAAACCAATAAGTCCGGCCTTTGAAGCAGAGTAGTTTGATTGTCCTGCATTGCCACCAACACCAACCACAGAACTCATGTTGATGATGGAGCCACTGCGTTGTTTAAGCATAACTTTCTGAACTGCCTTCGTCATATTAAAAACCGATTTCAGGTTGACTTTAATGACAAGATCCCAGTCGGCTTCTGTCATGCGCATCAGCAGATTATCGCGGGTAATGCCTGCGTTGTTTACCAGGATATCGATTCGCCCGAATTCTTCATGAACGGCTGTAATCAGGTTTTCACTGCCATCGAATGAACTTGCATCGCTGTCATACCCTTTGGCTTTTACACCAAATGCTCTGAGTTCGGCCTCAAGGGCTTCAGCAACAGCATCGTAATTAAGGTCAGAGAAAGCAACATTGGCTCCCTCTGCAGCAAATTTCAAAGCTATAGCCTTTCCTATTCCGCGGGCTCCGCCGGTAATAAGGGCTGTTTTTCCTTCAAGCAATTTCATTATATCTGTTTTTAAGTTAGATTTAAAAAGAACTTATCACGTCAATCATTCACACGGTTAAAACAGTCTAAACGATTAACATAAGTTGATACATCCAATCATTTAAGAAATCCATTTAACCAGGTTAAAATCCTGCCTGTGAGGCAGTAATTGATGTTTCGGATACAACCGGAAAGCATAGTCGAAAACACCAGCCTGCAGCGTAGGTATTTCAATAAAGAAAGTAACAATATTACCATTAACACCAGCCACAGTCATTTCTTCGATAAATGACAGACTTTTTACTTCATCATTAACTTTATGGCCAAACAGTACCTCAAGGCCTATGTCGTGCGCTGCAAGCTCATTCACATTGAGAACCACTTCGGCGACAAAATTTTCACCAAGCCGCAGTGGTTTACGGGATGAATCCGGCACATGGACAGAAACTGTTTCGATACTGTCCCACCCCCTCAATATTTTTCTCTTCCAGACTGAAAGTTGGCGGATTCCCTCGAAATCATTTTCAAAAAGCATCGTTGAACGGTTAATAAGTTTATTATAGAACTTATTGTAGTAATCATCAATCATCCTTTTCATGGTAAATTCGGGAGAAATACCTGAGATGTTATTCTTGATCATCTTAACCCACGTGAGTGGCGTGCCGTTTTCATCACGATTGTAAAAATCAGGCACGATTTCGTCGGCGAAGATGTTGTAAATATTTTCGGCATCCAGTTCATCCTGAAATTGTTGGCTTTCATAAGTACGCTCCTCAGCAAGTGCCCAGCCGGCATCCGGTTTGTAACCTTCAGCCCACCAACCATCAAGTACTGAAAAGTTAAGTACACCATTCATAATGGCCTTTTCTCCACTGGTGCCCGATGCTTCGAGCGGTCTGGTTGGCGTGTTAAGCCATACATCGACACCCTGAACAAGTTTGGCACCCAGCGACATATCGTAATTCTCGATGAAGACAATTTTACCGGTAAACTCTGGCATTTTTGAAATTTCAACCACCCGTTTTATTAGGTCCTGACCGGCTTTGTCTGCCGGATGCGCTTTGCCGGCAAATACGAATTGGACTGGTTGCTTTGCATTGTTAATCAATTGAGAAAGCCTTTCGATGTTGCTGAAGAGCAGATACGCTCTCTTATATGTCGCAAAACGTCTGGCAAAACCGATGGTAAGCGTTTTTTCGTTGAGTGTTTCAAGCGTACGCATAATAAACTTCGGGTTCTCCTGTCTGCGTTTCAGGTCCTCACCCAATCGCCTGCGAAGATATGTAATCAGCTCCTTCCGATGCGTCTGGCGAAGTTCCCAGATTTCCTCATCGGGAACCTCATGAATCTTTTCCCAAAGCTTATGATCCGCCTGATTCTGCAGAAAATCATCGCCAAATACCTTTTTATACAGGGTCTGCCATGCAGGAGAAGTCCAGGTTGGCAGGTGAACTCCGTTTGTAACATAACTGATATATAGTTCTTCGGGATAATAGCCTTCAAACATTCCCTGGAACATTTCACGGGTTACACGCCCATGAATGCGGCTAACACCGTTCATTTCCTGTGAAAGGCGGGTCGCCAGCACACTCATGGAAAACTTTTCGTCAGACTTATCCTCAATATAACGCCCGAGATTCATAAAGTTATTCCAGGAAAGATTCAGCCTGTCGGCATAATGAGGAATGTAGGCTCTCAGCACATCTTCACTGAATGCATCGTGCCCGGCAGGCACGGGTGTATGGGTAGTAAATAACTGGGTAGCCCTGACAATTTCAACTGCCTGATCGAATGCGAATTTTTTCTCCTGTACCAACAGGCGTAAGCGTTCCAGACCAATAAATGCCGCGTGGCCTTCGTTACAATGGTAAATATCAGGCTTCAGACCCAGGGCATTGATCAGACGAATACCACCAACCCCCAGCAACAATTCCTGTTTGAAGCGATTGTCCCAGTCCCCGCCATACAATTGATGGGTTATAAAACGGTCGGCTTCATTGTTCTCATCAATATCAGCATCCAGAAGATAGAGGGGAATACGGCCGACATCGAGTTTCCAAACTTTGGCATATAGGTTTCTGCCGGGAAGAACAAGAGTAATCATTATCCATTCACCATTGCCATTTCTGACAGGTTTCAAAGGCATGTGGGTAAACTTCTGCGGGGAATATGAATCGATCTGATCGCCAAAAATAGAGAGGTTTTGCCTGAAATAACCATAGCGATAAAGCAGACCAACCCCAACCAGATTCTTGTTAGAATCGCTGGCTTCTTTCAGGTAATCGCCGGCAAGGATGCCAAGTCCACCAGAGAATATCTGAACTGTATCGTGCAGTCCGTATTCCATGCTGAAATAGGCAATCTGCTTCTTAGGTTTATCTGCTGCCTTTTTCATGTAAGACTCAAATTCCTCATAAATCTGATCGAGTTTACTGATAAAAGCTTCATTTCTTTCGAGCTGCATCATCTGCTTAACCGTAAGCGATTCGAGCAAGGAAATGGGGTTATGGTTCAGGGTTTCCCATTGTATAGGGTCAATACTTCTGAAAAGATCAGTGGCATTTGGATTCCATGACCACCAAAGATTGCGTGAAAGTCTCTTCAGCCCGTGGAATCTTTCCGGGATACCCGGTTTTACCAGAACCTTATTCCAAACGGCTGCCTGTTGTCTCTTGACAGGAAAAGCCATCAACAAGTCAGGTGTACGTTTATCGCGAAAAAGTTCTTCGCGGCCTTCTACTTTATTTAACGCGATTGAAAAGGCCTCAAGGTATTTTCCGGCAAGTTCATCCCACAAAGCGATGCGTGATATATCAAAAGCCATGGCTCTGGCTTCCTCAACTTCTTTTATATCAAAACCGGCAAATCTGAGTACAATCTGACTAATCTGCCGGGTTACCTGCTCTTCGTTTGTATCATTTCGTTCAATAACCCAGGCTCCAGGTTCATGGTTCTTTCGTTTTTCACGAATCCAAAGGCCAAATCCGGCTAACGAAGTGGTAATTGTCGGAATATGAAAAGCCAGGCTTTCGAGCGGTGTATAACCCCATGGTTCGTAATATGACGGGAATACGGAGAGGTCGAATCCAATCAGCAATTCGTAGTAGGATAAATTGAAAATGCCATCGGAACCACTAAGATACGAAGGAACAAAGATTAGCTTTACCTTATCAGTAGGTCCGTTTAGTAACCCGATTGCTTTGGCTTTGTTAATCACCCTGTCATGCTCTGAATCAAACAATCCATGGGTAAGATACTGACCTTCGGTTGGCGAGTTAAAGTCGGGATTATTGAGTCGGTTAATAAGCGATTCGGAAGGACCTGAATGGTTGGCCGGAACTGTTATGAAGCCAACAATATTGCGGTTAAGCTCAGGCGAGGTATTTAATGCTGCAAGAGCATCCAGGTAAAGATCGATACCTTTGTTTCGGAATTCGTATCTTCCGCTGTTCACCAGCAAAAGGCAATCGTCGGGCAGATCAAGGTTGAAGAGTGCCCTGGCTACCTGCATCATTTTGTTCCTGGCCATACCCCGGCGATTTTCAAACTCTCCGGCTACCGGCACAAAACTATCGTCGAAACCATTTGGAGTAACCACATCAACGGGGCGTCCGAGGAATTGGTTGCATTCAAGAGCGGTAATATCGCTAACTGTGGTAAAAGCGTCGCTGCTTTGAACCGCGGCGCGCTCAAGTGAAAATTTAGATACAATATCAAACCTGCGGGCAGCAGCATCGGGCGGGTAACTCATGAAATCGCCGTACAATGGCAAATTGTTACCTGCCACGGCCCTGCCTAATGCTGTAGCATGCGTTGTAAATACGCAGCCAACCTGAGGAACCTTGTCGCGCAGGTATAAAACACCGGTCCCGGTCATCCATTCATGAAAATGAGCAATAATACGGTCGTGTGATGAGAGGTTAAACTCGTAAAAACTTTCAATTACTTTTGCGGCAGCATATCCGAATAGCGCTGGCTCAACATAATCCCACTGCCCTGAAATTGAATCGAGTTGGTAGGTTTCCCAGAAGTTGGCAAATATCTTATCCTTGATCTGGAAATAAGGTGTAAAATCAACCAGCACCACGATCGGATTACTTTCGATGTTCCAGCGCCCAATCCGAAGCTTTATCCCCTGAGCCTCGGCATGTTCCCGCCATGAGCGATAAATATAACGATCCTCAATAAAATCAGGATTCTTATCGGTTTCTTTCCAGACATCGGGGCCTATGAGAAGGTAATTATCTTCGAACATTTTTTGCAAACCGGGCGCTTTGGTGGATACAACCGTGTAAATACCACCTACCTTGTTGCAGATTTCCCAACTTGTTTCAAAAATATAGTCGGGTTTTATTTGTGTTTTTTCAGTCATTTAAGTTTTGGTCAATATTCAACAATAAGGGCCACTGCCCTGAAGCAGAGGCCTTTCAAATTCAAGTATATTCAAGTAAAACCCGAAACAAGGTTATTAATTTAATGAATAAATGTTTTACCGGGTATTAAAACAAAGATTTGAGTATATCGTTCACTTTTTTCTTATAGCTTTCGATGGTTGCTTTTCGAGGCTTTCCCAGTTCCTTCATCAGCTTATTAAGTTCGGAGCGATAAGCTGCCGGAAGGTTTTTCCCCAGCTTTTCAATTTCCTCTTCAGCTTTATCAATCAATGAATAAGCCAGATCTTTTACATCAATCTTTTCAGCAATTTCTTTAAAGTCCTTTTTTGATAAACTAAAGATTAAGTCGTCGCTGGGTCCACCTTTAGGTTCCGCTTTTTTACTTTTAACCTTAGCCTCAGGTTCGGATTTGGTTTTCGTTTTGATATTGCTTTTGTTATATCCTGCCGGATCGGGGAGGCTGAAAGGTTCGCTCTCTTCAACTGCATATTCACTGTAATGCTCCACCCTTCCGATAAAATCGGAAAGAACATTCATGTAATTGATAAAGGCTTCGTAAGGAGTGCCATAAGGATTGAAATACTTGTGGACTGTCCCATCGGAAAACCATTTGGTACACATGTAGTAGAAATGGTCGGAGGTCTGCAGGTAAAGCCAATCCTTCTGAATTTCCTTGCTTTTTATGCCACATACTTTGGGGGCAATTTTATACAGGCTATCGAAAGCCTCATCCTGCATTTCATTGCCAAGCCAGGCTGTCAGGTCTCTTTCCTCATCGGCCCATGAAATAGGGTGAGGGACATTTACTGCTGCGACCGGTTGTAGCTTGGCGGCTATAAGTGAAGGCGTTCCGAAAGTAAAATTCGTGTTAGCGAAAATCTGTTTTGGTAGGGCTTTCATAAAATCGAATATGCCTGTTTCTGCCCATTGATGTTCACCAAACGATTCGTAATCCAGGAAAATATTCACCACTTGCTGAATCTTTTCGAAACCTGCTATCCAGGTAGAAAATTTCTCGGCTGTCAGAGGCCATTCAATCCAACTTTGATTTGAAAATCTGAAAGCAATGTCATCACTCAACTGGTAATTGCGAAGCAATAGTTTGAGTTTTGGGGTTGTTCCGCTGCAATAAAGAAAATTAGGGCTCTTCCACCCAAGAATGTGTTTAGCTCCTTCGGTGAGCATAACATTATATCCCATTTCTGAAACCAGTGCTCCGATGTTGTCAGAATAGATCAGCTCTGTATTCCGGAAAGCGGTAGGCCTGACTCCAAACAATTTTTCAATGCGGTCGGAATGCAGTGTTACCTGCCTTTTGAATTCGTCAGGATCTTTGAGTGATGCCAGAGAGTGAGCATATGTTTCCGCAAGAAATTCAACATTACCGGTGGCCGCCAGTTTTTTAAAGCTTTCCAATGCTTCAGGTGCATAAAGTTCAAACTGATCCAGTGCGCTTCCTGAAATGGAAAAACTAACCCTGAATGCTGCACCATATTCCTTTATGAGACCGAGCAGAAGGTTATTCATAGGAATATATGAACGCTCTGCAACCCGCTTAATAATGGACCTGTTCTGATACTCATCGTAATAATGATGATTGGCACCAATATCAAAGAACCTGTATGTTTTAAGCCTGAAGGGTTGGTGGACCTGGAAATAAAAACAAATTGATCTCATGGTTTGCTTTATTTAGCTGAATTATAAAATATTATTTGGCAGTAGCCTGCTCATATACATCTTTGATGAACTTAGCAGCATTTTCCCATTTAAGGTTGTCAACCTCATCGGCACCGTATTTTGAGAAAACCGATGAGAGGCTGTTGTAACGGAGCAACGCATGTATGGCATCAGCCATGGCATCTATATCCCAGAAATCAACTTTCAGGGCATGTTGAAGAACTTCGGCAACACCCGATTGTTTCGAAATAACCACAGGAACATTTGACCGCATGGCTTCAAGTGGCGAAATCCCAAAAGGTTCTGAAACAGAAGGCATTACATAAACATCACTCATGGCAAACATGCGGTCCACATTTTCACCACGCAGAAAGCCGGTAAAGTGAAATTTGGTTGCAATGTGCAATTGTGCAACACGGCGTATCATTTTTTCGAGAAGGTCACCCGTCCCGGCCATCACAAACCTGACATTCGGGTCGCGCTGAAGCACTTTGTAGGCAGCTTCAATAAAATATTCGGGACCCTTCTGAAAAGTAACGCGTCCAAGGAAAGTAACTATTTTTTCGGGAACATTTTTCTGAATGTTCTCAAAGTCGCTTCTGTTGGAAGGATCAACGGCATTGTGCACCGTAATTACCTTATCTGGATTGATGCCATAACGGTCAATGACAATTTTACGGGTCAGATTACTGACTGTTATCACCCTGTCAGCAGCGTCCATGCCCTGACGCTCAATTTCGTAAACCTGCTGGTTTACATTTTCTCCTGAGCGGTCAAATTCTGTAGCATGCATGTGTACAACCAAAGGCTTACCGCTGGCCTTTTTGGCTGCTATTCCGGCGGGATAGGTAAGCCAGTCGTGCGCATGAATCAGGTCAAACTCGGACTCTGAGGCAATCTGAGCACCAACAAGGGCATAGCGCGATACTTCCTCTAACAGGTTTGCCCCATATTTGCCCGAAAAAGTATAACGGGCATTGAAAATCGATTCTTCTGACCAGTTAAAATAAGCCTCACCGGTTTCAATGAGGTTATCAAAAGCTTCGGGGCCAACATAAGGTACCAGGCTTGAATTAATCTCAAGATAGGTGATATTTTTCCAAAAGTCCTGTTTTTCGGCTTCCCGGACATCAATGGTTACATCGCTGGCATTGATAAGCCGCACAGCTTCTTCACTCTCATCGCCATAAGCCTTGGGAACCACAAAAAGAACCTCAACACCATTTTTGAGCAGTCCTTTTGTCATCCCGAAGCAGGCAGTGCCAAGTCCCCCGGTGATGTGTGGCGGGAATTCCCAACCGAACATCAGTACTTTCATAAAATATTCCCTTCTTTTATTTAAAAAATAAAAATTCCTATTTTGCTGAATACTGTCTGATCAGCCAATTGATTCTGAGGAGCTCGGCAACGCCCCAGGCCTGTGAAATCGCTCCACCTGGTTTATGAGGTGGGTCCCCGTCATAAACTTCTGAAATGGTACCGATTCCATGCTCTGTCATAACATCCTCAAATCCTTTATACAGGTCAATAGCCATTTTAAGTCCGCCTTTACCATGAATGGCAAGGTAGCCTTCTACAAAATGTCCTACCAGCCATGGATAAACAGACCCCTGATGATAAGCCATATCACGTTGAGCCTGATTACCCACATAAACGCCTTTATACAAAGGATTTTTAGGGGCAAGTGATCTCAATCCACGCGATGTAAGCAACTCTGACCGAATGCGCTCAAGAATGCTGTTTCGCATTTCTTCATTCAGCGGAGTGTAAGGTAGTGAGGTTGCAAAAACCATGTTTGGCCTCACTGAAAAGTCTTTGTATTCACCGTTGGTGTAATCGGCCAGATAGCCACGTTTTTGATCCCAGAAATTATTTATAAATGCCTGAGGAAATTGTGTTGCCAAATCTTTCCAATCCCTGACGAAATCATCATCACCGGCCTGGGTAGCCAGTTCGAGGGCGAACATCAGCGCATTGTACCATAGTGCATTGACCTCTACAGGATATCCAATCCTCGGAGTAACAGGTTTACCTTCAACTACGGCATCCATCCAGGTAACGGCATAACCGGTTTCACCGGCATGGATCAGTCCGTTTTCATCCAATTTTATGCTGTATTCAGTGCCTGCACGATACCCTTCAAGTATGGTCTTCAATTTTCTGCCATACTCTTTCCAAAGCTTCCCGGTAGTATTGGTATAGATACCGTATTGCTGCAAAGTCCAGAAGAACCACAGGGGTGCATCAGCCGAGTTGTAGAGAGCATGCTCACCTATTCCCATATTTGGAAACAGGGGGCCCCGCATTTCCTGAATAATAGTGTCAATGGCAGCTTTCGCTGATTTATACTCCCCAACCACCAATGCAAGTCCCGGAAGTGCGATAAAGGTGTCGCGGCCCCATCGTCCAAACCAGGGATAACCGGCAATAACTTCAACTTTTTTATTGCGCCTGACGATAAACTGCTGTGCAGCATTTATCAGGCAGTTTTCAAAACTATCGCGGGGTACACGGCGTTCAATTTCACTGTTATATAATTTCTTCAGTGTTGCAGGATTTACTGCCTCAATGCCAGCCGAAAAATAAATACTTTCGCCTTTGACTATCGGCATTTCAAAATATCCCGGAACAAATAAATCTTCAAGGTAATCATAACCCCGGGCTTTTTCCCTGATGTATTCAATGTTATAATACCAATCTGGAACATGCACATAGTCAGGTTCCTTCGAAAACTGAAGATGAAGGTAGGCATATCCCCTGTACATCCTGAGTTTTATGCCATTGGCAATGGGTTCGTAATTTGTGTCAACATCATAGTTGGCTTTGCAAAGAGCGTGGATATTGCGAAAAGCAAGAAAAGGCTTAAAACGGATGGTAGTTGGGGAATGCGCATCAACCAGGGTATATTTTATAATCATCCGGCCATCCTTGTGCGAGAACAGCATCTCTTTGGTGAATTCAATTCCTCCGACACCATAGGTAAGCTTAGGAATGGGCTCAGTTGTGAAATCCTTCAGATATTTGTGACCTTTAGGCGAAAACACCTCTCCCTGATACTTCCGGATACCAAGGTTAAACTCGGCATTATGCTGAATCAGTGTTTCATCAAAAGCAGAGAGCAACACATGGTTTCCACTGTCAATAGCAGGCTGGGGAACCACCAGCAATCCATGGTATTTTCTTGTATTGCAATTGATGATGGTACTGCTGGCATAAGCTCCTTCACGACTGGCCCTCAGGAGCTCCTTTGGCAAACTGTACTCAAGGTTAACCAGTTGATTTTTATCGAAATTTATATAACTCATAACAGCAACTTTGGCTATTTGATTTTCCCTGATTTTAAGGTGCAAAGATACATCAATTAATCTGGATGAAAAAATTGTTCAAATACAGATAGACGATTTTTGATAACGGCCGCTTTCCATCGCTTGTATAACAAACCGGCCAAACAAACGTTCAACGAAACCATAAAATAGTAATCCTAAAAAATCTTAACTCACATTGCAACTAATCCGACCGTATTGTTAGAATATCATCAAAATACGGATTTTTGAAATCCATTTTGTGTACTACAAATTTTTTCTTTTTGTATGGTTCTGTTTTGTAATTTAGTATTTTATAAATTCGTTTCACTTTGTCGTTTGGTTCTGA
>JBBQBC010000070.1:0-16789 GCA_038317155.1 Bacteroidales bacterium
GGAACGTGGTTTTGTACAGGGTAAAATTCAACAATTGCAGGACGAAATCAAGACCTGGGAAAACAACATTGGTTTTTTTGCCAAATCGAAAACAGCCAACCTGTTGAAACAGGAATTCGAAAAAAAGATAGACAAAGCCAAAGAAGAACTTCAATTGCTTGAAGCAAAAATGAAGATGCTTCGTGAAACCAACCAATAATCAACTGCCGCCGGAAATTCCGGCGGTTTTTGGTTACGGACATTCTTTTCTTTTTGTATCTTAGCTTCATGGCTGGTAACACATTCGGACATCTGCTCCGCCTCACATCTTTTGGTGAATCGCACGGCTCTATGATTGGGGGCGTGCTCGATGGTTTCCCCTCAGGGCTTGAAATTGATTTTAACAAGTTAAGACTGGCTATGCAACGACGGAAGCCGGGAAGTGGTGAATTTCAGACGCAACGCTCTGAAGAGGATATTCCTGAATTTGTTTCGGGGATCTACAAAGGGAAATCAACCGGTGCACCAATTGCATTTCTTATCCCTAACCACGACCAGCGGCCGGACGATTATAAGGAACTTGAAAAATTCTATCGCCCTTCGCACGCCGGGTTTTCCTGGGAAGCGAAATTTGGATTGCATGATCCGAGGGGGGGCGGAAGGTCGTCGGCCCGGGAAACGGCTGTAAGGGTGGCTGCCGGAGCGCTTGCGATGCAATTGCTCAAACAGTATGGCATCCTGATTACCGCCTTTACAACACAGATAGGAACTATTGTTGCATTTGAAATACCGGAAGGAATAAATGCTGACAGTGTTTCGGGTTCTGCGCTTCGTTGCCCTGACCCAAAGGCTGAAGTCCTGATGACGGAACAACTTACGCAACTTAAAGCGGCGGGTGACTCAACCGGTGGCGTGGTCAGTTGCCTGATCGAAGGGGTTCCTGCTGGTTTGGGCGAGCCGGTTTTCGACCGCCTGCAGGCCTATCTGGCGAAAGCCATGATGAGTATTAATGCTGCCAAAGGGTTTGACTATGGCGATGGCTTTGCGGCGGCTGCCAAACGGGGATCAGAACACAACGACGTCTATGCTGCCGGCGAAAAAGGCCTTCACCCGGCCACCAATCATGCGGGTGGTATATTGGGGGGCATTTCAACCGGCGAAACCATCTGCTTCAGGGTTGCTTTCAAGCCGGTTTCTTCAATTTCGAAACCACAACAGACCGTTGATAAGGAGGGTGTCCCGAAAGAACTAATTGTTGGAGGCCGCCACGATGTTTGTATTGTTCCCCGTGCTGTGCCGGTGGTTGAGGCCATGGCTGCCCTGGTAATTGCCGATCACATGATCATTTCAGGCTTTATCAGGCACAACAATTTATAAAACATTCTGTTATAAGGGAATGAAGCCTCCTGAAACGAATAGTTAAGAATTTCCAGTGGTGCGTGAAATTTAAGTAATTCTAAAATAATTCAAGGTTTATGAAAAAAGCATTCAAAATTTCAGCGATTGTACTGTTAGTTTTGGTAGTGGCAATCATCTCGCTGCCTTTTATCTTTAAAGGAAAAATTGTTGAATCCGTTAAGCGCGAGGCCAATAAATCGCTCAATGCCTCCATTGATTTCAAAGGAGTAAGCCTTTCGCTGATCAGGAGTTTTCCTGATTTTTCGCTGGGAATGAGCGATTTAACCATTGTCGGAATTGATAGTTTTAGCAGTGATACCCTTGCTAAGGTTCCCGATCTCCGGCTCACCATCGATCTGATGAGTGTTATCCGGGGCGGGCAGTATGAAATTAAATCGGTTAAACTTGACCGGCCTTCTTTTAAATTTAAAGTGTTGAAGGATGGACGTGCCAACTGGGACATTATGAAACCTTCTGCCGACACAACCCCAGCAGCCGGGGAGCCATCCAAACCATTCCATGCGGCGCTCAGGAGTCTCAGGATCATTGACGGAATAATTATTTACGATGATGCAAGCCTCAACACCCTGGTAGTCGCCAAACAGGTAAATCACCAACTCAGTGGTGATCTTACAGCTGATTTTACCGATCTTATTACAGAAACCTCTGTGGGTGAACTGACAGCCGATTACGAAGGTATCCGGTACCTGAATAAAGCCACTGCCAACCTTACCTCGAAAATCGGAGCCGATCTGAACGCCTGGAAATTTGCTTTTCCGGATGCTGCTTTGAAAATAAACGAACTTGACCTGCTTGCCTCCGGCTTCTTTGCCATGCCTAAAGAAGGTTACGATATGGATATTAAATTTGAGGCTGTCAAAAATGATTTCAAGAGTTTTCTTTCGATGATTCCTGCGGTTTATGCAAAGGATTTTGCTTCGGTAAAAACCAGTGGGACTGCGTCGTTTAAAGGTTTCGTAAAAGGGCTTTACAGCGATAATTCCATGCCTGGATTTGGTGTGGACATTGTAATTGCTGACGCGATGTTCCGCTACCCTGACCTCCCGGATGCCGTTGAAAATATCTCAATGAAGGCGGGCATTACCAATGCTACCGGTGATCCGGATGCGACCATCATTGATGTAACACAGCTCCATCTTGAAATGGCGAAGAATCCGGTGGATATTCGTCTTTATGTGAGCACTCCTGTGAGCGATCCCTACATTGATGCAAAAATTGTGGGTAAGATTAATCTGGCGGATGTCGGTAAGTTTTATCCACTCGAAAAAGGTGATGAGCTTTCCGGTTTACTCGATGCCGATATCCTTGCCAAAGGAAAACTATCCGCTGTCGATAAAAAGCAATACGATCAGTTCCAAGCCGAAGGCAGGTTACTGGCTACAAATGTGGTTTATAAAACTTCCTCATTGCCCGAAGGCCTTCAGGTAAGCGAAGCCAGACTTAACCTGACGCCGGCGCTGGCCGAACTGCCGGTGTTGAAAGCGAAGATCGGGAAAAATGATTTCTCTGTCAGCGGAAAGCTCGACAATCCCATGGCCTATATGTTCAGTAAAGGTGACCTCAAAGGCACGATGGAACTGAATTCATCGTATTTCAATGCAAATGACTTTATGCCAAAACCGGCTGAAGGTACAACAGCATCGGATACTTCTTCCATGGCCATTATTGAAATTCCGGCCGGAATTGATTTTGCGATGAATGCTACTTTTGGCCAGGTTTTATACGACAATATGGACCTGCGCAATGTCAAAGGCCGGCTGTTGGTGAAGGATCAGAAACTCAAGCTGGAGAATATCAATATGAATACCCTGGATGGGACCATTGGAATAAATGGAACCTATTCCACAGCAGAAGTTGGAAAGCCGGCAGTTGATTTTATTTTGGATATTAAAGATGTTGATGTACAGAAGGCATTTAAAACATTCAATACCATGGAAAAACTGGCGCCTATTGCCGGGGTGGCCTCTGGAAAGATAAGTACCAAACTTTCCATGAAAACGGATCTGGATGGTAAAATGATGCCTGTTTATAGTTCCATTGATGGAGATGGAAACCTGATTTCGCAATCCCTGAAATTCAGCAATGTGAATACTTTTACCAAACTGGCCGATGCTTTGAAGATTGACAAATTGAAAAACTGGGTCATTGAAAAGGTTAACCTCTCATTCGAAATGATTGATGGAAAGGTGTTTGTAAAGCCTTTCGAAACAGCCCTGGGCAAAACCAAAGCCACTATTTCGGGATGGAACTCCTTTGACGAAACCATGGAGTACACGATGCATCTTGCCATTCCCCGAAGTGAGTTTGGCGGAGCAGCCAACAATGTGCTGAACAATCTGATATCCGAGGTTAATAAAAAAGGGGCCAATTTCAGTGCAGGCGATGTAATTCCGGTGGCCGTAATGATCAGTGGGACTGTCAGGGATCCAAAAGTTTCTGTCAGTCTGAAGAACCTGTCGTCGAACCTTATGGAAGATATGAAGAAGCAAATCAATGAAACCATTCAGCAGAAGAAGGAAGAAGTAATTACGCAGGTGCGCGAAGAGGCTGGCAAATATATTGAAGAGGCCAATGCACGCGCGCAGAAGATACTGGCCGAAGCGCAAAAGCAGTCGGATGACATCATGAAAGTGGCTAATGAATCAGCCGTTAAAGTCAAGGCAGAATCAGACAAACAGGCTGATCAACTGATTGCAGAGGGCAAAAAGAATGGGATGATAGCCGAATTAGCAGCTAAAAAGGCAGCTGAAGCAACTCGTAAGGAAGGAAGTAAACAGGCTGGCAATATTGTGAACGAAGCACAGAAACAGGCTGATAACATTATGTCCAAAGCCCGGCAGGAAACAGATAAAATAGTTCAGGAAGCCAGGGATAAAGCGGAAGGGAAGTGATTTCGGATAGCGGATTAGTGGATTAGCAGATTAGCGGATTTCGGAATTCGGATTGCTGATAGCGGATTAGCGGATTAGCGGATTAGCGGATTAGCAGATTAGTGGATTAGCGGATTAGTGGATTTCGGAATTCGGATTTCGGAATTCGGAATTCGAATTGCTGATAGCGGATTAGCTGATTAGCGGATTAGCTGATTAGCGGATTAGCTGATTAGCAGATTTCGGGTTTCGGATTTCAGTCCCGATACCGTCATTCCATCCTTCCAATCGTCACTTTTTTTCGGATTTCCGGGAAACTACGTTTCGCCTCTCTTTAAAAACTACCCTTAGCGTCCTCGCTAAGGGCTACCAAAATACTCACTCTTCCATTATTCTCCCGCCATTGGCAGTTTGCCCCGCTTTTCCCTGATAGGCAATCATTAGTTGGTCAGGCGGGTTTCGGATTTCGGATTTCGGATTTCGGATTTCGGATTGCTGATAGCGGATTAGCTGATTAGTGGATTGGCGGATTAGCGGATTAGCGGATTAGCGGATAGCGGATTAGCAGATTTCGGTTTTCAGATTTCAGTCCCGATACCGTCATTCCATCATTCCAATCATCACTTTTTTTCGGATTCCCTGGAAATTACACTCCGCCTCTCTTTAAAAACTACCCTTAGCGTCCTCGCTAAGGGCTACCAAAACGCTCAATCTTCCATTATTCTCCCGCCTTTGGCAGTTTGTTCGCTTTTTCCAACGCCTACTTCCAAGTATTTCTAATTACCATCCTTGCATCCTTGCATTCTTCCATCCTTCCAATCATCACTTTTTTTCGGATTCCCAAGAAATTACACTCCGCCTCTCTTTAAAAACTACCCTTAGCGTCCTCGCTAAGGGCTACCAAAACGCTCACTCTTCCATTATTCTCCCGCCACTTGCAGTTTGCCCCGCTTCTTCAGGGGGGCTCCGTTCTAATTCGAGAGGCGAACATCGATTCTTTAATTTCATCAGGAACCATCATTCCCGCTTCCACTCTTCCATTTAATCTAATTCATTACCGATTTAGGATTTCGGATTTCGGAATCGAAGTCGAAGGGCGACCTCTGCTCTCTGACCTCCGACTTCTGACCTCTTACCTTTTCATTCATCCCATCATTCCATTATTCCATTATTCCAATTCCATCATTCCAATATTCCATCCTTCCAACATTCCAATCATCACTTTTTTTCGGATTCCCAAGAAATTACGCTCCACCTCTCTTTAAAAACTACCCTTAGCGTCCTCTCTAAGGGCTACCAAAATACTCACTCTTCCATTATTCTCCCGCCATTGGCAGTTTGCCCCGCTTTTCCCAACGCCTACTTCCAAGTATTTCTAATTTCCATCCTTGCATCCTTCCATCCTTCCAATATTCCATTACTCCATCATTCCGGTATTCCATGATGAGTGTTCATTAACATTCACATTCTCCTTCCCAAACAATTCCCTTGAATCTTTAGCAAACTGCCTGATTGCTGCCTGCGAAGATGCATCCAGGGTAGTATCATATTCAAACTGATTTACCGGAAGGATATAGTACCGCTTTTTCCCAGCCTCGTAAGGTGTGTGAACCCAGGTTAAATGGTATTCCGGACTGAGCACAGTCTTCTTGTTCCAGGTTTTGGAGAGCGTAAAACTGACCATTGCGCCGCCGTCTTTATAACGGTCGCGTTGGTTGGAGACATAATTTCCCAGTGAGTAAACCAGCAGGTGCCCGGTCGGGTTTGTGTCATCCGGGGCGAAATATTCCATGGGCTGTATCACATGCGGATGAGAGCCAATGACCGCATCGGCGCCATTTTCACGACAAATCCGGGCCAACGTTTCCTGTTCTTTTGATTGAAAGGATTGGTATTCATTGCCCCAGTGGAAGAAAACCAGCACAAAATCCACACCCGGATTTCTGGCAGATTTTAAATCATTCACAACCCGGCTGCTGTCAATCAGATTGACGATGGTGGGTTCATGCACCGGCAGGCCGTTTGTGCCGTAAGTGTAATTCAGCAGGGCAATGGTGATATCGTTTTTAGTTAAAATGAGCGGGTGATGGCTCCTCATATCAGCGCTGTCGCGGAAAGTGCCGGTGTGCTTTATTCCAAGGCTGTCGAGCACGGTGAGAGTCCGTATTAATCCGGCTTTCCCCCGGTCGCAGCAATGGTTGTTGGCAGTAGCCAGCACATCAAAACCGGCATCGCGCACTGCCGCAGCCAGTTCGTCGGGTGCGCTGAACTGCGGGTACCCGGTGAAGGGTTTCCCGGCAAGGGTTACTTCGAGGTTGGCAATGGCGATGTCATAGGCTGAAATGATGGGCTTTACATAGTTAAAGCAGGGGTGATAATCCCAGGTGGAATCAGCTTCACTCCAGGCCGCTTCAATCTGCGGGCCATGCTGCATAATATCACCGGCAAACAGCAGGGTAACCGAAGTTGAATCCGGTGCATTCTGCATGAGAACCGGCTCCGATTCTTCGGTGATTGATGCAGCCAGAAGAGTGGCTGTTAAAAGGATAAATCTTAGGTAATCAAGGATCATAAAGGAAAGCTCAAAGTTTAAAGTTCAAAGTAAAAAGGTTTAAAAGTTCAAAAGTTCAAAGGTTCAAGAGTTCAAAAGTTCAAATGTTCAAGGGTTCAAGAGTACAGCAATTAAGATCAAATTTCTATGTGCCTATGACAAGTTCTATTGTGTCTATGTGTTGAAAATACGTGTCGGGTTCGGTGTCAGGTTCAAGAGTTCAAGAGTTCAAAAGTTCAAGGGTTCAAGGGTTCAAGGGTTCAAAAGTTCAAGGGTTCAAGGGTTCAAAAGTTCAAGGGTTCAAGAGTTCAAGAGTTCAAGAGTTCAAAAGTTCAAGAATTCAAAAGTTCACGGGAACAGTAATTAAGATCAAATTTCTATGTGCCTATGACAAGTTCTATTGTGTCTATGTGTTGAAAATACGTGTCGGGTTCGGTGTCAGGTTAAAGAGTTCAAGTGTTCAAAAGTTCAAGGGTTCAAGGGTTCAAAAGTTCAAGGGTTCAAAAGTTCAAGGGTTCAAGAGTTCAAAAGTTCAAGGGTTCAAGAGTTCAAAAGTCCAAAAGTTCAAGGGTTCAAGAGTTCAAGAGTTCAATGGTTATAGTTGGCAATTGGCAGTTGGCAGTTGGCAAAGAAAAAAAGCAATAAAAGGTTAAGAGTGGTTCAAAA
Organism: Bacteroidales bacterium; assembly: GCA_038317155.1. Taxonomy (GTDB): domain Bacteria; phylum Bacteroidota; class Bacteroidia; order Bacteroidales; family Lentimicrobiaceae; genus Lentimicrobium. The sequence continues at coordinate 7,486 of JBBQBC010000070.1, forward strand.
GTTCAAGAGTTCAAAAGTTCAAGGGTTCAAGAGTTCAATGGTTATAATTGGCAATTGGCAGTTGGCAAAGAAAAAAAGCAATAAAAGGTTAAGAGTGGTTCAAAAGTTCAATATTTCAAAGGTTTACAGATAGACATTAGACATTAGAAATTATAAATTGGTCATTGATCATTAGACATTAGAAATTAGAAATTAGAAATTAGAAATTTCACTTTCCATCACAACCCATACTGTAAACCAATCTGACCCCATAAATGTTGTCTGCCTTCTTTGAATTCCGGGCTTAGGTAAAATTGGGAAATACTGATACCAAACTTACGATAATTCATGAATAGTCCAAGTTGTATGGCTGCTACCAGGCGCTCAATTTCATCCGGTTTCAAGGCAAAAATATTATTCCTGTTAAATAAACCACCCTCAAGGGTCGCATCATAGCCAACCATTCTTAACTCCAGCCCTCCACGGACTCCATATTGCAACAGGCCTGCATGTTCCGACAACTGATTGTATTCCTCCGGCAGCGGTGTAAGCCCGGCCCGGAATGTTCCAATTACTGCACTCACACCCATAGTAGCCTTTGTGTGCAGAGTGCCGGCAGTCGCACTGCCTTCGGCGTAAACTTCGCTGTTGCGGCCTTTTATCAGTTGTTTCTGAACGCCGATGTGATAGTTCAGCACCAGATCATTTTTTATCTGGGTTTCCCATCCCAAAGGCTCATCGTTGGAGGGAATAGTGGCATGAACCGATCGCTGGAGCAACTGCCCAAGCGCGGCATCCCCAATAACCCCGGCTTCGATTGCAGAGGTCAGTCGAAGTCCCGAGAGCGCATCTTCTGATACCTGGCTGTAGCGCAGGTAGAGGGTTGATGCGTAAGGACGGTCATTGTGCAGCGGAGGTGGTTCTTTGGTTGTAAGTGGTGTAAACATGCCATGATGCAGGCTGAGGGACGAATGAACCACGCTATTCCGGTTGCGGTTAATCATAAGCCGGTTGAGCCTCCAGGAAGTGAGTCCCGGAGAGGTGTATCCGAGTACTACGCCATTTGTGTAGTATCTGTCGGTATTCGAGAACATATCATTGTCAAACTCTAGCCAGAAGCGGTGGCCCGGACTGATGTAGCTGTTGACAACGCGGATTCCTGCCGATTCGTCCCGCAATGGAGGTTTTACTTGTTCGGGGAAGATTATCAGTCGGATTGTCGTCTGCTTTAAGCCTGGCAATGAATCAACTGCCTCAGCCCGCTCAGGTGGATGCAATCCGGAAGTTACATCTCGTAAAGAAGTTTTTGCAGCATAAGTTCTTTTAGCTCTGTTTGATTGTGGTCGCAGGTTGAATGCCTGAGCCAGCTTGTTCTCCGCTTTTTCAGGGCTGGCAATCTCAGGGGTGTCTTTCCCGTTGAAAACGATGACCTTCCAGGGGTCTTTTATGTGGCTCAGATCAATATCTATAATTGCCCCATCATTTGTTACAAACCTGTATTTACCGACCATGCCTGACCAGGTTGCGAGACTATGTTTTTCAGCCAGCAGGCGGGCTTTTGAGAATTCTGCACCCTGTTTATCAGAAAGAGCATAAAACCGGTCGTTGCCCATCTCTTTTTTCAGACTGTCAATGAGGCTATTATCAGGGTAAATGAAAGCGACCACCGGATTGGTAAAAGTGTTTTTGATTTCATTTTCGACAGCAACAGGCTGAATAGGGGCAGGCATGGGAGGGGCGGCCTGCCGGCATGAGAATACCGTAAGCAGTAACGAAAATACCATTAAACCCGCTAACCTGGACATACAACTGTTTAATCTGATGTTTGCTGCAATGTAACCTGCTAAGATACATAAAAAACAAAGGTGATTGAATACATTGGCGTTCAGGTTATAGGGCTAACGGGCTGTGAGGCCTGGTGCGCATTGCTCAGGCTATGGATAGGGAAACTAATCAGTAAGGATGATAGAGAATTAGTAGTTGGCAGTTGGCAGTTGGCAATTGATCTCATTTTTTTGGACGAGAGCAGTTGGCAGTTGGCAATAGACAGTTGGCAATAGGCAATAGGCAATTGAAAACTATTTCTGTCCTTTTAAAAATTTAAACCTTTTGCCAACATCCCGCCAAGGTATTGCTAAATAGGGTTTGCTGAAAATCTCAATAAAAACATTGCACATTTTACGTTACGGTGCGCTGCACCTTAAAATTCTCTTAGTCTGCGATTTACTACCAATGTTTAGCCACTCTGTGGCTATTCCATACCCAAAATGGGTGAAATTCTCAATCCTAATGCAAGGTTTGTTGGTGTTATTGCCATATTTCCATGTATTCAGAATTCCTTTTTACCCTGTAATTCTTTTATTTCCAAGAATGTAGATATTTTTAAGCAAACCCTTAATAGAAAAAGTAATGTGGCTATTATGGGTTAATTGAACAATAAAAACTTACTGTAAAATTAGTTTTCCAGCTGCAATCACTTGCTTATCCTGAGATATGGTATAGGAATAAACTCCACTTGCCAGGTTTCCTCTATTCAGGATGATTGATCTACCCGATAGTTTATCTTCCTTCAGGGCAATCTGGCCCTGATTTTTATAGAGGATAATTTTGGCGTTATGGAGGTCTGTGTTTGATGAAATTCCAATATGATCTTTAACAGGATTGGGATAAATCTTAATGTTTATTCCAAAAGCCTGCGGAGAAATTCTGTTGATCCGGGTAATCAAAGGCGTGATGGTTGAATCCATTCCATGCAGCGTTGTATCAATGGAATAACCATAAATCCTAATCCAAAAGGGCGTGCCGGGCTGTATGGCTGAATTATCCCAGAGATAGGATGTTTCCGTAATATATGGGGCTACAGTTTCGTAGCTCAGGCTATCGTTCAGGCTGATTTCAACATCATAATGCACCGGCCTGCCATCATCGGGATTCACCAATTGCCAGTTGATTGTGTAAAATCCTTTCTGTGTGAGGCCTTTATCGGATTCATTTAATTCTATTTCAGGATGCTGGAAACTGTGCACAAGTTCAGCGAAACCAACCCCGGTGACTGTTTGTGAGCCAACCGAACCAGTTACCTCCAGACTCCCTTCGTAAAACCTGAAGGGTAGCATCACCTCCTGGTTGTCGTGCAGGGTAGTAAAGGTCAGGTCGATGGAGTCGTGTATAAAATGCCATTGTCTGGAATAACATTTCACCTGGTCGGGCATGAAAATGTAGTGTAATCGTTCGAGTGAGAAATCTGAACTGGAATGCGAGACGGAATCGTTGACATACATACTGAAATGCCGATAGGTAGAAGTGTCAGGAATGCTGTTTTGTGGCGTATAAAGTTCCCAGATATTGAGGTCCATGCCATTACTAAGCTGCAGGGAAAACCATTCGTACTGTTCGCCGATACTGGGATTGAATGTGCCGTATTGCCGGTCGATCCATGCATTTCCGGTGACCGGTTCAGTAATCCCGTTAAGAGTAATGTTACCATCCACAGCGAGGGAAGTCAATGAATAATAATAGGAATAGCCTTCTGCTCCCTGGTAAACAAAACCCGAATCATTGATCATTAAAGGCCTTTTGAGCGATTCGTAGTTAAGGTTGATGCTGCCATAGGCCGATTGTGCATTCAACTGATATTCAAAGGGTATCAGATTATCTGACCCATCTTGTTTTGTCGTCCATTGCTCATTACCACCCTGATATACCTGTGCATGAATGTTCAGGTGATCCTGCGACATCACCGGATAAACACAGGGGAGGGCTTCAGTGAAGAACTCCCCGGCGCTTTCATCCGCCAGATTAAGAATGCGGAAGCCATCGAAACCAAAAGCGGGATAATAAAAGTAGGAAAGCATGACAGAATATTCCTTTCCGGAAGTCAATCCTGTAAGGAAAGCATTGGTGTACCACCATTCGGTAGGTTCTGCAGGGTGGCGGCCTTCATCCTGTGGAAAGTAGATCAACGTGCCATCTTCATGATAAGGATATGTTTTCCAGGATTGAGCACCAGCAAGAGTAGCGCAGAATGCAAGCACCGCAAAAAGTGAAATTTTCAACATGGATATTGGTTGTGTTGTATATAAATACAGGATAAAGTAAAAACAGACAAAGCGGCATATAGTTCTTTGTGATACAAGAATATCTGCAATGGATTCAAAGTCTCTCTGTATCCGGATTTTTGAAGAAGATATCTTTTATGTGATAAGGAACTTTCTCATCCAACAGAAGAGCCTCCTGGATAATTTCGTTTATTTCATCAAACGGAATGTCTTTCAGGGAGTTGAACACAACCCCCCTCACCAATTTGCGATTTCCGGCTTTCAACAAGCCTGAATGATTTGAAAGTTCATTTCCGCGGGTAAAGGCTAGTTCTATGCCACCGTCCTTTTGGGGATTCAGGTAGCAGATCCATGTTTTCCGGTTAAAGAAGGGGATGCCAAAAGCTATCTTTGCGATAACACCCGGTTGACCTGAAAGTACATTGTAAAAGTAGAGCATGATCTCTCTTTGCTGTCCCTCATACTTGTAAATAAAAGATTCAACCGGGTGCATGCATTATTGATTCTGGGGATTTTCTGAAGACCTTATTTCAGTATGCCTGATCTGCCCGCCTGAATTACCAACCTTAACCAGAAAGCCAAACGAAATCAGGGCCACTGCCAGAACGATAAGACAAGCCAGGTTGAATTTATGCCGGATTTTGAGCCATGCATAAAGGGCCGCAGCGGAAAGCACCCCCAATAAACCAATCAGCCAGATCACTTTTTCGGCTAATTCTTCATGGGCTTCTTTGAGACTGTCGGAGACTCCGGGCAGGTTTTTAATGATTTCGCCGGCATCCTCGCCGGTAAGAAATACCGGAATGGCGATCACCGCCGTTACCACAAAAATAATCAGTGCAGTAAGGCTGAGCTGCTCTTTTTTGAAGATATAGCCATAGGCCAGAATAAGCAGGCCAATAAGTATTCCGAATAATGGAAAATGCGACAGGGCAAGGTGAATTTGTGCTGAGTTCATAGGTTTTGTTTTGAAATTCAGGGGTGTCGGTAGATCAACACCCCTGAATTGCTGATTGTTAAAAATTTATTTTCAAAGAACCGAATAGTTCGGTGCGTGGTCCCGGCTGATAAGAATTTCCATCAGGGTCGGGTTCAGTAAACGCGATGTATTTTTGCCCGGTAAAGTTACGGGCAAACAGGCTGAGTTCGCCATTGAATCCTTCAAATTTCCACAACCAGGAAACGCGTGCATGGTAGAGGTTGAATCCATCCTGCCAGTTCTGGTAAATTTCAGGATCCAACTCATTATTGTAGGCTTTGGCATCGGTATAGATGGCCCATTTTGATTGATATTCGGTTGCTAAACTGATCTTTATGTTTTTCACCGGAGTATAAACCACTTCGGCATACAACTGATTTTTCGGCGAGTTAGGCAACCACTGGCCTTCAGCCGGTGGAGTGGTTAAAACATAAGCCGTATCGGTGTAAACCGGATCGATGGTGGCCGAAGTGTAGGTGTAATCGGCATAGGTATAGGCTAACTGAACGCTAAGGTTACTGAGTACCTTGTACGAAAGAAAAAGTTCAATTCCGTTGCGTTTGCTGTTACCGGCATTGCCATAAAACACCTCCTGATTTCCGCGTCCTGATTGTTTGAAACGGAAGAAATCGTTTTCGGTATTCATCGTAAATCCGGTGATCTCATAGTAAAGTTTGTCATTCAGGAAGCCACGGGCCCCGATTTCGATGCTGTTGGATGTAGCCGGCACCAGGTGCGTGTTGAAGCCCGAATAGCCGACCGGATTACTTGCGAGTTCCTCGGTTGAAGGCGGCATAAAGCCCTGACTGAAATTGGCAAATCCGGTTATGGCATCCGAGAAGGAATAACTGGCCCCGATCCGGAACGATGTCTGGGAGAAACTCTTGGTCGTAATTGCTGTATCGGCACCCACCATCTTGTCGGTCAGTTCATTGCGGAGGTCGTCGTAACGGACATTGGCCATCAGGTTGAATTTGTTAAACTCCATTTTATAAAGCGCATAGAGGCCGGTGCTGCGCTGGTAGATAATCTGGTTGGCCAGCAGGCTGTCGGTTTCAATGTTGGTTTCGTCGGTACTTTCCACCCTGTCGGGATTTCCGGCGCTCTGCAGTTTGTACATGTTGATGTTCTGCCATTTCATGTCGGCACCGGCACTCAAGGTATTTTTTACCTTTTCGGAATCCAGATGCAGGTTGTACTGCAGGTTGGCTCCCGGATTGGAGATGGTGCGGTATTCGGCGGCACGGTTGCTGGTTTCCTTGTAATACCAGTTGCGGAGATAGGAGGATGCGCTGATATCCTGCATCTCACTGATTTTATAAGTTCCGGTGAAGCCGACGGTCGTTCGGTTTGTTTTCTGGTATTCGTTAAACGGACATGCATCCGGATTAGCCTGACGCAGATTATCGAATTGCATCAGGTTCAATCCTTCCGGATTCTGCTGGAAGTAGTCGGTGTGGGATACAATCTGGTTCAGGATCAGCTTGTTAGAAGGATGGAAGTTTATCTTTTCATAAAGCTTATTGCTCCAGAATGCCTGGTGGTCCCGGTAGCCATCGCCATCGGTACGGCCATAGCCAACCCGGTAATCCATGGTTTTCTGTGAACCATCGAACTGAATGAACGAACGGCTGAATCCATTGGAACCCAGGGTTTGGCTGACTTCACCACCAATGGGTTTAGGTCCGCCGTTGTTGGTGGAAATGTTGAGAAGACCGCCGGCACCGCCTGTTCCGTAAAGACCGGCAGCCGGGCCACGCAGCACTTCAATTTTCCGAACGGTGCTCCAGTCAACATCGTAAAGATCCGGTGCAAAGCCGGAGGGGTCGTTTACCGGAATACCGTCGATAAGTACACCAATCCCGCGCAGTCCGCGCTCGGTGAGAATTCCCTGTCCACGTATGGAGAGATGGACACGTTCACCATCGTGCTGATTGTCGATGCGTACACCCGGAACCAGCCGCAGGGCTTCTTCGGCTCCTATTCCTTTTGGCATTAGTGAAATCATTTGCGGTGTTACCAGCGACACGGAGCCAGGATTGTTCTTCAGAAGGATTGGCAACCGATTAGATGTAATAACCACCTCATTTAGCCTGATGGCACGGGTTGTATCCTGATTTTCATTTTGTCCGGAAAGCATACCGCATAGGCTTGTTAAAAAAGCTGTGATAAATATAATTTTTTTCATTGTGATCTTTTTAGTTCGTTTAGCAAAAAACAGATGCTGGAAAAATAGCAGAACATTGCGGAATTATTTTACCGCAACCGTCTGGCTGTTTTACTATGCATCAAAAATTATTGTCGTGTTTGACTAATTCTGCCTGGGCGGAGGAGTAACGATACTGATAATGTTAGACAGGAATTGATAATTACAGAAAGGGTAACGGAAATCCGTATTATAAATCTTGTTGATTCGCAGAAATTGCTGAAAGAATAAATTAAAGGGTATGGTCCTTTTTAAGCGTTTTTCGGTTTCTTTTTTTGTGTTTTGTGTTTTATTGAAATGCGCGACCAGTTGTCTTTCTTTGCTATCCCGGATGCAGAAATAGTACTTATTGTATCTTTCTGTTTTAGATTTCACAACGTCATACATTTCACCCCTATACTTCAATTCTTTACCAGGTTTTATCCAGACAAATTTATCCTCTTTCCCGCTCAATGAAACAATGACCAGAAGGTCCTTTTCTTTGATTCCTTTAATTATTTCCTGTTTAATTTCTTTTTGAATAATAATTTGCTTAATTCTAAAAATTAAATAATATCCTCCGATATTGAAGAGAAGAATAATCGATAAAAGGCATGCGATGTGTTTTCTCATAAGAGGAAATGCTGTCAATTGATTCCCATGTATCATTCTGATTCAGGCTATTCTAACGGTTGATTAAATATTAATTCTTATAATTACAGCTGTTTAACAAACAGTATTCGATCCCGCCGGAACTCCGGAAATGGCCGAAATATACAAATACTTTCGATATAAGGTATTGCCGGATATAAAATATTTCAAACTTCTGATAGGTTCATAAAATGCTATTTGATTTCTTTGAAATTTTCAGTGGTTTTCCGAAGCAGCTATCTGGTCATTATCTTAGCTTATTTGACCTATTTTATCATTTGAAATCCTGTTTCTTTTGCAAATGCAAGAATGTGTCCGTCGGGATCGGCAACATATCCGACACTGTGCCCCCAGTCACGAATCTGAATTTCACTGACCTCAATAGCTCCCGATGCCAGTGCCAGATTAAATATTTCTTCATGGTTATCCATGAGTAAATATAATTCACAGCGGGGAATGCCATTTCCGGTTGCGGGGTTTGGCATTGTTTCCTTGAGAATTTTGGCGATTCCGGCTTCCGGCATTAACCCAAGTTTTAGTTTGTCTGTCAGCATAAACTCTGTCATACCGGGAACATCGAGTACAGGTTCTTTTTGAAGTAACTTCGAATAGAAATCCCGGCTTTTGGGCTGGTCGGCAACATAAAGGATGATTTCAACAACAGGATTCATTGTAGGAACTTATTTGCTGACCGGCGAATCCATCGGGTAACACCATGGATATCTGACCTGTCAGGAAAGTGAGCTACAAAGTTACGTTGTTATTTTATTGAAAACCATAGCTGACAGGAATGAACGACGCTTGCTTAATAGAGAACTTGTAAAACTTATGCAGATCGTGTTAATGTATTCAGGGTCGTTGCTTGCCGCCGGATTTCCTTTTTTTTAATGATGGCTTTACTACTTTATTATAATCCAGTGCAAGTGATATCCAGTATTTAAGTAATTTAGTATTATTCCATGCCTCAGGATCAACAAAAACATAGCCTTTCATTGGCTTGCCGGAGAAATCCATGGGTCTGGCGCCATTAAGCTCTATAACATCTTCACAAACAGCCGGATCAACACGAACCATCAGGTTCTCTTTCATTACACCCAGGCACATTTTATCATCCACCATAAAACAGAGGCCACCAAACATCTTCTTTTCCTCTACATTGCTGCGTGTGAGTGCGATGATTTCCCTGGTTCTGTCAGCCAGATTTTCGTTGTAGGCCATATTTTTGAGATGTTTTTATATCGCCTTCATCTTATTCCTCTTCGCTTCATGAGTCAGTTCTGCCAATCCGAGTGCTTCCATCAACGGCGGCACATACATACCGAACCTGCCCCGGAGACCCTTTTTCAGTCCATACCACCCACCAACCGGATTAGATTCTGAGCGGCCCCAGGCTTCAACGGTTCCTTCTTTGGCGGGCTTCTGCTCATCGGCACTGCCTAATTCCATCCAGTC
>JBBQBC010000071.1:0-16622 GCA_038317155.1 Bacteroidales bacterium
GTTGAAAATCAGCCTATTACCCATCTGATTAGTTTAATACCTCCTGAGTAGCTGCTTCTTCTATAATAAGGTTAATGGAAATAATTTACGGGGGCACATCCCTGACCGGAAGAAATTGTAACTCCCGAGGAGGAAAAGTCCAGTACGGATGTGCTGAAATATATTTAAACAGGGGTCTATATCGGTTCTCTCCTGCCTCTGGTAGGCAAGCTCTCTCTCTCTCTCTCTAAAGTAGCAATGGGTTGCTTATTCATTCATTGTTTTTATTTCACTATTAAATGCTATGATTAATTTATCTTTGGTTATGAATGGCTAATTTAATATTTAAACTATTACAGTATTCGCAGTTTGATAAGTATTTTGTAATTTATATTTGATCTTGAAAATGGAATAAATTACACTAAAAAGAAAACAACCGGATTTTCGAATTGTCCGGTTGCCTTTGTATTAGAAGATGAAAATCTGAGTCCACTCCGAAAACTAATTATTCGACACCAAACCACAAAAACACCAAATCTCACCAATTTCAATATGTTGATATACAATATTATACGTAACCTGCCTGCATATGCATTCAGGCAGGATTGGTGTCTTGGAGACTTGGTGTCTATTCTTTCTTATTGACATTTCGGAGCATGCTCAAATCTAAAGCTTTAATTTCTTTTTCAGGTTGCCCGGCAATGCATCTTTATGAACCATAATAGCTATGGTATTGAGCTTTACATACGGTTCTGATATATTCAGATAGCCGCCGAAATTATTACTGTTAGCTGCCCATGAATTTTTAGTAATGTAATAAACCGTTCCGTTCTGATCCTGGACCATTCCGGTAAAATGCATCAAGTGGTCGTCTGTAGCCTGAAAGTCGTTAAAGGCTTCCTGGCGCATTTCCTGGCTTATGGTTTTCTCGGCGCCTGGTTGTTTGAAGTTATAAAGCTCGGCACTTTTTTCGCGTTCAGTCAATTTTTCCCAGCGGAGTCTTTCTGTTCCTTCCATTGATGAAGTATTTTTATCGGGCACTATCGCAACACCGTTGCTGTGCGAGAATCCTTTGTCGCTCACGTCGCCGTCCCAGCAAACGGAATAACCATTCTTAATTGCAGCATTTATTACTTCCACCAATTCATCCATTGGCAGGTTGTAATATTGGTCATGCGACCAGTTGTCCGGAATTTCAAGATCAAACTTTTCGTAAAACGGGTGATGTGAATAAGAGGTTAACTCCACGTAATCGTTTGCATTAAATCGGGGATACAATTCTTTTAAGCGGTTTAGGTCATTTCCGGCTGATTTTTCTGTAATCGGGCCGAGATAGGCGCTTACTATAGCATTGAAAGCATCCGGCCATACCTGGGATAGTTTCCCGTCTTCATTTTTAATTAATGCGTCAAGATATCCTTTCAACACTGCATCCAATTCACCCTGTTTGTGTTTTTGCTCTCCTTTTAGCAGACCGGGATATTCAGCTTCAGTTGCAAACCCAAATTCTTTTACAACATTCATCACATCGTGGGCCTGTCCGCCGGGCCCGAAATTGGCGCTTCCGTGCAGTCTCACATATTTGTCGGCTTTCTCACGGTAAACGTGGTTAACAAAAAACATTTCGGAAATATCAAGGGTATCATATCCCATCCTGAGCAATTCCGATTCAATGAATGAAGTGGTAGCAAAACTCCAGCAGGTACCCGATTTATACTGGTCTTTCACCGGAGAAGCAGGAATTGTTTTGATGGTTGTGAATTTATATCCCTCCTGTTTGGGGGTTTCTGCTTCCTGACCCACTCCTGATGCATAGGTCATTATACAGACCAGCGTTAGGAGTAATGTGTTTTTTCTTTTCATGATCAAAAAATATTAGAATTGATTAAAACAGATGATAAACAATGCGTTAATTAAAAATTTCCTGGCAGAATTAATCTGATCACTGTAAATCAAAGTGCCTGAATTACTGATTTACGGCATGGCAAAGAGACTAATTTTTCCGGATAAAGCATAAAATTTTCAATAATTTTCTCTGACGATTGCTAAATTGTTAAATTACCCTACATTTGTTCCCCGTAAACCAGCCTTAAACACCCAGGTTATTTTTGCTGGTTTATCAGGTTTGATTTGGTTTTTTAACTTATTTTTGTTGATGAAAAGTAGGCTTTACCTATTGCACAACAATAAAAAAGGCGTAACTTGTGCCACTCTTTTACTTGCTGAGAATTTTTTATAAATAAACTACTAAGTATATGAAAAATAGAAATTTACTCATTGGCTTGCTGGTATTGATGTTTGGCGGCGGAGTGTTTGTTCTGACGACATCAGGTACATTCAGACAGATGGTTAATTTTCCGGGAACAGGCATTCATGATGATGGAGCTTTTGACGGATGGAGCTTTCTGTCGAAAATCAGGAACAACCAGGTAACCGGACAACTTGACCCATCAGATGTTTTGAAAGCAAGAAATCAGGTTGCCGGATTAAAGTCTTCCGGGGCTTTGGGGCTAAACTGGTTATCAATGGGTCCCGATAATTATGCAGGAAGAACAAGGGCATTAATTCTCGACAACAAAGTAGCTGACCGTTCAACAATTATTGCAGGAAGCGTTTCAGGCGGCTTATGGAAATCAACAACCCGTGGACTCACCTGGAGTCCAATAGCGACAGGCAATATTTTATTGAATGTCAGTTGTATGGCACAGGCACCGAATGGTGATATTTATGTTGGCACGGGTGAATCTTTTGCCAGCGAAAGATTTAACCTGTTCAGTGGCTTTATCGGACACGGAATCTATAAATCAAGCGATGGAAACACTTTCTCTTTGCTGTCTTCAACCGATCCGGGTTCTCTCAACAACCCTGAAGCTGATTGGGCATTTGTGAATAAAATTGCTGCCACTGATAACAATAAGGTTCTAGCTGCTACCAAAGGGGGACTGAAATATTCAAATGATGGCGGGACAAACTGGGCACTGGCAAAGGCCGGTTCAGAATCTCTTTCTGCCTCAAGTACTGAAGTTAAAATCGCATCTGATGGAACCATAGCTGCATCTGTCGGTAATAAATTATATATCTCATCAACGGGTGATGTTAATGGTTTTGTACTTCGCTCTACCGGTGTAGGGCAAGACAGCCTTCCGGTAGAAGGACTTTCGAGAATTGAGGTGGCTTTTGCCCCTTCGGATGCTTCAACCATTTATGCGGTACTTGTTGCTGATGGCACAGTAGGTGCTTATTTGCTGGGTCAGCTTCAGGGTGTTTACGTGTCGAAAGACAAAGGTATTACATGGCGTTTAGTTGGCCCCGGTGCAAGTATGTTGTTTAACGTGTTTGGAAACGCGGCAAATACCGTACATCGTGGAAACTATTCAGCATGCATTGTGGTTGATTATGCCAACCCCGACCTTGTTTATCTTGGTGGAGTTGATGTATGGGAAGGAAAAAAAATTCAGGAAACCGGATTTTTTCAATGGCAACAAAAAACTGTTGGGGAGGCAGGTGTCTATTTTCATTCAATAGTTCCCGATCCCGTTAATGCCAGTAAATTCTATTTTGCATCAGATCGTGGACTTGCTGCATCGGAAGATGGATTGATGACTTTCAAGGACCTGAACCGTAACTACCTTACTTCCATGTTTTACACTGTTGCATTTGACGACAAGGGAAGGACCATAGGAGGATCACAGGGTGAAGGCGTGATATTCCTCGACAAACAGGGAAACACGCCAGAATCCGGGAATAAAATACTCTTTAATTTTATTGGTGGTACTGTCGAGATGTCAATGATCAATCCTCTCTCAATGTTCTATTCAAGTAATGGTGGTTTTATGACTCGTTCAGCCGACCTTGGGGTTTCTGAAGCAAACGGATTTGTACCCGCCGCTATTGCAAATACAAATGCCAATGTGTTTTTAACACCATTCAAATTATGGGAAAGTTTCAATAATGTGAATTCCCGCGATAGCGTTAATTTCGTTGCAAAAGACAGAGATTATAATGCTGGTGAGGTAATCATTGTTAAAAGCAAAACAGCTTATAACAGTTCGAAAAAATTCCCTTTTAAATATACCCTTACAAACAACCTCCCCAAAGGTGATTCAGTCAGGATTAAAGATCTAATTTCTTCACGCTTCTTCCTTGGTGTCAGTAATGCCGTATACATGACCAAAGAAGTTCTCGATTTCAGTAAAGAACCAAAGTTCTTCAAAATAGCTACCATCACCGGAATACCTTCATGTATGGCCTATTCCTCTGATGCCAACTACCTTTTTGTAGGTACAAACGATGGAAAACTCATTCGGATTGCTAACATAGCACTGGCTTATGATTCAATCAGGGCCGACGTATCAAGTTCGGGTTGTATAATTTCCAATTCACTAATCAAAGATTTTGGTGGCCGCTATATTACTTCGGTATCCGTAGATCCTGATAACGACAGTCATGTGCTTGTAACCCTTGGAAATTATGGAAATAATGAATATATTTTCCATTCTGCCAACGCATTGGCACAATCACCTGATTTTACTTCTGTTCAGGGTAATCTCCCCGCAATGCCTGTATATGCCAGCCTTATAGAAATGACCAATTCCAACAGGGTGATTATTGGAACTGACCTTGGAGTCTTCACAACAGAGGCATTGGGTACCAATACCAATTGGACTATTGAAAATAATGGTATGGGTGCTGTTCCCGTCATGATGATTCGTCAGCAAACATTATCCCGCCCATGGATTGAAGATATTCCAGGCGTAAGTAATCTGGGAGCAATTTATATTGCAACACATGGTAAGGGAATTTACGAAAACCGGCTTTATGTTGGAATTGACAGCCCTGAACAACTGGTTACCAGCCTGAAGAAAACAATCAGTGTTTATCCTAACCCGGTTACTTCAGAAATCAACTTCATCCTTGATCTTTCGGCTAACATGAATGTAACTGCCAGTATCTTCAATATGAGGGGAGAGGTAGTAAAAACTGCCAGCTTTGGCCGCCTGGGTAAAGGTGAACATCGGCTTTCCTTATCTTCTGATGCACTTAGTCAGGGTACTTACTTTCTACAACTCATCGTAGGAAACGAAACCAAAACAGCTAAGTTCGTTGTTGTAAAATAATTCAGGCAGTGCGCCGGGACTAATCCCGGCCCTGGTTTAACAGAAATTAATAACTCAGAAATATGAAAAAAATATACCTCTCGGTTCTTGCTTCACTGGTGTTTCTCTTTACTGTGGCTTCACCCGATATTTATACACCGGGACTGGTTGCGCCTGGTAATAACGCTACCGGTGCTGCACCAAATGTTTTACTCGATTGGAATGCTGTTGCAGGACAACTCGGGCTAACTTATGAGGTTCAGCTTTCAAACGATAACACATTTGCCTCTCCATTAACGTTTGCAACTGAACTGACAGCTTACCGGATGGAGTACCTTATGTTTGGACAACAATACTTCTGGAGAGTCAGGGCAATTGACAATCAGGGTGCTTCGGAGTGGTCAGAAGCCTTCGCTTTTACGGTAATTCTAAAGCCAATTCTCAGCAGTCCTGTTGATGATGTAAAAAAAGTTGCGCCCAATGTTAAAATCAAATGGGCACCTATCACTGGAGTAACCAATTTCGATTATCAGATTGACACACTGGATACTTTTAATAGCGCGTTTTCCTATATTGTCGCTGTGTCAGGAAATGTGGCAGAAATCAATACCTCATCCCTGCTATTTGGCAAAAAGCACTATTGGAGGGTCAGGGCCAGACATCAGTTTGACACTTCAGAATGGTCAGCCTCGAGAAGTCTGACAGTAATTGGAATTTTTGAGAGTCTTAAGCCTGAAAACAATGTGGTAAATCAGAATCCAAACATTGGATTTGAATGGAAAAGAATAGATGGGCTCCTGAAATATAATATCTATATTGCTACCAATAACCAGTTTACCGCTTATGAAATTTATACGGTTGCAAGTGGACTTACCAAAGCTGAACCTGATACACTCCTTTTTGGCACGCAGTATTTCTGGAAAATAGCAGCAATTCATTCACGTGATACACTTACATCTGAAACCAGGTCATATTCCACTGTGGATAAAGTTTCTCTGAATGCACCTTCAAACAATGAAACCAATGTTGATTTGCTTTCTTTCTTAAAATGGAATAAAATTGGCGGTGTTTTATCCTACAGACTTGAGTTGGGGTCTGATCCTGCACTGGCAGGGGCTTCTACATACAGCATTATTGCAACGACCACTGCAGGTCTGGAGCAGTTTAAAGTGCCAATCCACGTGCTCGATAGCGCAAAAACATATTATTGGAGGGTGAGGGCAGTCAGCAGCCGCGATACGACCAACTGGAGCGATACATGGAGCTTCAGGAGTGTTGCACTTGGAGTTGATCAGCCTGCCTTCAGGAACGGACTCAGGATTTATCCTTCGCCCGCTGCCGATGTGATCAGTATTCAGATGAAATCGGGTTTGAGCGGAAAAGTTGTCGTATCCTTGTTCGATCTCCTGGGAAAAGCCAGAATTGAACGTGAAGTTCAGACAATAAATGGTACTATAAAGGATTTCCAATTAGGAAGCCAACCCAATGGAATTTATATGCTGCGGGTTGATTATCAAGGTAATACATTTACAAGCAAACTGATTATCCAAAAATAGACGAATTTTAGTCAAATGAAAAACTCCTGGTTTCTGAACCGGGAGTTTTTTTTTTAAGGATTGGCCTGATTCCTGAATTTGAATTTTATATTTTGCAGGTATTCTAACAGGTTTGATAAAGGCAACATAGACCGGATTTATAAGATAAGTCGGAACCTTGGTTGAGATAATTTTCGAACATCCCATTTACAAAAGCCACTTGCATGCAAACTGCATTTATCTTTTGGAAGAAGTGGGATTTCTTAACCCGAATAATTCAAAATTCTAAGCCCAATAGTGCGAAATTCTTTTATTTTGAGGAATCAATTATATCGTTTTCCTATCCCAATGCTAACATAGAGGGTTAAGAAGAACTGGTTGGCATCTCTGAATGCCATGATAGGAACAGGTTTGGCATAAAAATCGAGAACAGCGCCAACTTCCACCGTTTTGGGTTTCTGGTTGATAGTGCCAAAATCAATACCCAAACCGGCTTTAAGGTAACCGCCGGGGTAAGGCTTAAGTTTATCAAATCCTTTGGTGAAAGAAGCCCTGCCATATATGTTGTCAGGAAAATGTTCGTCAGGGTTATAGCGCTCTGTTACAGTAATATACCTGTATGAACCAGGGTCAAGTTTGATAATTTCCAGATAAACGGGTTTCGCAAAAGCCACTGATAAGCCCCCGAAATAAAATAATCTGAGTTCGACCCCTCCGAAATATGGTTTTCGGTTGAGCATTTGCTGTTGCCCCATTCCCAATCTTGTAATATACAGGGTATTCAATTTGCCGTATATGTAACTACGGGTGTTCGTAAAAAATGGATTTAAAGATTTTATTTCCTTGGGGTCTTTCATTTCAAGAAGGTTGAATTCAAACATCAGTGTCTTGTTAACAGTCTGGCTTCTGCCAATCCTGTATTCAAGGCCCCATCCCTGTGAATGAATAATAATACTACCATTCATTTCCCTGGTAAAAAGGATGTTATCGGCAATACTGTCAAATTCCTCTTCAATCTGAGCCTTTGAATCAAGTGCCGATATCAGTAACTGAAACAAGATGATGAATCGCAGTAAATATTTCATAGGTTTAAATAATATCCTGAATGCAAAGGTATCAAACAATATGCCGCTATCATCAAAAAAAGCCCATGAACTTAATCATAGGCTGAATAATCCTGCTTGTCAGGTATTAGCGGTTACGCTCTATCTTATACCTGCTTGCTTCACCGTAGGCAGCACATTTCTGGCTCGACTGGCACGACGACAGCACAATTCCAAGCGACATTACAACCAGCATAACTAAAACAAACTTTTTCATAACTTTACGTTAATTAAGGAAATATTTCTTTATACAAGAACCCTTTGATTTATAAACTCTAACAAAGGTTTGTTATTGTTTATTCTTTAAAACTTAAAAAGTAATACATGAAACAACAAATAAATCCGCAAATTGATCTGGAATGGAAAAGAGTTTTATCAGGTGAATTTCAAAAGCCTTATTTTGAAATACTTAAGCAATTTCTGTTGGAGGAGAAAAAGAGGTTTATTATTTATCCTCCCGGGAAAAATATTTTTGAAGCCTTTAACCGGACACCTTTCAGTAAGGTAAAAGTCGTCATTCTGGGTCAGGATCCCTATCACGGGCCCGGGCAGGCTCACGGGCTTTGTTTCTCAGTCCCTCCCGGTGTTGCCTTTCCTCCTTCTTTGCAGAACATTCTGAAAGAAATGGAGAGTGATCTGGGTATTCCTTTCCCGAAAAGCGGAGATTTGTCGAATTGGGCCGGTCAGGGAGTGCTGTTAATGAATGCAACGCTTACTGTAAGGGCTAATCAGGCCGGATCGCACCAGGGAAAGGGATGGGAGCTGTTTACCGATTCTGCAATCAGGTCTCTGTCTGAACTTCATAACGGTTTGGTATTTATTCTCTGGGGTAAATTTGCCCAAAATAAAAAGGTTTTGATAAATATCGGAAAACACCTGGTGCTGGAGGCGCCCCATCCATCACCCCTAAGCGTTTACAGGGGCTTTTTTGGTTGCAAACATTTTTCAAAGGCAAATAATTGGCTTGAAAAAACCGGGAAATCCCCTGTAGATTGGAAGCTATAGCTCTTAAACATTAATGGTAATCAGGTGTTTAATGGGCTAAGTTTAATTAATCCTGTTTAAAACAAATGTAATTATGTACATTTGCCATTATTTGCATTCAAATTCCTTTTTAACCAAACAGAACACACTATGCGAAAATTAATTACGCTTTTGGTTGTATTCACTTCACTTTGCGGTGGGGTTTATGCCGGAGGCTATCAGGTTGGGTTACATGGCCAGAAACAGATCGGTATGGGTCTGATAGGTACTTCACTCAGCTTAGATGCCAGCTCAATGTTTTACAATCCGGGCGGGCTTTCATTTATGAAGCCTTCGTACAGTTTTGCTGTAGGAATCAGTCCGATACGTTCATTTACTGCTTATCGCAAAAATGAGCCATCTAACTACACAGCTATGTCAGATAATCCGCTGGGAACACCTTTTTACTTTTATGGTGCGGCTAAGATTTCGGACAAATTCAGCGCAGGCCTGGCTATAAATACGCCTTATGGAAACAGCCTGTCATGGGGTAAAGACTGGGATGGCCGTTACCTGATCCAGGATTTGTCGTTGAGGGCCATTTTTTTTCAACCAACCGTTTCATTTAAAATAAATGATATGATCGGAATAGGGTTGGGCTTTGTTTATGCAACCGGAAAATTTGATCTTACGAAAGCCCTTCCTGTTACAGGCGCAAATGGTGATGCCAGTGTCAATCTGAACGGTTCAGCAGCTCAGATGGGGTTTAATGCGGGTGTAATGATCAAACCAATTGAGAACTTAAGCATTGGAGTTGATTTTAGATCTAAAATAAATATGAAAGTTGAAGGTGCTGAAGCTAAGTTTACAGTTCCTGCTTCACTTGCCGGGAATTTCCCGGCTGATAATAAGTTTTCTACCACTTTGCCGTTGCCTGCAAATCTTGATCTGGGCGTTTCATACAATGTAACAGAGGATCTGATGATCGGGTTAGGCCTGAATTATGTTTTCTGGAGCGTTTATGATTCACTGATTTTTGATTTCGAAACCAATACACCAGCCCTGCCCGATTCGAGAAATCCACGCCTTTATAAAAACAAACTAATTGTCAGACTTGGTGGTGAATATACTTTAAATGAGAAACTTGCCTTCAGGGCTGGCGGATATTATGATCCATCACCAGTTAATGAAGAATATTTTTCTCCTGAAACCCCCAGCCTTAATAACCTGGGTTTGACTTTGGGCCTCTCCTATAAACCAATTGAAAATCTCTCAATTGACCTTTCATTCCTTTATATCATGGGAATGGAAGCTACAAAACAATACAAACCGGATAATTTCGGAGGCACTTTTAAATCAAGGGTTTATATTCCCGGGTTTGGTTTGACATATAATTTCTGATTATAAAATGAAACGACTTATGAAATCAAGATACATTGCTTACTTTTTAATGCTTCTGGTGGCAGTTTCCTGCGAACCAAAGATCGACGACTTCACACCAACACCCGGTTCGGCTAATTTTAGCCGCTATGTTTCGCTGGGTAATTCGCTTACTGCCGGATACGCTGATGGCGCGCTTTATACCTCAGGACAATCTTACTCTTATGCCAATTTGATTGCCGGACAATTGGCTTTGGCCGGAGGTAGTAATTTCATTCAGCCTGTTGTTACCAATGAGGATGGTTTATTGCCCGGGAAAATGAAACTTGGTATTTCAGCCAATTGCCTGGGTGTAAGTTCACTTGGTCCGATATCAGCGGGTGGGACACCCACCGGAATTCCGGGTGCTTTTGCACCAGTGGGATATGCAGTTCACAATTTTGGGGTACCAGGTGCCAAGTCATATCATCTGGTTGTTCCCGGATACGGGAACCCAGCAGGACTTCTCACAGTGCCGCCGACTGCTAATCCTTATTTTGTAAGGTTCGCTTCATCCCCGACTACCTCGGTAGTTGCTGATGCCTTGGCTGCCAATCCAACCTTTTTCTCGCTCTGGATTGGTAACAACGATGTTCTCGGATATGCAACCTCGGGTGGTGCCAGTGATGTAATTACCAGTCAGCAACTATTTGCCGGCGCTGTAAGTGGCATATTAGACGCCATGACATCTGGTGGAGCCAAAGGTTTTGTTGCCAATATTCCTGATGTTACCAGTGTACCTTTCTTTACAACCATTCCTTACAACGGGCTTGTGCTTACTGAGCAGGTTCAGGTTGATGCGCTCAACCAGGCCTATGGAAGCGGTTTGTTGGGAATTAATTTTGCATTGGGGCAAAATCCGTTTATCATTTCTGATCCGACATCGCCGAATGGCATTGGAATGAGGCAATTGGTTCAGGGAGAACTCGTGCTGCTTACTTTACCACAGGATTCTATCAGATGTGCCGGTTGGGGAAGCCAGAAACCTATTCCGGGTTACTACATCCTGGATGCATCGGAAGTTAATGCCATAAAAATTGCATCTCAGGGGTTCAATCAAACACTATCCGATCTGGCAGCAGCCAAGGGACTGGCTTTTGTTGATGCAAACAGTTTTATGGCTAAAGCTAAATCAGGACTTGTCTATGATGGAATGAGGTTCTCTGTTTCTTATGTAACCGGTGGCATTTTCTCGCTCGACGGAATACACCTTAGCCCGCGTGGCAATGCTATTATAGCAAATTATTTTATTGATGCCATTAACAGTAAATATGGTTCTACCGTTCCCCATGTGAACGTTGGTGATTATCCGGGAATCGTGTTTCCTTAGTTAATCGCGGTTTTTGAGGAGCGGCAGATTCGTCTGCCGCTTTTTTTTTGTGACATGGTTAACAATTTTTAACAATATTACCGGCAATTAATGTTCCTTAGGGTACATTCCAAACCAAAGCCTAAAAATGAAATGACTATTTTTGCAACCATCATTCTGCAAGAAATAATAAATGTTAATGATTAAAGAATTTAGTAATTGTTTTAAAAGGGTTTTTGCGCTTTCTCTATTTTTCATCTTATCTCAGAGTAGCTTCAGCCAGGGATTTGTAATTGATACCACTGAATTTTTTATGTCGGTTGATACCCTGAGAAGTGGGCCATTGTCTTTTGATTACGATCACATGTATGAAGATGAATTGACGGAGGAGGATGTTTCTGGTATTGATGCCACTGAAGATTCTCATGAAAAATCTTTTTTACCCGGTGACATTATATTTGTTCCATCAGATGTTGTAAACAGTGCCAGGTGGGACACCTTATACATAAGAACCGGCCGCATAGATTTGACAAAACTGGAGGATCCCAGATATATTGTATTGAAGAATCCCGAAGATGGGCCGTTTTGTTTCCCATTCAAAGGAAAGGTGATTTCGCCCTATGGCCCGCGGGGTAGGAGGTTTCACGCCGGAACAGATATTAAGCTGGAAAGTGGGGATACAGTACAGGCTGCATTCTCAGGTAAAGTCAGGATTGCCCGTGTTATGAGCGGTTATGGTAACATGGTGGTAGTCAGGCATTATAACGGGCTTGAAACGGTTTATGCTCATTTATCAAAATTGCTGGTGAATGTCAATCAGGAAGTAAAAGCCGGTGAACCCCTTGGATTAGGAGGGCGGACAGGCAGGGCTTCAACTACCCATCTTCATTTTGAAACCCGTTATCTTGGCGAACACTTTAACCCAAATAAGATTATAAATTTCGATAATTTTTGCCTCAATAAAGATACCTTGGTTATTGACAAGGAGTTTTTTGGATCGAAGTCTGCGTCAATAGTTAAAACTGCAGAATCAAATAGTTCAGATAAAAAATCACATGCTTCTTCTGCAACTGTCAAGTACCACACTGTCAAATCGGGCGATACGCTGTATGCCATTTCACTTAGATATAAAACCACTGTTGCCAAAATTTGCAAGCTGAACGGAATAAAAGTCAATAAAAAGTTAAAGTTAGGAACCCGTATAAGGGTAAAATAGCGGCAGGTAATACCTATAAGCTTATTGTTTTGACTGCTTTCAGATTTGGTTTTTTTTTTATTCAATTCCAATCTTATTTAATACCTTTACATTCAGGCAAGTAATTATTTCTCACTTTCTTTTACCTGATGCAAATTAAATTGTAAAGGCATGAAATCCGGATCAGGCATAATTTTATTCGTTTTTTTCTTACTTATATTCTTCAGTTTTGGCTGCTCATACAAAGGGCAACTGGCAACTCAGAATCTTGCGGGAATGTATAAAACCGATCAGCAACTCAGCGGCCTGAATTATTCCATATTTAATCATAATGATAGCATTGGTTTTTTATTCTACCGCTTCCAGATTGAGAATCTCAAGTCTAAAAAAATCAGTGGCAGGGCTTCATTCACTGCCTATAAGCTTCAATATTTGGTATTTGATGGTTATAAAAAAGGTATATTGGTAGATTCAGGATCAAGGGTAGGAATTGATTCTGTTTTGTTTTCAGGGTTTCTATACGACTCATTACGATTTAAAGCCGCTACCGGTAAAAATTACATCATTCAGGTCAACTTCACCGATTTGAACGCCCAACTTACCTTTTCACAACTTATTGATCTCCCCAAAGCCAGGCCAGGATTGTCGGCCGATTACTTGCTAACCGATGCTTCTGATAGGCCTTTGTTCCGGAATTATATTTCCAGGGCTGAAAATGTCTGTGCAAGGACGAGGTTTCGGACAGATACAGTTTTAAGTTTAAGTCAGTATAAACTGCCAGAGAGGAAGGCGGCAAAATCACCTTATAGCTTCTCTCAGGAAGAAAAGCCCGAAGAGATTTATCCTGAAAATGAAATAAAAATCAGCATTCATGGAAACTTCTCCGAACCGTTCAAACTGATTGATGAAGGCGTTTACATGTCTGGCCCGGCGAATGAACGGTTGAAAATATTCAGATTTTACGATGGTTTTCCGAAAATTGGCTCTGCCAGCACCATGCGCGAGGCACTCAGGTATATTTCAACCGATCAGGAGTATCAGGAAATGATGGCACTTCCTGCCAAAGCAGCGGTTGATAATTTCTGGATTAACCTGGCCGGAAATTCTGAAAGGGCACTTACCCAGATCAAGAGGTATTATTCAAGGGTGGAAAGTACCAATGAATTGTTCAGCATTTCAGGTGAAGGTTGGATGTCGGACCGGGGAATGGTTTTTATTGTTTTTGGTCCCCCTAACATAGTTTACAGAAACGCAGAGGTAGAGGAATGGACTTACGGCGAGCCAGGCAATGCGCTTTCTGTCCGGTTTTATTTTCATCCTTTTCAAAGCAGTTTAGGAATTCAGGATTATAAATTAATCAGGCTTGAAGAATATAAAAGACCCTGGAATCTGGCAGTTTCAAATTGGCGCCGGTAATTTCAGGTCACTTTTAGTCAACTCCGAATGGAAAATACACTAATTTTGTTCGTGTAAAACCGATCGATTCATGCCTGATATTACTGCCATTTTAGCTAAAGATTCTATAGACCGGACAGATATTGTTCAATTGCTGAATTCCGGTCCGGAGGATCGTAATAAGTTGTTTGCCAGAGCAGCAGAGGTAAAGGCACAATCGGTAGGTAATGTTGTCTATTTTAGGGGACTTATTGAGTTTTCGAATATCTGCGCAAAAGATTGCTTCTACTGTGGTATCCGTAAGGGCAATAAAAAAACGCACAGGTATAATCTCACGGATAACGAGATCCTGAATGCAGCCAGATTTGCCTGGGAAAGCAATTATGGATCGGTCGTACTTCAGGGTGGCGAACTGGAAGGAACAGCCTTTACATCAAGGATAGAGCGCCTTGTTAAAGGCATTAAGAATCTTTCGGGCGGTAGCCTGGGGATTACGCTGTCAATTGGTGAACAGCCTTTGGATGTCTATAAAAGGTGGTTCGCGGCAGGAGCCCATCGTTATCTGCTTCGCATCGAGAGTTCTAACCGCGATTTATACTACCGGATTCATCCCCACGACAAAACCCATAGCTTCGAACGGAGGATTCAGGCCCTTCATGACCTGAGGAATGCTGGATTTCAGCTAGGGACCGGGGTTATGATCGGTCTGCCTTTCCAAACAAAAGAAGACCTGGCTGATGACCTTCTTTTTATGAAGGAAATGGATATTGATATGTGCGGTATGGGGCCGTATATCGAACATGCGGATACGCCATTGTGGGAGTTCCGTGATCTCTTGCTGCCGCTGGAAGAAAGGTTCAACCTGGCACTTAAAATGATTGCCATTCTCCGCATCCTGATGAAGAATATAAACATCGCTTCGGCAACCGCGCTTCAGGCCATCGATCCAATTGGGCGTGAAAAGGCACTCAAAATCGGTGCAAATATTATAATGCCAAATATAACTCCCGGCTTGTATCGCAACGATTATAAGCTTTACGAAAATAAGCCATGCACCGATGAAGAGGCCGCCGATTGCAAAAACTGCCTTGAGGCCAGAATACACCTGTCGGGCAATAAAATCGGATACAACGAATGGGGTGATTCTCTTCACTTTAAAGAGAAGCATTGATTTTTCACGACGATACAGTCGCACTGTACTGTAAGGCAATCGTTTAAGAGACCTTAAAATTAAATCGTTCTTATGGATCATATTATCAATGATTCATCTGATAGTTGATAACTGTGTACCGGAGAGCTTCCGGAAAACTGATTAAAAAAGTAATTTTGTGGACTAAAAATACTACATGAAGCAATATCACGACCTGCTTAAACATGTTCTTGAAAAGGGTGTCCGCAAGGATGACCGCACCGGAACAGGCACCATCAGTGTTTTTGGCTACCAGATGAGGTTTAACCTTGAAGATGGGTTCCCGGCATTGACTACCAAGAAGTTGCACCTGAGATCAATAATATATGAACTATTGTGGTTCCTGAAAGGGGACACCAATATCAAATATCTGCAGGATAATAAAGTCAGTATCTGGGACGAATGGGCTGATGAAGATGGGAATCTGGGGCCGGTTTATGGCCACCAGTGGCGTTCGTGGAGTACTGTTGATGGTCGTACCATTGATCAGATCACTGAAGTGGTAAAAATGATCAGGGAAAAACCAGATTCACGCCGCCTGATGGTAAGTGCCTGGAATCCGGGCGATGTGGAAAAAATGGCCCTGCCGCCCTGCCATGTAATGTTCCAGTTTTATGTTTCCAATGGCAGACTTTCCTGCCAGTTGTATCAGCGTAGTGCGGATATTTTTCTTGGCGTCCCTTTCAACATCGCTTCTTATGCCTTGCTCACCATGATGGTGGCGCAGGTGACCGGACTGCAGGCAGGGGAGTTTATTCACACTTTCGGTGATGCCCACATCTACCTGAATCATCTCGATCAGGTCAACCTCCAACTAAGCCGCGAGTTCAGACCGCTTCCCCAAATGGTTATAAACCCTGATGTAAAAGATATTTTTAGCTTTACCTATGAGGATTTTAAACTTGAAGGATACGATCCGCACCCACACATCAAGGCTCCGGTTGCTGTTTAATCCTTTTGAATCTTTAAACCTCTGATAACACAATGATAAAAGTTGGCAGTTGGCAGCTGGCAGTTGGCAAACAAGCAATCTGTAAACCTTTGAACTTCTTGAACCTTTGAACCTTTGAACCTTTGAACCTTTGAACCTTTGAACCTTTGAACCCGACACCGAACCCGACACGTATTTTCAACACATAGACACAATAGAACTAGTCATAGGCACATAGAAATTTGATCTTAATTACTGTACCTATGAACCATTGAACCTTGCGGAGCCCATCGTTCCTCAGGGTAAACTTCGCGGAGTCCTGCCTCTTCTGCGGGAAACCTTTGAACCTTTGAACCTTTGAACCTTTGAACCTTTGAACCTGACACCGAACCCGACACGTATTTTCAACACATAGACACAATAGAACTAGTCATAGGCACATAGAAATTTGATCTTAATTACTGTACCTATGAACCATTGAACCTTGCGGAGCCCATCGTTCCTCAGG
>JBBQBC010000072.1:0-16533 GCA_038317155.1 Bacteroidales bacterium
CTATTCGGGTGAACTGCCGGAAGATTTTCAGGTGATTAATCCTTACCTGGATAATCCGGAAACGATGGAGGTAATGCAACAATTTTATCATAAATTTTACCACGATTCAAATCAACGAAGATTTATTATCGGTATTAACCCAAGCAGACACGGAGCGGGCGTAACGGGTGTGCCATTTACGGATACCAAACGACTGGAAAGCGTCTGCGGTATCAAGATGCAATCAGCCTATACACACGAAGTTTCTTCAGTATTTATGTATGATTTTATTGCTCAATATGGTGGGGCAAAAGATTTTTATAAAGAATTTTATATCAACTCGCCATTTCCTATAGCCATTGTTCGTCAGACAAAAGAAGGTAAATGGTTAAATGCCAATTATTATGATGACCCTCTCCTTTTTAAAATGGTGAAAGATTTTATGATTACTTCCTTGAAAAAACACATCAGTCTGGGATTAGATGCTTCGGAGGTTTTTGTGCTGGGAAAGAAAAATGCGGATTTTATCCAAAAGTTAAACAAGGAAGCTAAGTTATTTGGCAGTTTGAAAATCCTGGAACATCCGAGATATATACAGCAATATAAGTCTAAAGAAAAACAGATTTATATCGACAAGTATTTATTAACATTGAATAATTTCAAATGAATTAATGAAGGCACAACCTATTTATACCTAAGTTGAGCGATTTGAGCAAAGCGAAAAAGCGCTTTACTTAGGTAAAGCATGTTTGGGAATTTTTGCAATTCACCACAGCCATAAAACTGTTTTATTGTGAATTGTTTACAATTTCCTGAACGAGTGAGCTATTTTCCTTTACAAATCGTTCAATTTGGGTTATACCATAGATTATTCTACTTTTAGCCTTGCTGAATTTTTGAATATGCTTCGGTTTTGGGAAACCGAAGTATTTAAAATGATATTGCGAAACCGGAACCTGTTGCTATAGAACATCCATGGCTTGTATATGCATGATAATTCATTTTCAGGCAACTACAGTATCTGGGGTTTGAACATATCCAATGTATTTGAGGAAAGCTAAGCCAGGGTATTGCCTTATTATTGTCCCCTTGTATTTCGTTAAGCGCTTGTTGCTTTATCTCTGAATATTTCTGTTAAGAGTCATCAAGGATAAAAGTAAACCAACAATATCAATAAAATATCGTTGGGGATGTGTTTTGCAGATTTTTATCTGATGCCCATCAACAAATAATAATGGATAAAGTGCTGTCCGCAAATTAATTTTCAGACAAAAGCTCATTCCAATGTATCAGATATTTCTGCATTGTACAATACTGATGGCCATGAATAAAAATCGTTACTTTGCAAATATTCCAGCCCATTTACCGTTGCTGTTAATAAGAAGTGCCTGTTTTTATGGCTTCATAGTTAATTATACTATACTGCATGCTTCGTACTTACGCCATTTACTGTGAAAATACCCAAACCGAAAAGGAATATCCTTTCGGGACTACCCTGTCTGAAATTGCTGCCGATCAGAAAGTTGATCTGGGGTTCCCTATTTTGGGTGCCATGGTCAACAATACCCTGAAAGAGCTGACTTACATGGTGTATAAGCCTAAAACGGTTAATTTTATAGGGTTTCCTCACGCTGACGGTCAACGCATGTATTTGCGTTCCTTGTCTATGGTTTTGTATAAGGCGGCCCGGGATCTTTACCCCGATCATAAACTAAAAGTTCAGCATTCGATTTCAGGAGGTTTATATTGCGAATTGGTGAACCACAAAAGCCCCGGTACCTTAGCCGAAATTGTGGAACACCTGCTGCATCGAATGAAGGAGATTATCGCGCAGGATATACCCTTTGAGCGGAATGAAATCAGGACAGAAGAGGCCCTGAAGATTTTTGAACAATCGCATCTTGAAGATAAATGCACACTGATGCTAACCCGGAGAAAGTTTTACAGTTCGGTTTACAGGCTCGATGACGTGGTCAATTATTTTTACGGATACCTGGTACCTTCAACGGGTTACCTGAAGCATTTCGGACTGGAGGCTTACTACGAAGGTATGTTGCTGGTGATGCCTCAAAAAGGCAATCCTGATCAATTGGTTAAAGTCGTGGATCAGCCTAAGCTGTTTGAGATTTTGAGGGAATTTAAAGATTGGATTGACATTGTTGGCGTGCCGCACATGGGGCAACTGAATCAAATGGCGTTGAATGGTGGAATCAGCGAAATCATAAAAGTTTCAGAGGCTTTGCAGGAAAAAAAAGTGGCCCTTATCGCGGATATGGTCCATCAGCGCAAGGAAGCTGTAAAAGTGATCTTTGTATCAGGGCCTTCCTCATCGGGAAAAACCACCTTCGCCAAACGCCTGTCAGTGCAGTTGTGTGTATTGGGCTTTAAGCCCCGGGTGATCTCCATGGATAATTATTTTGTTGACCGCGAACTGACACCGCTCGATAAATACGGGGAGTATGACTTTGAGTGTCCAGAGGCCATTGATGTGGAATTGTTAAACAGTAATCTGAACGATCTTTTTGCGGGGAAAGAAATTGAGTTGCCAAAATTTTCTTTCGCCGGAGGAAAGCGGTTTTATGATGGAAAAATGCAGAGGCTGGAAGACAAAGATATATTGATCATTGAGGGTATTCATGCATTAAACCCAATGACCTCCCGGTTTATTCTGCCAAAGCGCATGATGAAGGTGTATGTTTCCGCATTAACGCCTCTACGCATTGATTTCAACAACAACATCCCCACCAATGAGAACCGGCTGATCAGGCGAATGGTGCGCGACAGCATGTACCGCGGGTATTCTGCGCTTGACACAATGCGGCGGTGGCCCAGTGTGCGGCTGGGTGAAGAAAAGCATATTTTTCCCTATCAGGAAGAAGCCGATGTAATGTTTAATACTGCCCTGGTTTACGAATTGGGTGTGCTGCGCCGATATGCCGAACCGCTGTTAAAGGAAGTACCACCCATTGTCCCCGAATTTTCGGAAGCCCAACGGCTGCTGAAATTCCTCTCTTATGTTATCCCTATCGGAGAAAAGGAAATCCCGCCTACCTCCATCTTGCGTGAGTTTCTGGATGGCAGTAGTTTTGACTATTCATAAGCGGAGGCCTTTGAGCAATGCCTATTTAATGTTGATGTTGAACACAACAACTGGTTTAAAAATCCATCCTCCGGAAATAAACAATTTTCTGATCTTCAATTTTGTTTGGGTTTTGTAATGAAAGGTTGAGTTTGTTAGCAGGCTTAAATCGCTATTCCAACCCTTGTCAGGCAAAATTCTTTCAGGAATAGTATAAAAAACAGATTCTGTTACTTCGTTGGCTTACCATCCGTAGCCGTGAACACGCTGTCAACCGGCTCCCAAAGCTCAATTTTATTCCCGTCTGCATCCATAATATGGACGAATTTTCCATAATCAAACGATTCAATTTCATCAAGTATGGTCACACCATTGTCTTTCAACTTTTTTACCAGTCCTACAATGTTCTGCACCCGGTAATTGATCATAAATTCCTTTTTCGATGGAGCGAAATATTCACTTCCTTTTTTAAACGGGCTCCATTGCAGGTAGTTGATTTCATCGGGGCGATTGGCATTTCTGAATTCAAAACTTGCTCCCCACTCATTGGTTTCCAGCCCCAGATTGCTGGAATACCATGCTTTTATCTTTTCAGGGTTGTCAGAGAAAAAAAAAATACCCCCAATACCGGTTACTTTGGGCGTGGTGTCGTTGGTTTGATCCGCTTGTTCCGGATTCTTGTGTTGTTCGTCCATACTTTCAGTAGTGTTGGGTTTGGGATTGCAGCCTGAAATAAAGGCAACCACTCCAAAAAGGATAAAAAGTCTGATCATCTGGTAGTGATTTTTTGTATTTGCAGTATCAAAGTTACTTCTAATCTTCAAAAATAATTCAATGATTTCAAAATGCAATTAATTATGATTGGTTTCATAAATTCAATACTCCGGTAAGAATTTCTAATCAATTAGTATTCAACGTATTAGCAGAATGATGTTTTTATTTTTAAAAGTCTTATAATCAAATCATTGCGTCACTTCGACAAGCCTGTCTGCCAGATGGCAATCAGGCAGACAGGCGTGAGACAAAAATTTACAGGACTATTGTAAATATAATCCGGCTTGAAATACCAGGTTAACCAATTCTGAAAGAAAATCTGTAATTTTAATCTTTCTAAAGTATGAGCCTAACCTTTAACCAAACTAAAATATCATGGGAGATACAGAAACAATTACACTGCATGAGGATGAAATGGGAAATCATCCAAATAACTATAATGGCTGGAGCCTTGAATATGCTCAAATGGCAATCATAAAAGCTCTAGAAAAAGTTGAATATAATGAAGTGAGCCCTATAGAATTTACCAGATATTCCTGTGCTAAAATAGACCCTGACCGCCCTTATTCTGAAGTTTGCTACCTTGAAACCAATAGTCCCGGCTATTTCTTCATAATGAGAGATTTGGTAGATCATATCAATGTGGTTTACAATCGATGGGATTAAAAAGTGATTGCTATAAATCTCATTTATAATTAGTTATCAATTAAATGTAACTCAGACTCCCATTTATGATTAAAGGCTATTTAATATAGAAGCACCAATTTTTGTATATTACATTTCCGTTCGCCTGTGAGCCCATCTAAAATACATAGCAAACAAAATAGAACTTATAGTGGACTCATTGAGAAAGAAAAACTCTGATTTTTTTACTATTTTTACACCTTCGGTGACTTTTGCTAGCGGCCTTTGTTGCATCTGAATAATGGCCTCGTATGCTTAACAACATGCACCCCGAAAAGAAATATTTATATTTTTAATCATTAATAAGAGCGTACGAGAATGTAACCCAAAAGAAAAAAAACATTGACCGCCTATGAATGATATAATTATAATATTTTGCTTATTACTTCTCATTGCATATATCTTTGATCTGACATCGTCAAAGACTAAAGTTCCTTCTGTGCTGCTCCTTTTACTTTTAGGCTGGATAGTAAAACAAACCACAATTTTTTTCGGAATCAAGCTTCCTGACTTTGCCTTCGTTTTACCCTTTATTGGTACGATTGGACTGATTCTTATAGTTCTCGAAGGCTCATTGGATCTGGAATTGAAAAAATCAAAAATCATACTTATAACTAAATCGTTTCTTGGAGCACTGCTACCCATGCTCGTATTGACATCTATAATAGCTTATTTGTTTTATTACTTCAGCCAGGATTCGTTCAAAGACTGTTTTCTTAATGCTATACCATTGGGTGTAATCAGCAGTGCCATTGCTATTCCAACTGTAAAGAATATCAAGTCAGAAGACAAAGAATTTATTATTTATGAAAGTAGTTTCTCAGATGTTTTTGGAGTGATATTATTTACATTTATTGATTCGAACGAAACCTTCGACCATAATTCTTTTGGTAATTTCGGGTTGCAAATATTAATCATGATGATTATATCATTAGTTGCAACCATTGGACTTTCTTATTTATTAAGTAAAATACGGCATCACATTAAATTTATTCCTATCATCCTGCTGATATTTTTAATTTACGCCATTTCAAAAATTTACCACTTACCTGCGCTGGTCTTTATTCTGGTATTTGGCTTATTTATTGGCAACCTTGACGAATTTAAGCATTTCAAATGGATGGAAAGGTTTAAACCAGAAATATTAAACAAGGAAGTTCAGAAGTTTAGAGAACTTGCAACTGAAGCAGCTTTTTTGGTGAGAGCTTTATTCTTTCTACTTTTTGGTTACCTCATAACAACATCGGAAATTTTAAATAAAGAAACGCTAATATGGTCATTTGGGATAGTATTTTTAATATATGTTCTCCGAATAATTCAACTTAAGTTATCCAAACTTTCCTTAATACCTCTACTTTTCATTGCTCCAAGAGGACTTATTTCAATATTGTTATTCCTTTCTATTGAACCATCACACAGAATCTCACTGGTGAATAATCCATTAATAATTCAGGTAATTATTCTTACTGCTTTCTTAATGATGATAGGATTGATGATAAACCCTGATCATAAAAAGACAGTAGAAAGCCCTCCAGGTGATTCCCACTCGGAATAATCCTGGCTTTAAGCAGGCTGACGCTCTTATTGTAACTGCTGATTTGTACATGTGAATAATGTAAATTATTTAATAAATTATGTAACGTAACCGCCCAGCATGGACTTTACCTTTGTGCTGATTAAAAATATTCACATTAGTTAACAAAAAGAAGTAAAATGAAAAAAAGAAACCTGTTTTTGGGAGTAGCATTAGTTGCTTTAGGATTCACATCCTGTACTGATAAAAAAGCTACACAAGCCGAGGAATCGGTTGCAGCTTATACGAATTATGTTGATTCAGTTGGTAATATTCCGGCAGATGAGGCCAGGGCAAACTGGCAGGCAATCGATGATTCATATCAATTGAAAATCAACAATGCAGAGGTGGCTTTAGAAAATCTGAAAGATAAAGAAGCAGCACAGGCAAAAATAGATGCAAGCAAAGCCAAATACGAAACGTTAGAAGCTGAAATGAAAGCTGCAGCCAATATGAATTCAAAACAGGTATTGAGAAATGCTCTGTTCGGAGAAGGACAAATTGGTGATGATATGAATTTTAGCTGGGTTAACAAAGATAACATTCTGGCTGTTTATGATCACTTTGTCACTGTTGCTGATGCCAATAAAGACGCTTATTCCCGCGAAGACTGGGACGAAGTAAAAGTACTTTATGAAGGACTTGACAGCAGGAAAAATACGGTTGAAAAAGAAGGACTTTCTTCTTCTGACAATGGGAAGATAGCATCATTGAAGATAAAGTTTGGCCCAATGTTGAAATTTAATAGGATTGGCGCCAAATCTGATGAAATGCAGGAAGCTAAAAAGTAGTTATTCGGTACCCCGATTAAAAAATGGCAGTCAGCAATGGCTGCCATTTTTGTTGAATTCCACAAGGCTGAAAAATCGAAAAACAACCTTGTAAGGCATCTTTGGATAACTATTCCAAAAACCTATAATAAGTCATTGGCTGGAGGAGTTAGCCTGGTATATCCTGCAAGAGCCAACTACTTCATTTTCCGTCCCAGGTTTTCAATCCTGGCAATCCATTTCTCACGTTCTCTTTCTGTAGAAATTTTCAATGATCCAATAGTAGTAACACCTACCGGCCTGATACCACAAAATTCCAGAATGCCATGCTTCATTGCATTATGCCCCGGACGCCGGTAAACGAGCCAGTAATACCAGGGAGGAGTATCCATGGTTACAATGATCCTTGCAGAACGCCCCTTCAGCAATTTATCCCCCAAAAAGCTTCCTTTACGGTATTTAAAGGCAAATCCGGGCAGAAAAGTGCGGTCAATAAAGCCTTTCATCAATGCAGGAAAAGTTGACCACCAATTGGGGTAAATTAATACCAGATGATCTGCCCAACTGATATCTTCCTGAGCTTTTGCAAGGTCTGGTTCCAGTTCCTGATTTCCCCGGTAACCTTCGCTGAAATTCAAATCGAAATTGAGTTTACGAAGAACGATTTCCCTTATTTCGGCACCGGAAGACAACGCCCCTTTTTTATATGATTCCCTCAGAGAGTCAGAAAATGTGTCTTTTACAGGATGTCCAAGTATGATGAGTATTTTCTTCATTAGTGAACTGGATACAGATGACTGTTTAAAACCGGAAGCAATTTCAATAATTGATTTTTAAAGGATTACGCCCTCTGTTATTGGTCAGAGCTATGTTAATAACATCAATCATCTGATCAACATAATGAAAAGTGAGTCCTTTAAGGTAAACCGGTTTGATTTCTTCGATGTCTTTCTGGTTCTCTTTCGGAAGAATAATGTCCTTAATTCCAGACCGGCGGGCTGCCAGAATTTTTTCCTTAATTCCCCCTACCGGCAACACTTTCCCTCTGAGGGTGATTTCACCGGTCATCGCCATTTTGGGTTTAATCAGGCGCTGGGTAAAAGCCGATGCCAGTGCTGTGAACATGGTGATTCCTGCCGAAGGTCCGTCTTTAGGGGTAGCGCCTTCAGGCACATGCAGGTGAACGTTCCATTTTTCGAATACGTTAGGATCCAGATCGAGCTGATGAGCATGAGCCTTGAGATATTCGTAGGCCAGTGTGGCTGATTCCTTCATAACATCGCCCAGATTACCGGTAAGCCCGAGCGCTCCTTTTCCATGGCTAAGACTGGTCTCAACATATAGAATTTCGCCGCCAACAGGTGTCCAGGCAAGACCGGTTACTACACCCGCATCGTGGGGAGCCGCATCATACTCGTGGTGAAATTTAACCGGGCCAAATATCTTTTTCAGATCCCCTTCATCCACGGTAATGTTGTATTTTTCTCCCATTACAATAAACCTGGCCTGATGTCTGATAATTTTTGCAATCTGCTTTTCAAGCAACCTTACCCCGGATTCGCGGGTGTAACCATCAATGATCAGTTCTATAATTTTTTTCGGAAATTCAAGCTGACCGGGCATTACACCATGTTCTTTCAATTGTTTGGGTACCAGGTGGCGCCTGGCAATCTCAATTTTTTCTTCAAGCAGATATCCGTTTATTTCAATGATCTCCATCCTGTCGCGTAAGGCCGGATGTATGGTATTCAGATTGTTGGCCGTAGCGATAAACATAACCCTTGACAGGTCGTATTCCAATTCAATGAAGTTATCATAAAATGTGCTGTTCTGCTCAGGGTCAAGCACTTCGAGCAAGGCTGCTGCCGGGTCACCATTGATGTTGGCACCAATTACCTTATCGACTTCATCCAGCACAAATACAGGGTTAGATGCTTTTGCTTTCCTGATGCTTTGAAGGATTCGGCCAGGCATAGCACCAATATAGGTTTTGCGGTGCCCCCTTATCTCAGCTTCATCGCGCAATCCACCCAACGACATACGGATGTATTTACGGTGCACTGCTTCTGCCACCGATTTGCCAAGCGATGTCTTTCCAACTCCCGGAGGGCCATAAAGGCAAATAATAGGTGATTTCATATCACCTTTCAGTTTCAGTACAGCCAGGTATTCAATAATGCGGTCCTTTACGGTATCAAGTCCATAATGATCACGATCAAGTACTTTTTGTGCCCTTTTCAGATCGAAATTGTCAACAGTGTGTTCGTTCCATGGCAGGTCAATCAAAACCTGCAAATAGTTCAACTGCATGGAATATTCCATTGCAACTGGGTTCATCCGTTGCAGCTTAACCAATTCCTTATCAAAAACTTCTGCCACATTTTCCGGCCATTGCTTTTGTTTGGCTTTTCCCCGCAAATCAGCTATATCCTGAGTATGGGGATTATCACCCAATTCTTCCTGTATCGTTTTAATCTGCTGATTAAGCAGAAAATCTCTTTGTTGTTTATCAAGATCTATCTTAACCTTGCTTTGTATCTGGTTTTTGAGTTCAATGATTTGCAATTCTTTAGTCAATAGGCCCAGAACCGTATTTGCCCTTTCGAGCAGATCATCAATGGCAAGCAGCATTTGCTTCTCTTCGAGTGAGATATTCAGGTTTGAAGAGATGAAATTTACCAGGAAAACCGGGCTTTCTATGTTTCTGATAGCAAAAACAGAATCTGAAGGCAGGCTAGGTGAAAGATTAATAATCTGAATTGCCAGGTCTTTAATAGACGACATCAGGGCATTGAACCGCTTATCCCTGATCAACTGCTTTTGGTTACCGAACTGTTCAACTCGGGCGGTAAAATAAGGATCTTCCTGAAGCATCTGCAGCATACGAAACCTCTTTTTACCCTGAATAATGGCAGTTGTGCTGCCATCAGGCATTTGTAACAGCTTAATTATGTATGCGATTGTGCCTATTTCATTCAGGTCAGTGAAAGCAGGATCTTCAATATCAAAGTCTTTCTGAGCAACCGCACCGATTATTCTGTCACCTTTGTAATAATCCTTGATCAGGCGTATTGATTTGTCACGACCAACAGTAATTGGAATAACAACCCCGGGAAAAAGTACGGTATTTCGTAAAGGTAGTATTGGAAGAGTGTCAGGGACAGTTTCAGAATTCATCTGCTCTTCATCTTCCGATGAAAGGAGCGGGATAAATTCGGTTTCATTTTCAATCAGGTCTGTTAACCTTATTCCATCATTGGTCATAATAATTTTCTTAATCCCGACAGTTTCTGTCAGCTTGACATAATAAAAAATTTCATACCGGAAACCATGCATTGTCAAAATTCATGCCGTTGCAGAATTGAATAAAAAATCCGGTATCATTTCTGGCACCGGATTAACAAGTTTTGGATTAAAAAGTTTACATCCTCCGGTAGTTATGCGTCAAATTGTAAACATCTTCAATCAGTTTAGCGTCAATTTCGTTAAAATCCAGGTTACGACGTTTAAACATTCCCCTGGCAATCTCAATTGCCTTTTTTGGTAGGAAAGTTGTAAAACCGGCAACACCGCCCCATTTGAAGGAAGAAATAAAATTACGCTGAAACCCGGAGCCGAAGATGTTGGAACTAACTCCAACCACCGTTCCGGTATTAAACATGGTGTTGATTCCACACTTGGAATGATCACCCATGATCAGACCGCAAAATTGATGTCCCGTATCAACAAAAGCTTCATCCGGATAATTCCAGAGCTTAACGGTGTCGTAAGTGTTTTTAAGGTTGGAAGTATTGGTATCTGCACCAATATTGCACCATTCAGCAATTACGGAATGGCCCATGAATCCGTCATGGGCTTTGTTGGTATAGCCGAAAATAACCGAACAGTTAACTTCGCCACCTACTTTCGAATAAGGGCCAATGGTAGTCGGGCCATAAATCTTGGCAGCCATCTTTGTTTGCGCATGATCGCAGATTGCAACCGGCCCTCTCAGATTGGTTCCTTCCATTAATACGGCACCTTTCCCGATATAGATAGGCCCGTCACTAGCATTGAGTGTTGAAAACAGAATTTCTGCGCCTTCTTCAATAAAAATATTCTCAGGTACAAGTGCAAAACTGTTCGCGGGAATCGGCTTTGACTTCCGTCCTTTTGTAATAAGCGCAAAATCAGCCTTGATTGCTTCCCCATTTTTGGAAAAAACATCCCAGGTATTGATAATTTCAAGATAATCCGATCCGGTTTCAATTTCTTCAATAGCACCTGACTGAACCTCAAAATCTTTTTCGTTCAGAAACATGGCTACCACCGTATCTCCTTTTACAAGAGCCTGTCCTGGTTTGAGCTTGGAAATTTCAACAATCAGGTCTGAATTGGGGCAAATTGCACCATTGATGATTATATTATCCTTTTCCTTAACCAGGGGGAATTTTGCTGAAAGATAATTTTCGGTAAGTGTTGATGTTTTACACTTCAGATAAATCTCCCATTTCTCACGAATTGTAAGAATGCCAAATCTAATATCTGCAACAGGCCGAAGAAATGTCAGC
Organism: Bacteroidales bacterium; assembly: GCA_038317155.1. Taxonomy (GTDB): domain Bacteria; phylum Bacteroidota; class Bacteroidia; order Bacteroidales; family Lentimicrobiaceae; genus Lentimicrobium. The sequence goes on from JBBQBC010000072.1 coordinate 11,410, forward strand.
GGCAGTAAGTTATTTCTTCTTGCCTCGTCAAAAAGAACATAGTTCATAAACTTAAAATTTAATGGTGATGATCAATTCTTCAAAAATAAATAAAAAGCCCTTTCATCTGAAAGGGCTTGTCAAATCTTATTAACAACAAATTGCTGATAACTTATCCGGCTTGTTCGGTTTCTTCGGCTTTTGCGCGGTTTTCAAAATGCTTCTGATACTTGGTTTTGAATTTATCAACACGGCCTGCTGTATCAATAAGTTTGATCTTACCAGTATAGAAAGGATGCGATGTATTTGAAATCTCAAGTTTAATCAGCGGATATTCTTTTCCATCTTCCCAGGCAATGGTATCTTTAGTGGCTACGGTTGACTTGGTCATGAAGACGTATTCGTTCGACATGTCTTTGAAAACCACCAGTCTGTAATCTTTGGGATGAATTTCTTTTTTCATGAGTCGGTTTATTTGTATTTAATCCCGATTTATTTAAACTGCCGGGAGAATGTCATTAATTTTTTTAACTTCTAATTACCCCGGTATTTTTGGGGACTGCAAAAGTAAAAACATTTTTCGGATTTACAAAAAAAATCAACCAGATATTTTATCAACAGTTTAGCTAACCGGATTTTAGAGGCCTGACAGAAAATCAGCCAGTTTAGCTGAGTTGTAAAACAGTTTTTTTTCGTCCGGCAATCGACCATTAATAAAGTACTGATTAGCTGTAAATGACTTCAACCTCTTATTGATCATCGGGGATTGATTCAGAATTTCACTTTGCTGATCCGGCATATAGTCAGTGTAAGTTACCACCCCCGTTTTTCCTGATTGGTTACCATCAGATGTCAATAAAATAAAGCCATTGTCGAGGTGCTGAGTATCATTGATCAGCATCAGGGCTTTGTGGTATTCATAATGGTTAAAATACCGGTGATTGATTGAATTGTCCTGGTATTCTTCTATAACCTGAAAAAGCGCTGAAAAATCATAGCCCCCGGGAACCAGTAGCGACTTGATGCTAAAAAACGATCTTCCATAAAAATCACAAATGCCTTCTGAAACCAGTCTGAGTTGATCAATAGTTTCGTTTCCTGCCAATGTGACAGTGCACCCCTTTTGATAAATCAGAAGGTTAGGCTTTTTCGTAATGTAACTGACTGCACCTGATCCTTCAAACGCATTTAAACCGACTATCCCATCAAAAGGTGGAAGTCTGTCGCTGAAAAATTTAATATTTCCGGATATCTCTGTCAAAGTTAATCCAACGTAAGCAATCAAACTTTCATAAAGCTCTTTACAATCGGCAGGAACCTTTACCAGGCAACTGAACCCGTTAATTGCAGCAAAAAAAACTTCGCCAATCCCTTCAAAAGGTGCGCCCGGGTTAATAATAAAAGCAATCGTTTTAACATTTGGGTAAGTCCTTTCAATCAGTTCAGGCTTTAAGCCTGCTTTTAATCCGGCGATCAGCATCTGAAATGACTTTCTTATATATACCGAATTAAACCATGCATTTATATGAAAATACTCATCTGCAAGCCTACGAATATTAATTGCTTCCGGCTGCAAATGTGCCTCATGGTGATCAGTTTCAGGCCTTAATAAAGCCTCAATCTGATCAGCCAGCGAACAAAGCTTTTCCTGAATATGGGAATGGTTATTGTTCTTCATTCTGAATCGTATATTTGCTGCAAATTTACTTTAAATGGCTCACAATAATATTTTCAATTGTGAACGTTATAGTAACAAGACTTCTTCTAATTTTTAAGAAAATGCGAAAGATCGCGTGTTTGCTGACGATGATTTTACTTTCGGTTGAATTGCCCGCACAGGAAATGGTTATAAGAACCTCCAAAACAACATTGATTGAATTGCTTGACAGCACCAGAAAGGCCAAAACCGATTCAGTGCGGCTTAAGCTCAATCAGGAATTCACCGACAGTTTGTTTAACTATGTCTCAAAACGTATCAAAGAGGGATTAAATCTTGATTCAGTAAACATCGGGAATATTGTATCTGATGATGGTAACGTAAGAATTTTAACATGGAACATTCAGCAGAACAATAGTGACAACTTTTATAGCGGATTGATTATTCATAAAGTCTTAAACCGGATTATTCCACTCAACTTTAAAAGATCAGAAGATGTTATTCCGGAAGATAAAATTTACCTCGATGGCGATTGGCCGGCAGGTATCTATTACAGGATAATACAGCGCAGGTTAAACACTGGAGTTAACTACACGCTGTTGGCCTGGGATGGGTTTAGCAGACGGACTTCGAGAAAAACAATAGAGGCTCTGGGATTTGATGATAAAGGCAATGCTGTTTTTGGGGCGAAAATTTTCAAAACAAAAGAGGGTTTCAAAAGCCGGATTGTATTTGAATATTCTGCCAATGCATCATTCACTCTGCAATACAACAGGCAAAAGGCTACTCTTACAGGCGTCAGAAAATCACAAAGAAATATAAACGATGAGATGATTGTCTTCGACAGGTTGATTCCACTGAACGAAGAACTCAAGGGACAACGTTGGGCTTACGTTCCTGCCGGAAATATTTACGACGCTTTTGTTTGTTTCGATGGTTTCTGGACCCTGACTGAAGATATCGTTGCAAAAAACGAAGCCGCTCCGAAATCCACAGGCAAAAAGGACAAAAAACCGGAACTTGATTTGTTTCCCGGAAAATAAACTGTCGTCTAATTGACCTTTTATATAATTGTTATTCAATTATATAAAACAATCATTAAATCATAGTAGTTTCTTTTGAAGCAACATAAAACTTTATACCTTTGTTCCGTTTTTCAGTGCAAACAGAGCAAGTCAAAAACCATAATTTTAATTTTCATCAACTTAAATCATCATGAAAAAACACAATTTTAATGCAGGCCCATCCATCCTGCCGCGAATAGCCATTGAAAACACTGCAAAGGCAGTACTCGACCTAAATGGAATCGGAATGTCAATTCTTGAAATCTCTCACCGCAGCAAGGATTTTCAGGCTATCATTGACGAAGCAGTTGCACTGTTCAAAGAACTTCTGGGTATTCCTGAAGGTTATCAGGTAATATTCCTCGGAGGCGGGGCAAGTCTGCAGTTTTGCATGATCCCGTTTAATCTGCTGAATAAAAAAGCAGCCTACCTCGAAACCGGTGTGTGGGCAAAAAAAGCTGCCAAAGAAGCCAAATTCTTCGGTGAAGTGAATACAGTGGCCACATCCGCCGACAAAAATTTCTCCTATATCCCCAAAGGATATACAATTCCTGCTGATGCCGATTATTTTCACATCACTACCAATAACACCATCTACGGTACTGAAATCCATACCGATCTGGATAGTCCGGTTCCCCTGATCGCCGACATGTCGTCAGATATCTTTAGCCGACCAGTTGACGTATCTAAATATGCCATGATTTATGGTGGCGCTCAAAAGAACCTTGGCCCTGCAGGCGTTACCTTTGTCATCGTGCGCGAAGATATACTGGGCAAATTCGAACGCCCCATTCCGACGATGCTCGACTATCGCACCCACATTAAAGAAGGTTCAATGTTCAATACACCTCCTTGTCTTCCGATATTCACGGTTAAAGAAACCCTTAAGTGGTTAAAGAGCATTGGGGGTGTGAAAGAAATGCAGAAAATAAATGTTGATAAAGCCAACCTGCTTTACAATGCAATTGACAATAGCAAAATGTTTGTTGGTACTGCTGCTATGGATTCCCGTTCGCTCATGAACATCTGCTTTGTTATGAAGGATCAATATAAAGACAAAGAAGATGCCTTCATGGAATTTGCTAAAAACCATGGCATGGTCGGCATCAAAGGTCACCGGTCTGTAGGTGGTTTCAGGGCATCTATCTATAACGCTATGCCCAAAGAAAGCATTGAAGCATTGATTCAGTGCATGAAAGATTTTGAAATTCAGAACGCCTGATATTCAAGTCGATTAACTTCCCAAGCCGGCATAGATTTGCCGGCTTTTTTTTGTCTGTTCCTTTCAGATAAAATGTATAAGCGATTTATCGTTAGAAGTTTAGCTTGAAAATCATCATAATAAGTTAATTTTCAAAAAAGTTGGATAAAACATCTTATCCGATAATAGGCAAAAATGTGGAAATTCTATATCTTTGATAAAAAATTCTGTTGGCCGGATGTACGGTAATAAGGGGGTAATATACCTCATGGACAATATTGATTTTCCGTCTGTTGAGCATTGTCAAGATGATGGATTACTTGCTGCAGGCGGCGACCTTAGTGAAAATCGGTTGTTAAACGCATACCGTCATGGTATTTTTCCCTGGTATAATGAATATAGTCCCATATTATGGTATTCTCCGCCTGTAAGATGCATTTTCAGGCCTGATGACTTTAAGGTATCTCACAGCCTGAAACTTAAATTGAAAAAAAACGAATTTACCTTTACAATTGACGAAGACTTTGCCGGCGTGATCAATGCCTGTGCTTCAATAGAAAGAAAAGATAATTTTGGTACATGGATATTACCGGAAATGATATATGCATACACCCGATTACATAAGATCGGGTATGCGCATTCTGTGGAAGTATGGCAGAAAGGTTCCCTGGTTGGTGGGCTGTATGGTGTATCACTGGGCAGGGCATTTTTCGGCGAATCAATGTTTCATAGGTACACTGATGCATCCAAGGCTGCATTATACTATCTTTGCAATTGGCTTCAGAAACGAAATTTTAGTTTTATCGATGCGCAGAATGAAACCGGACATTTGTTGAGCCTGGGAGCTTTAACAGTTAGCCGGACAGTTTATTTGGAAATGCTTGCAGATGCATTGAGTTATCCGACAAACAAAGGAAAATGGAATAACATCCAAAGCCTATGAATGAAGAACAGAAACAATTTATGGCTGAAGCCATAAAACTTGCAAGGCATAATATATCAAACGGCAATGGCGGCCCATTCGGCGCCGTTATTGTTAAAGATGGCAAAATCATTGCGAAAGGCAGTAACCATGTTACTACCTGGAACGACCCAACTGCTCACGCTGAAATAGTTGCAATAAGAGAAGCCTGTAATACCCTTAAAGACTTCCAGTTGAATGGTTGCGAAATTTATTGTTCGTGCGAACCCTGCCCTATGTGCCTTGGAGCAATTTACTGGGC
>JBBQBC010000073.1:0-16472 GCA_038317155.1 Bacteroidales bacterium
ATGAATATGTCACTGCTATGAAAAAGGCGTGACTCAAAATCAACGAAAGAATGATAATACCAGTGATTCTTACCATGACAAATCAACTTTAGAAAAATTCTTTGCTGCTGTCGATTTCTTAATATAGATCATGCCATCATACATGGCCGGCTGCATTTGGGAAGTCACGGGCCATTTTACCGAATACATTGAACCAAAAGAGTGCATGCCAATTGGCAGCAGAAAATTCGTGATTTTTTCAGCCCCCGTATTTCTGAAATCCATAAAGAGTTTATCTTTTCCTGTATTGTTAAAATACCAGGGAAGTGACTCCAACGGGGGCTCTGCTACCGACATAACAGCGGGATTCTTTGATTTTACAATGCTGTCGAGGTTCATGGTTTGAAAAGATCCGGAATAAAACTCAAACCCAATTGCATAATACTTACTTTTTAAAACATTGTCAAGGTAACTCCCCATGGAACTGTATGTTGGTGAGGGAATTTTTCCAATATGTCCGTTGTGGGCCCATACGATCACTTTAGCTCCGGGCTTTTCCCTGTTTAAGAGGTACAGGATATTTTGTGCCATATAAAAATCCCTGCGGTCGCTATAAAGATCAATATAGGATTCTGCTTCCTGCGCAATCAGTTTGATATTCATCAGGTTTTCATCGTAAAGTACCTTTCCGGCAATATATTCGTATTGGCCTTCATTCAATGCGATGTCATTGAGCACATTCAGGCATTTCTGATGGATTTTTTTGAACAGATTGGCTCCTTCCTGTTGCCGGTCGGGTTTATTGGACCAGGTTGACGCGCTGTCAAATTGAGTTTGTAAACTATCCAGATGGGCAACCCTTGACGGATTAACTTTCGTGTAAAACAATTGTAGTTCTTTCCAGCCCCGGTCGTTAATTTGCAGATCATACCCAAAAAACTGTACTTTTTTTTCATCCGGAACAGTTGAATTGTATTGTCTCATCCACACTATCATATCCCGGACTTCATCGGTCCGCCAAGTCCAGAATCCCTGAATTGCCGTGGCTGTATCTGGATTCCCGTTACCGTATAAAACGTATTCATTGATATACCTGCAGCGCGACATGCTGGCTTCGATGTAAAAGGAGGTGAATCCCATTTCTTTGACTAAAAATTTCAGCATGCGATGTTTCATCCTAAAAAACTCACTGCTGCCATGCGTCGCTTCACCCAATCCAACTACGGAGACATCTTTCAGAATTGCTTTGAATAGCTGAAGGTCATCGGTCTCACTGCCAGCATCCAATGATTTTATGGGCTGAGCGTTTGTATTAATCCAATTGGCGAATTGTTGCTTATCTTTTAGCGCGGCGGCCTTTCTTTCTTTATTCTGATCAGAGGTAAGTTTTCTGATATCCTGAATGGTATAATCGCCTTGCTTAATTTTAATAAAATTAGCATCGGCCGAATCAGTCAATGGATTGGATTCGTTAAAGAAATATAGGTGTATGGAATAATTCCCGGTTTTCAAAGCGTCAAAGAAAACAAGTTCCGGACCAAAGTCACCATTGGGTGAATCGAACGTTTTCATCCTCTTGCCAGCAGGGTCCAGCACATCAATTGCCAGATCCACGCCTTTTTGCATGACGGTGAATTCAGCGGCTTCTCCCTTTTTCAATGAAAAAGTATAATTGTGGGTTTCATTTGTCTTCAGTCGCCGCTGGTATTCACTACCGGGTATCAATAGCTGTTGAGCGAATAAACAGGCAGAATTCAACGTAAATAAGAAAAGCAAAATGAATGGGGGTTTCAATTTGCCATGCATAAGCGCAAAAAAACGTAAAGTTGTCTTGTTTTTCATCAGGTCTCATTTTTTAATATTTCAGGAATAAACTATAGAAAAAGTTTTTCATAAGGTTACTTTTCAGATTACACTTTTAAAAAATTAGCGGGGTTGACCGGAAAATCGCATTACAGCGCCATGATTAAAAAACGACTGCTTACTTCGACTATCGCTCAGTGCAAGCCGCGGTAGAATGAAGAAAAAAAAATGTCAAAGGGGCACCCTTCGATAAAATCAGGGTAAAAATGAATCAAATAGATTAATAGTCTCGAACACATCGGGCGGAAAAGCCAAACCCCTTGGTAGAGTGATACAAGGCACTGGTGAAACTACTGAAGTAAAGGGATCGTCCGTTATAGTCATCGTACTGCGTACCACTCCAGTACCAACCGATTGAGCCGCGTTCGTACAACGAACCATCGCTGTTTTGCATAATTCCGGCAGCATGAAGTTTTAGTGCTGAGTTCCACGGACCAATCCAGTTGGCCCAGCTTCCACCTGCATAAACATTTGACCATTCAGTATTGGTAGGTAAACGCCATCCGCCACCCAGATCAAGGGTACAGGGATCGTTGGCAGCTATCCAGCCTGAATTTTGATTGGGGTTGGGCATCCAGGTGATATTAGGTGTAAAGGTTTCTCCGTTATGTTTGAATCCTTGTTTCCGGTTAAACTGCCAGTACCATCCGGCAGAAGCCTCGGTAGCATCGTCAACGGCAGTTGCCTGCCGGCTGGCACCAAGGTTAGAGGTTATCCAGCATTTGGCCGGTTCGCCCGGGATACCGTTAGCTGTTCCATAGGTAACTGTTTTGGGCACAGGTGCAACCCCTCTTGACACCAGATGGTTAACAGTAATAGAAAGGCCACATTCAAAGGACGGAACCGGTAACAAGGACGTCCATGCTACTCCGCCATAAACATTCAGTGCATTTTCACTTGTATTGAAAATAACCAGGCCTGCAGCCGGGGAGGAAATGGCATTTCTTTGCGTGGTGGTCATTCTTGGCGGCAGGAACCCTTTGGATGTAGAACTGACATCCAGGGCTGCCGAAGGATCGGGCGTGGTGGTTGCAATACCCACATTGCCATCCGGAAGCACACTGATATCCTCGCTGCCATCATAATTATCAAATAAAGACCAACGGTCATAGATGGTACCCATAAAATATTCCCGCTGGGAATTCCTGGTACGAACACCGGCATAAAAACTATCGGGAGTCTCAATCAATATCCTCAGGTTAACTGAATCAAAAAGATGCAGTTTATCATCCGGGAGAGAGGTTCCAATGCCCGCTTTCCCGGTGATATTGGAATAGATATCATTCCCATTCACCGTCCAGGGGCTGTTGGCTAAGGTTGTCCAGGCAGTGCCATTCCAGTAATAATAGCCGGGGGTCACATTGTTGGGTGATGTACCTGCCGTTGCCGTATTGTAGATCAGCAGGCTTATTGCCGGGGATGCGATGGTTGCCGCATCCAGGGTCCCGGTAAGGGCCACCCGCGGGATCAACAGTCCTTTGCCGGCAGAATTAACATCCAGCATGGCTGAATTATCGGGGTTGGAGCCATCGGTGTTGATGGCTACCTGCGCATTAACAGAAATGCTGACAAACAGGAATAAACCATAGAAAAGGTTTTTCATAAGATTTTGTTTCTGACTTTTAATTACCTGAAGAAAACTCCAAAAGAAACAACCATAAGAGGTTACAAAACAATTACATTCCGGGAAAAGCTCATTTGTTGAAGCAACCCGGCTGCCCGAAAGGAATTTGCGGATTTTAAAAAATCCTTTCTGTCCCCAATGATATGGGAATCAGGAAGGCGTTTTTTTTTGCATTATCAATGATTTACCACCCATTGTTCCTGGGCGATAAGTTGATTTCCGGATATAACTACGACCAGGTATATTCCATTTGAATATCCTGAGGCATTCAGTTTTGCCCATCCGGATGAACTGGGTATTGTTCGTTGTTCGACCTCTCTTCCGTTCATATCAAGAATCCGAAGTTGAATGGGCTTTGAATTCAGGAAAGCAGGAAACTTTATCAGGGCTTCCGCTGATGAGGGGTTCGGCATGATTGAAAGAATTTCCGGGGTTTTGGTAGCCTCATGAACAGAGGTAAGAATACCATTATATTTCAGCATACTACCATTCGCAGTAAATGAGTATCCGGCAAGCCATCCGGTTTGAGGATCACTGAATCTAATCCCGTTTGCATTGCCCACCAGGTTAGAATCAAGAACAATAAGGGTTGAGAAAAAGTCCGGCGTGAAATAAACTTTTACAAAGCCAGTGATTGAATCCCAGGATGAAATTACCAGCCCACCATCAAGTCCATTAACACCATCTGCATTCCACACAACATCTCCGTTGGGAAGGGAATCGATGTCCCATGTGGAGCCCCCATCTGAAGTGCGATAGAATTGTGAAGTGTAACCCAGGCCAAAAAAGATGCCGTCCATCGGGTTTGCAAATGCAACGCTGGCAAAATCATAATTCATCATAGTCGGTACGGTTGATACTGTCCAATGCTGGCCTTGATCAATCGATTTATAACAATGACTCTTATTTGTGGAAAACCAGATAATATCCCCATAAGTAGAAACGGCGTCTGTAATTGCATATTCACCCGGATCATTTGATGGAATGTCACTTTGTGCGATCCGGGTCCACGTATCTCCCCCATCAGTCGTTCTTTGTATCTCCAAATACCCCCCGTTGGGATCGCCTATTGCTATCCCTTCGTTTGCATTGAAAGCATGATAAGAATCCAGGAAGCCACCCTGATACTGTGTCGTTGTCTTTTGCATCCAGGTAGTACCCCCATCGCTTGTTCTCCAGATGGATCCATTGCCCTCCGTAAGGTCAGAAAAAGAGTAATAACAGGTATTTTCATCTACCGCACTAACATTGGAGATAACCGGCTGGCCAGGTACAGGAATGGAATCGAAAATCCATGTTTCGCCAGCATCATTGGAATGAACTGCATACGTGTATGTGTCCCAATCATTAGTACTTGTAATGTGTATTGTTCCCACCCACACATGATCCACATCAACGGGGGAAATCCAAATGGGTAAATAATAATCTCCTGTATTCGGAAAATGCAGGGGTTTTGTCACAAACTGGCTGTTGGCATTGATGCCAAGAGTAAGCATGATTGCAATCAGTAGTACTTTTGATTTCATACGTTCATGTTTTAGAATTTGTAAGATTTTTGTAAATTAAATATTTGTCAGGGTAGTAAAAATGGCCATATTGATTGTTTCCAGGCGGCCGGTATATCTATGCAGTATTAATCTCCGCTAATTTAGAATGAATTTAAATAATGTAGTGTTAATAATATGTTAATGATTAAATAACCATCAAATAGTGAAACCTTGAATTTCATCGAAAATTGAACAGTGATAAAAAAAAGGGTTGTTGCATCTCTGCATACATCCAGGTCTCTGAATGAAGATGAATTCAAAACTGATCTGTTGGAATTATCTATTCAGGCAGGTAGAAATCCGATTGAGTGTTGGTTCTTACATTTCATTCGATGCGACATTTTACAATTGACATAGCAGTAAAATAGTCCCTCTTTTTCGAACAGATTCTTCAGGATAAAAAACAGTTCATGTTGCGCCTCTCTGAGGCTTAAGATCCTATCCCCGGTATTATTTTCTATCAACGTTACGCCTCTCTGAGGCTACAATCCTATCCCCGGTAATATTTCCTAACGCCGTTTCGCTTCCCTAAGGCCCACAATCCTATCCCCGGTATTATTTTCTACCAACGATATGCCTCTCTGAGGCTACAATCCTATCCTTGGTATTATTTCCTAACGCCGTTTTGCTTCCCTTAGGCTTACAATCCTATCCCGGACAATATTTATAAATTCAAAACATCGCATCAGGCAATGCGAATGGCCTAATAATCAAGTGTTTTGAAAATGAAAGCCGAAGCCCTTGAGGAGCGAAACGTAGGTAGTTGTTAGTTATAGAAAAGAATAACAAGCCTCAGAGAGGCGTTAGGTGAATGAATATCATAATGAAGTTTGATGCAGCAAATGGGGAAATGGGTAGCTGCATAATATCATTCAGCAACCGGAGGGTATCTGAATAAACTTCTGTAATTCACAATACAACCGCTGCACCGGCAATCCCATTACATTAAAATAAGAGCCGTCAATCCGTTCCACCCCGATATAGCCGATCCACTCCTGGATGCCATAAGCGCCGGCCTTGTCGAGCGGCTTGAAATGCGCTACATAATAGTCAATTTCGTTAGGTTTCAGTTCCCTGAAATAAACATCGGTATTCACATAAAAAGAATGGAACCTGTCGCGGGTTCGCAGGCAAACACCGGTGGCTACCGTGTGCTTTTTACCCGAAAGTTTACCCAGCATTTTCCTGGCTTCGTCCTCATCAGCCGGTTTTCCAATACATTCGCCTTCGAGCCACACGATGGTATCGGCTGTAATCACCAGGGCATTCTGAGGCAACTCATTAAAATCAAAAACTTCAGATTTGGCTCTACTCACATACAAGGCAATGTCCTCACATTCCAATTCTGCGGGATAATTCTCTTCGGTAGATTTTACCTGAATTTCAAATTTCAGGCCTATTTCGCCTAAAAGAAAGTGCCGTCGGGGTGATTGAGATGCCAGTATAAAATGATAACCCGAATTGTTCAAATCGCTCATTAACAGTAGCTTATAGGAATAGTGAAAGAATGAGCAGCCCCACAATACCAGATAACATAATCAGTTTTATCATGTTGCTGACTTTATGATAATGATCCTTTATCCTGGCCGCTGCCACCCGGAAAATAAGGTAAACAACCGGAGCCGCAACTAAAATCAGAAAATAGACTGCTGGCACCAGCCTTGATGTTTCAAAAAGAAACCAGCATCCGGTTAATGTCAGCAACAGCGTAAGAATAAGTAAACTGATGGCCAGAATTCTGGAATATCCGGTTCCAAATGCAACAGGGAGGGTACGGCAACCGGTCGCCGCGTCACCTTCCACATCTTCGGCATCTTTAACAACCTCTCTCACGAAAGTCAGTAAAAAAGCAAAAAGTGCATAAGTAAGTACCACCCGGTTGATCATTCCGAGCTGAGTATATACTGTCATAAACTTGTCAGGTTGCTGCCTGAGGGCAAAAAACTCGAACAACCAAACCACAATCACCACCATGGCTGACATAAAAGCCACCGCGATGTTTCCTGAAAGTATTCTGCTTTTGTAGCGCTCTGAGTAAAACCAGAGTAGGATGGTCATCATTGGGAAAATAAACCAAAGTCTGTAAGAACCTACGCTGAAAGAAAGATAAAAACCAGCAGCAATGGCAATGCCATTGAAAATAAAATGAAGTCTGATGGCCATCCGACGGGAAAAATACTTACCGATTACCACTGTTTCCGGTTTATTAATCCGATCGGTACGGAGGTCGAAATAATCGTTGATGATGTATCCTGCGGCGGCAATGATGACTGTTACAGCTGCAAGTACAAAAAACAGCCATGGCCCCAGGGCCGGTCCTATGCCTGTTCCGGCATATACCCTGCCTAAAAGCGCAAACATGACCAGGCATTGGGTTAGGATAATAATAAGCAGGTTAGGCCAGCGGATCAAACGCAGGAAAGGGTAGATACGGCCGACAAACCTGTTTTCCATAGGGTTACCAGTGAAATGCATTGCCATTCATCCACTTGCCCTGAACCTTCAATACCTGCTCAATAACGTCGCGCACACAACCGGCTCCTCCCGGAAAATGACTGATATACTTAGAAATACTCTTAATCTCTTCAGCGGCATCCGACGGACAAACCGGCATACCAACCATTTTCATTACATGATAATCCGGAATATCGTCGCCCATATACAGCACTTCTTCCATATTGAGGTTGTTTTTTTTGATATAATCTTCAAAAACTACCGATTTATTTTCGACCCCAAGAAAAACATCGGTAAGGTTAAGGGCATTGCACCGGTAACGCATAGATTCGGAATAACCGCCTGAAATAACGGCCACCCTGTAACCGCTTTTAACGGCCAACTGGAGCGCGTAACCATCCTTTACATGACCTGTGCGCAGTTGATCGCCGGTATTGGTTATCAGTATAACGCCATTGGTAAGTACCCCGTCATAATCAAAAATAAAAGTTGATATTTTGGTAAGACCTTCTTTGTAATTCGACATATAATATTGGTTAACAGGTTAAACCCGATTCTTTCAGTTTCACAATATGGTCGCTGATTGTTTTGTATAATTCCAGCAGCTGTGGGCTGTTTTTTAACAACTGCTGATGTTTTTCGATGGTTGACCAGTCGGCCCTGACCGCCGGACCTGTTTGCAGTGAAGCCGCATCGCCTCCTTTGAGTCTGAAAGCAGTTTCGCGAATCAGCGGAAGCAGAATCTCAGCATCAACCTTCGACTTTGCCAGTAAACAATCGGAAACGGCGTATAAATAATTTGAAAAGTTACAGGCGAATACCGCCGCCAGGTGTATTGCTGCCCGCTGATCAGAATCAATAAACCGGACATCTTTTGAGAGCGCGCGGGCTACAGCTGCAAGCTGTCCGGCAATTTCAGGCGATGCACCTTCAATGCAAAAAGGAATCCCGGAAATTTCAGGTTTTGAATGCTTTGTAAACGATTGCAATGGATAGAACACGCCACCGCCGGAATAATTATTAGTAATTGCATTAAGGGATTGAGAACCTGAAGTATGCGCCACTATTCCGGAATAAATTCCGGCTTTAACGATGTCAGATACGAAACCTGGAATTTCCTGATCGGGTAAAGCAAGCAAAAGCAGGTCAGTTTCATTATTAATTCCGTAAACCGAATCAATAGCCCTCGCATCAACCGCAGAAGCTAATGAACCGGCATTTTCAGGATGGCGGCTTATGATGTTTCTGATAACAAAGCCTGCCTGCAATAATGCTGGAGCTAAGTTCCAGGCAATATTACCGGCTCCCGCAAAAGAAATTGTCCTGATCAGTTTGCCAGTCATAAATAGTGCAACTGCAACAAATTAATAATTATCCTTACACCAAAGGACTGCTAATTTGTCCTTAAGTATTAATCAGGCCTGCCTTTCACAACAGGCCTGTAGAAAGTTGGATTCAAATCATGACAATCACTATATTATTCAGCAGATTGTTTGGCCTTAACAGCCCGTTTCCATATACTCACGGTTACGCCCGAGAACATGATGATTGCCCCTGTCCACAGAATCCATATCCAGGGGAAGAACATGATTTTGGCAACCACAAACTCGGGTTGTTTTTCAAAAATACCAACGATGATGCTCCTGGGTTTGTCTGAAACATTATCAAACCTGATTTTTACGCCCTTATCCGCAAAGTTAATTATTCCACTTTCGCCGAAGCCATCTTTTACTTCATAGGAAAACGGATAGGTTATAATCTTACCGGAAGAATCGGATGATTTCATCAGCGCGGTAATTTTCACATGATTTACATTTTCATCCATGGATTCAACATACAACGAATCAAGCATTATCTTCGCCGGGCCGGCAACCAGGGTATCACCAAGGGCAACTTCTGAAGTACCCGTAAGTGCATAACCATCGGGCATGCGTTTCGTAGGATCTTCAGCATAAGTTAGATACATAAAAACATCGCCTTTCAGCATATTCCTTGTATCAGGGTTGTGTACATTGCCCATTCTCGGATTAATCTTCAGCGAAGGGAACAGGGAAAACTGAAGGTAAAGCTTGTCATCTGCTCCTTTCTTCAGATAATCGATCTGGTAGAATGTTTCATCGCGTTCTGTTTTGGTGTCGCTGTAGCAAATATAATAATCGCCCATTTGCTTAACCTGATCTTTAAAGAGCATAATGTTATCGCTACCACCGGTCATGGCGGCTTTGTCTGATTTTGACAACACTTCTGTATTCGACATGGCCAGCAGCACACCCAGCAGGAATATTCCGAAGCCGGCATGGGTAATCGCCGCACCGGTATTTCCCTTTCCACCTGAAAATCTAAACAGAAAGCCCAGTGAGGTGAATATGGTAAACGCAATACAAACTAAAAATACACCATGAATGATCCTCATGTTCGGATCAATAATAAATCCTATTACACCAACCACAACAGACAAAACAATTGGGTAAATGATAAAACGCCAGAACTGTTTCGAATCGTTTTTCCCATAAGCCACGTATTGTCCGAGACCTAAAAGAACAGTTACGAGGATGGCAAATGGCATCTGCCAGGTGTTGTAGAAACCAGTCACATCTGCAGGAGGGGTCAAACCGGTACCGAACATCTTGTTGATCACAGGAACTGAAGTGGTGCTGATGACCTGAAAAGCCGAAAGCAACAGAAAAATGGACCCATACATCATCAGGAACTCCCTGTTGAAAAGATTCGGCAATTCACTGCTTGTGACATCTTTACGGCGTTTTATCAAAATCCATGCAGCGATAAGGATGAAAACCACCATAAAGAAGATCAACTGAAAGCTGCGGCCATCATCGCCAAAAGCATGAACAGATGTTTCCCCCAGGACGCCCGACCGGGTCAGGTAGCTGGCATATAAAACCATGATAAACCCGAGAAAAGTAAAAACATAAGACCCCAGATAATACTTGTCTCGTTTATATGAAAGCAGAATATAGTGCAAGGCAGCAACCAGCACAAGCCAGGGAACAAATGATGCATTTTCGACCGGATCCCAGGCCCAGAATCCGCCAAAAGTCAACGATTGATAGGCCCAGGCGCCTCCCATAATCAATCCGGTGCCTAAAAGGCCCAATGACAGCAGAATCCATGGCAGAACCGGCTTAAGCCAGTAACGCTTGTCGTTCTGTAACAGGGAGGCAAAAGCAAAGGCGAAAGGAAAGATAGCCGTTGCATATCCCATAAAAAGCAACGGGGGATGAATGACCATCCAGGGATTTTCGAGCAGTGGATTCAACCCGTTGCCATCGGTAATAAAGCTCAGGTAATTGGGGTTAATGAAAAAATCGTTGCCGGCATTTGCGGGCATCAGCCTGAGTAACTGAAACGGATCGCTACCCAGCGAAATTCCGGCTATATTTATGCCTAATAACATCGTCATCAGAAACAATTGTGCAAGAATCACAATCAGCATGGCAGGACTTTCAAGCTTGCGTGCCGTAAGCATGGCACCAATCCCGTAAAGGCCGATAAAAAATGCCCACAAAAGGAAACTTCCCTCCTGCCCTGCCCAGAAACTCGAAATAATATACTTCGACGGCATCAGCGATGAGGAATGCTGATAAATGTAAGCATATTCAAAACAATGGTTCACGATCAGGTAGAACAGCACGAGCGACACCCCGACAATGGAGAAAGTCTGTATCAGGTAAGCAGTCCGGGCAATTCTGAGCAGGGATTTATTCTCCTGACCTTTGCGAATCTGTTTCAGGTAGAAAAAGAAACCTGCAAAACCCGCAAAAAAAGAAAGGTAGATCAAAAACCTACCAATAGAACCAGCCAGCAAATGCTCGCCGACGTATGCAATATCATTCATAAGTATATATTTATCAGTTACAAAGCACTCCGCTCCAATATCATACAGTATGATAGCAACGGACACCTTTTTGAGCTACTAAATTACAATTCTTTCGTTTGTATTTACGGGTGAAATAAATCATCTTTGTAACAGCTAATGCACAACCGGATTTATAATGCCCGGTTTACAGAAATTGTAAAGTTCCTGTTTTATGAAACCTGAAGTTAGGATTGTTACCAACCGTAAAGCCCTTGGCGATTTTATTAAACTACCGGAAGCCATTCATGCCCGGCATACCAATTGGTTGCCTCCGGTGTATATGGATGAATGGAATTTTTTCAACCCTGCAAAAAACCGGGCATTCAGTCACTGTGACACTATCTTAGCCATTGCATATCAGAACGAGATTCCCCGGGGGAGAATCATGGGTATTATTCACCACACCTACAACAAGCAACAAAACGAAAGCAATGCCCGGTTTGCCTTTTTCGACTGTTATGATGACAAGGAAGTATTTGAATCGTTGTTAAATTTTATCAAAGAATGGGCAACCAGCAGGGGTATGTTAAGGCTTACCGGTCCTTTTGGATTTTCCGACAAGGATCCCCAGGGCTTTCAGATTGACGGGTTTGACGACCTTCCCCTGATTGACACCAACTGCAACCTGCCCTACATGCCTGTTTTTCTTGAAAATGAAGGTTTTGAAAAGTTTGTGGACTGCCTTACCTACCGTTTCGACCTGAATCTTTTATTACCGGAGGTCTATCAGCGCGCCAAACAGCGGGTAGAGAACAGCCGGAGGTATGAGATAATTGAATTCACATCCAGAAAAAAATTAAGCCCATATATTTTACCAGTATTAAGGCTCACCAACGAAACCTATAGCCAGCTTTACGGATTTTACCCTCTGAATGAAACAGAGATGCAGGATTTGGCAAAGCGGTATATGCCTGTATTGAATCCCAATTTCGTTAAAATCATTACAAGCAATGGTGAAATAGTTGCCTACCTGATTGGCTTGCCGAACATGTCGGCCGGAATAATGAAAGCCCGGGGCAGGTTATTTCCTTTTGGTTGGTTCCACATTCTCCGGTCAATAAAAACAGCTACACAACTCGACCTGATGCTCGGCGCCGTAAAACCTGAATTGCAGGGCCACGGTCTTGAGATATGGATGGGCCTGAAATTACTCGAATCAGCGAAAAAAGCAGGTTATAAAAGTATCGCCACCCACCTGATCCTCGAAACCAATACCCGGATGCGGGCGGTTGTTGAGCGTTTGGATGCGCCCATTGTCAAACGGTTCAGGGTTTATAGTAAAGAGCTGAATACGGGATAAAAGTTAGAAGTAAAAAGTATAAAGTAAAAAGTAAAAAGTAAAAAGAAAATTGGCAGTTGGCAGTTGGCAAAAGGTAGTTGGCAAATCTGAAATCTGTAATCTGAAATCTAAAACTGACAATCAGGCATTGGAAATTAGAAATTAGAAATTAGATATTAGAAATTGGATATTGGCAGCTGACAAAAGGCAGTTGGCAAATCTGAAATCTGAAACTGACAACCAGGCATTGGAAATTAGAAATTAGAAATTAGAAATTGGATATTGGCAGTTGGCAAAAGGCAGTTGGCAAAAAAAGTAAAAAGTAAAAAGTAGCACCTCTGTTTGGATAAAAGTAAAGCTTAAATCTTGAGCCTGCTCCGAAAAGTAAATAGGGTCTGCTGAAAAATATCTATATTCTTGGAAATAAATTTATTATCAGGTTATAATGAGTTCTAAGTCTATGGAAATATGGCAATAACATAAAAAAAAAACTTGGATCAGGTTTGAGAATTTCACCCCTTTTGGGTATGAAATAGCCACAGAGTGGCGAAACATTGGTAGCAAATCGCAGACTGAAAGGATTTTAAGGTGCAGGGCACCGTAACGTAAAAAGGGAGCCGTCTTTTTTGAGTTTTTCAGCAAGCCCTAAATAAAGAAGAATAGACACTAATTCTCCAAGACACCAAATTGCGTATAATATTGTATATCAACATATTAAAATTGGTGAGATTTGGTGTTTTTGTGGTTTGGTGTCAAATAATTAGTTTTCGGAGTGGACTCAAGCTTAAAACTTAAATTACAGGTTAAAGATGGTTCCTGCCTTTTTACGAGAGAAGATTACCTTCGGCAGGCAGTTTGGCAAAGAAAGTAATTTTAAAAACTCAACGTAAAAAGCTAACAATTGCCTCGCATGACCGCCTGTCAGTTAGCAAAAACAACCTTGCGCATCAATAATTTCCCCTGATATATAACTCTGAGAAAATAAACGCCGGGATTTAAAGGCTGACCATTTTCCGACTTACCTTCCCAATAAAATGTATTATTACCCTGAGGCAAATCTTCGTTAACCAGTTCAGTAACGCGTTTACCGCTGAGGTCATAAACCGAAACATTCACAAAATCGCTTTTGGGCAATTCAAAAGATACATTTAACCTGTCGCGGAAAGGATTGGGAAAAGTCAAAAAGCAATTTCAATAGGGAGGTTTTCATCTATTCCAACATTAAGTGGGCTATAATTTAAAGTCATATTTTTAAAGTAAGTTTCATCCGGAATTGTCAGTGAAACCATCCCTAAGCCTTTGGTAAATGAAACTTTTATTGAAGGGCCGGGATCACCACCGTTGTTTGAATTTCTGCTGGTGTATTCGACCCAAATCTCATAGGCACCATCAGGAACAAGATTTCCGTTTACATCGCGACAGTCCCACGAAATCGTATGTGTCTGATGATTGGGAAGTGTTGCACCAGTGGTCGCATTCACCACATTGCCTGATGATGATGCATTCCATTTTACAAGATGCTGCTTTCTCGCTTTAGCCATAACCTTAAGTGAAATAACGAAATTACCCTGGGCATTCTTTACCCAGATGGCCAGCACGTTTTTTGGTGAATAAGTAGCTCCGTTACTCACAGTTAATACAGTAAAAGTAACTATTCCATCGGTTGATGCCGGAGTCATGGCAGCTCTGACTTCAAATGCTGAAAAAGTCAGGCAAAGCAGTACTAAAATTGCATTCTTTTTAATAATGATCATCTTTATGATTCTTTTAGTTTAATTAAGCCAGCAAAGTTAATTATATTTATGAATTGACATATATCCGCCACTTTTTACCTGTATAATTCTCACCTTGCACACCAATGGAATTGTATGTCGGTTGTGTTACCTGCTGCCAGCGGTTGCCTCCCGGGCTCTGTTTCATGCGAAAATAAAATCCCCGGAGTTGCAGCAACTCCGGGGATAATCAAAAAAAACAGGAAAATACTATTTCGCGTATTTGAAATCTTTGCCTAAATAACGGGCAGTCGTTCCCAAAACCTCTTCAATGCGAAGCAATTGATTGTACTTGGCAATCCTGTCCGTACGGCTGGCAGAACCGGTCTTAATCATGCCGGTATTCAGTGCAACAGAAAGATCAGCGATGGTGGTATCTTCGGTTTCACCTGAACGATGGCTTATAACGGCAGTGTAACCATGACGGTAAGCCATGTTTACCGCGTCAATGGTTTCTGTAAGGGTACCAATCTGGTTTACCTTCACAAGAATAGAGTTGGCAACTCCCTTGTCAATACCCATTTGCAGGCGTTCTGAATTTGTAACAAACAAATCGTCACCTACCAGCTGAATTTTTTCGCCCATTACATCGGTCATCTTTTTCCATCCGCCCCAATCGTCTTCGGCCATACCATCTTCAATTGAAATGATCGGGTATTTATCAACCCATGTTTTCCAGTAATCAACCATCTGTGAAGAGGTCAGTTTATCACCGGTCGATTTTTTAAGGTGATAAACCTTTTCATCTTCAAGCCAATATTCGGATGAAGCAGGATCGAGACCGAGGTAAACATCAACACCAGGTTTGTAACCGGCTTTTTCGATGGCCTGAAGAATAACAGTAACAGCCTCTTCGTTCGATTTGAGGTTAGGGGCAAATCCGCCCTCATCACCTACATTGGTTGAGTAGCCGGCTTTTTTTAACACTGATTTCAGGTTATGAAATACTTCGGCTCCCATACGCAAAGCTTCAGAGAAGTTTGGAGCACCCACAGGCATAATCATAAACTCCTGGAAATCAATGGCATTGTCGGCATGAGAACCCCCATTGATGATGTTCATCATGGGAATGGGCAGGGTATTGGCATTAACGCCCCCTATATAACGGAACAGGAACTGGTTTGATTCCTGAGCTGCGGCATTGGCCACGGCCAGTGAAACACCCAGAATGGCATTGGCTCCAAGGTTTCCTTTATTCGGCGTACCATCCAATTCAATCATGCGCTGGTCAATCTCGTTTTGCTCTGAAACAAGATAGCCCTTCAGTTCTTCAGCCAGGACTTTATTAACATTCTGAACAGCTTTTAGAACGCCTTTTCCCATATAAACGCTCTTATCACCGTCACGGAGTTCAACCGCTTCGTGAATACCGGTTGAGGCACCCGAAGGTACAGCAGCACGACCCATAATACCGTTGGTGGTATAAACATCAACTTCAATGGTAGGATTTCCGCGTGAATCGAGAATCTGGCGGGCAAAAATGTTAGCAATAGCACTCATTTTTCTCAGTTTTTGGTGAATATTAAATTAGTTTTTGGTTATTCCAATAGCAATTTTTCAAAAGATTGCTGCGTAGAAACCTGATCATAAATAAAATGAGGACAAAGTAAAAGTACCTTATCCCCATTTTGTTGATCATGATAGTTTTATTCTTTATTTTCAGTGGTGTCTTCCGCAGCTTCTTCATTTACATCCTTAACTTCTGTTGCTTCAGGCACTTCCGGCTCTTTCGGTACTTCAGTTACTTCCGTTACTTTAGGGGCATGAGCAACCGGTTTTGCAGTTTTGGTATCGGCAACTTTATCTTTTGTGCTACGGCCACGACGGGTTGTTTTGGCTTTTGGAGCTACCCTGGCTGCCAGCATGTTTTCATTGAAGTCCACCAACTCCATCATACACATTTCAGCATTATCGCCAAGGCGATTACCTGTTTTCAGGATGCGGGTATATCCGCCCGGACGGCTGGCAACCTTGACAGATACTTCCCTGAACAAAGCAATAACAGCTTCCTTATTCTGAAGATAGCTGAATACCATCCTTCGTGAGTGTGTAGAATCATCTTTCGAACGGGTAATCA
>JBBQBC010000074.1:0-16418 GCA_038317155.1 Bacteroidales bacterium
AACGATCGGTAAAGTGGAAGATATCAGGGGAAAGCAGGCTTCTGTGCTTTTTGGCTCTTTAAAAATCAGGACTAAAACCGAAAATCTGATAGCTGCGACCTACGCTGAAATCAGGATGTGGGAGTCTAACCAGAAATTCAGCAAGCCAACAGGCAGTGTCTATCATCAGTTGAATGACAAAATGGCCGATTTCAAAATGTCTATTGACATCAGGGGAAAAAAAGCAGAAGAAGCGCACGAAATTATAGCCCGTTATATTGATCAGGCTATTTTGCTAAGGGTTCACGAAGTCAGGATTCTCCACGGCAAAGGCGACGGCATCCTACGCAGTATCCTGCACAGCATCCTGCGCGATGTTCGCGATGTGGACCGATATGAAGATGAAAGCCTTGAGCGTGGCGGACATGGGGTTACACTGGTGTACTTTAAATAATTAAGTAACCTTGTGGTTTTTAAGTTGATGACAAGGGGAAAGGGAGAAGAAGAGAGGGAGTGAGAAATTTCTAATTTCTAATGTCTAATTGATAAATAGCACAACATCGTTGACACTTTTTTTCGTAGCACAACATCGTTGACATTTTTTTTAAAATCGTTCTTTGACATATTTTTTTCGTATTGTCCAAATAAAAAATGGACGAATACGAAAAACGGAAAGTAGCCATAACGCGCTATCAATCAGGAGAAAAAATTTCTTCAATCGCCTCTTCTCTGGGAAGAACCCGTCAATGGTTTTATAATTGGCTTAAGCGGTTTGAGTTACGGATTGATGATAATTCTTGGTACATTGATGAATCACGGGCTCCCAGGATCAAACCTTCAAAGATCGGTAATGATACTGAGCAACAGATATTGGATATCCGAAGTTGGCTTGATGCCCAGCATTATGCGCAAACAGGGGCAATTGCAATTCAATATGAATTTCGCAATAGGAAGTTAATACCGTTTCCCATCTGGACAATTAATCGTGTTATTGCCAGAAATGGATTAAACAAGGTTTCTCCAAAAGCCAAACAGAGTCATGACTATCCAGAACTTTTCATGTCGACGCACCAGATGGATCTGGTTGGCCCCAGGTATATCAAAGGGGATGGTCGTTTCTACAGTTTTAATATCATTGATATTGAAACTCATACCTGTTTCACAAAACCAATAAGAACTAAATCTTCAGATGAGATTGTGAGGGCTATTGCTGAGTTCTGGCATGAATTTGGGCTACCTGATGCTTTGCAAATGGACAATGAACTCGCATTTCGTGGCAGTAACCGTTACCCAAGAAGTTTTGGTTCTGTTGTAAGGTTTTCATTGAGTCAGGGAGTTGCTCCCGTCTTCATTCCAATAAAAGAGCCGTGGCGTAATGGGATAATTGAGAAGTTCAATGATACTTACAACAAGAGATTCCTAAAAGCAAAAGTTTTTTTGAATTTTGAAGATTTAATCAATGAATCCAAAGAATTCAACGAATTTCACAATTCGCATCATCGATACAGCTCACAAGGTCAAAGAACCCCTAATGAAGCCTCAAAACAGCATAACTTAAAGATCTACTACAATGGCAATGTCCATGAGCTCAAAAAGATACCCTTAGAAACCGGCGTTATTTACTTTATAAGGTTCATAAGGAGCGATTTAAAGTTGAAGCTAATCACGGAAAGCTTTGATGTAGATGAACTTCTGAAATACTCTTATGTTGTTGCTGAGGTCGTTATAGAAACCCAAAGCCTTGTTGTCCGGCAATACGGTGAGATAAAACACATTTTCCCTTACTTAACCCCTGTCGATTGGTAACTACTTTCCAAAATGTCAATGAACTTGTGCTACGAAATTGACCCTTAAAGCCCCCTTAAGGGGGTGGGGCTTGAAAAAAGCCCCCTCTTTAAGGATATGACAAAAATGTCAACTATGTTGTGCTATATAACATCTAATGTCTAATGTCTAATGTCTAATGCCTAATGCCTAATGTCTAACGTACAGTTAGTGAGATAGTTGAAAAATAATCGGTGGCTGAATGCCAGCCCGATGAAAGCAGTTTGTCAGCGATTAGTTGCTAATAAATTAACTACCAAATGCATTTATTGAGTCAAACTTTTTACTTTTTACTTTCTTTGCCAACTGCCAATTGCCAACTGCCAACTTCATCCATTGAATCAAACTTTTTACATTTTACTTTAGACTTTTTAAGCTTCGACTTCGCTCAGCTCATCGCTTTTTACTTTTTTTGCCAACTGCCAATTGCCAACTGCCAACTTCATCCATTGAATCAAACTTTTTACATTTTACTTTTTACTTTTTACTTTTTTTGCCAACTGCCTATTGCCAACTGCCAACTTCATCCATTGAATCAAACTTTTTACTTTAGACTTTTTACTTTCTTTGCCAACTGCCTATTGCCAACTGAGATACAGAGGGACTAAAAGACAAAGACACACAGTGGCAGGGTTGTTGATATCTGCTAAACTACATAAATAAACTTATATTCAAGAATGGAGACAAAACCTGATCAAACCATAGTTACAAAGTTAAAAACTTATTTTTCTTCACGAAATACCCTTAAAAATCTGGCGGGCTTTGCAGTCGGCGCTTTAGGTGGATTTATTTATTATAAAACCATTGGCTGTTCATCAGGCGGATGCGCCATCACTTCCAACCCTTATATGAGTATAATATGGGGTGGATTGTTAGGCTATTTGCTGGCAGATATTTTCAAGCTGAAAGAGAAGAATGCCGGATATGTAGTAAAGGAAGAGCCTGAAGCCTGATTATTTGGTCCTCTTTTTTGTTTTTGCGATCAGCGCATAGGAATGTTCAATCCAACCGGTGATAGTTTTATCACTTACCTTCCCATCAACTTCCACCGTATTCCAGTGCTGCTTATTCATGTGGTAACCGGGTTTTACGGATGGATATCTTTCACGTAATTCAACGGCCAGCTCTGGATCACACTTCAGATTTACAGAAAGGGGGCCTTCGAGATCAGTAAGGGCAAATATTTTGCCATTTACCTTAAATACCAGCGTAGTTTCATCGAACGGAAAATGCTCCGTTACACCTGGCAGTGAAAGACAATATTCGCGTAACTCTTCTATATTCATTACCTTAGGTTAAAGAATCCATTAACATTTTGCAGGGAGTAAAGGTAAGAAATTGATACAGAGCACCAAAGGCGCGCTACATAATATTTTTATCAACAAATAATTATAACATCCTGTATTCCAAACAATTAAATTAAGTCGAATTGTCAGTAAATAATTGACCAGGGGGTTTTGATTTTTAAATTAATGGTTACCTTTGTATGCTTTGCCGGTAACCAAAGCCGGTATCAGGGATAAAAACTAGTACATTATCTAAATCTTCGGATATGTCATTGACCAAAAAAACAAGTGACCTCAAAAAGAGGATGCGTGATGCTTTGATGGGCGGTGGCCAGGTAGCTATTGATAAGCAGAAAGCAACGGGAAAAATGACTGCCCGTGAGCGTATCATCGCCCTGGTTGACCCCAAGTCGTTTCACGAGTACGACCTGTTTGTTGAACACGCAGGTAAAGATTTTAACATGGGCGACAAATACCTGCCCGGCGATGGTGTAATCACAGGCACCGGAACCATAAACGGTTATCCCATTTGTATTTATGCTCAGGATTTTACTGTAGCCGGAGGTTCTCTTGGCTGGATGCATGCCAAGAAAATTACCAAAATCATGGATCATGCCATGAAACTGAAGGTCCCCATTATAGGAATTAATGACTCTGGTGGAGCCCGTATTCAGGAAGGGGTTAACTCATTGGCCGGATACGGCGAGATTTTCTACCGCAACACCCAGGCTTCAGGGGTTATTCCTCAAATCAGCGTTATCCTTGGGCCCTGTGCCGGAGGTGCCGTTTACTCGCCTGCTCTGACTGATTTTGTTTTTGTGGTTGATAAAATTTCCAAGATGTTTATCACCGGCCCTGAGGTGATCAAGACAGTTCTGGGTGAGGAGATTTCGATGGAAGAACTTGGCGGAGCCCGTGTTCAGAGCGAAATTACCGGAAATGCGCATTTCTTTGCCGAAAGCGAACAGGAATGTTTCGACCAGATTAAAACGCTCTGTAGTTTCATTCCCTGGAACAACATTAAAAAAGCGGAAGCCTTCCCCAAAAAACCACCCCGTACCCGCTCTTATAACATCGACAGCATTTTCCCGACCAACCCGCGCCAGCCTTACGATGTAAAGGATATCATCCGCTCTATTGTTGATGATTCAGAATTTTTCGAAGTGCAGAGCATGTTTGCCGCCAACATCGTTATTGGTTTTGCGCGCCTGAACGGGCATACAGCCGGTTTTGTTGCCAATCAGCCACTTGTTCTGGCCGGTGTACTCGATGTGGACTCTTCCGATAAGGCAGCCCGCTTTATCCGCTATTGCGATGCATTTAATATTCCACTGGTTACCCTTGTTGACCTTCCGGGATATCTGCCTGGCGTTGATCAGGAACATGCCGGGGTTATCAGGCACGGAGCCAAGATTTTGTACTCCTATTCGGAAGCAACAGTGCCCAAGATGACGGTTATTCTTCGTAAAGCTTATGGCGGCGGTTATATTGCCATGTGTTCAAGCCATCTGCGCGCTGATTTCGTTTTTGCATGGCCAACCGCCGAGATCGCTGTTATGGGCCCGGAGGGTGCAGCCAATATCATTTTCCGCAACGAAATCAAAAACGCTGAAAACCCTGATGAAATGCGCAAGCAAAAAATCAAGGAATATAAAGAGAAGTTTGCAAATCCTTATGTAGCTGCTGCTTACGGTTATGTAGATGCAGTGATTGAACCAGCCGAAACCAGGAATATGCTTATCCATGCACTCGAAATTTCGGCTGAGAAAGTTGAAGTACGTCCAATTAAAAAACATGGTGTTCCACCTTTTTAATGATAAATTATGGAAGAAAACAACGATTTACCTGCATTTAAAACCCTTATCATCGACAATGTTAAGTACAAAACCATGCTGACCAAAAAGTTTTTGGCGCGTAAAGTATATGAACCCATCGATTTTAACAAGGTTTACTCGTTTATTCCCGGAACCATCCTGAAAATACATGTAAAAGAAGGGGCAAAAGTAAAGATGGGAACCAAACTGCTTGAACTTGAAGCCATGAAAATGGTAAACAACATTGTTGCCGGAGTTGATGGTATAGTCACAAAAATCAATGTAAAAACGGGGGATATGGTCCCTAAGAATTTTTTGCTGATTGAGATGAACTAAGTCCCGATCAGTTTTAAAAGAAGCCCATGAAATCTTTCACGGGCTTCTTTTTTTGCGCACTTAGCCACAATATAGAACTTGAATAAGATGCTGTAAAAACCAGGGAACTATTCTACACCGCTTTGAAATTTTTTGTATTCATCGTTACAAAGACTGATAAAATCAAGAATCTCCACACGCCCTTTTCCGCTCTCGGCAGATGATACAAACATGGTGGGCAATTCATCCCATTCGGTTTCAAGCCTGGCTTTGAATGCAGCAATGTTGGATGCAAGTCCGTTGGCAGTCATTTTATCGGCCTTCGTGAACACGATGGTAAAAGGCAATTCCTGTTCCCCAAACCAGTTGATGAAATCAATATCTATGGCCTTTGGCTCAATTCTGGAATCAATCAGAATAAATGTATTTACAAGGTTCTGACGACGGGTAAGAAAATTATGAATCATTGATTCCCACTTTTCACGCTCTTTTTTAGAGATGCGCGCATAGCCATAGCCCGGCAAATCAACCAGGTACCATTCATCGTTGACCAGAAAATGGTTTATCAACCGGGTCTTCCCGGGGGTAGATGAAATCCGGGCAAGATTCTTTCGTTCGAGCAGGCGATTGATGAGTGAGGATTTCCCAACATTTGACCTGCCAATAAATGCATACTCTGCTTTATCAGCTTTAGGGCTTTTAAGCGGATCGGTATTGCTGGCAATAAAATCGGCAGATTTTATAATCATTTTATCCCTGAGGTATGGTAAGGTGGCGTTCGATTTTCATGTCATAAATATCACCAATGGTCACAATAATCCCTGATTCTTCCACCAGGCCAAAATCATCGTTTATGGCTGTTCCAAAGAATTTCATGGTTGAAGAGAGGTTCATATAGGCATTTACCAATGGCGGAATCGTTTCTCCCAGTGCTCTTACCTGCTGAATCAATAATTTGTAATCTTTATCATAAACATCGTGCGGGAAAGCATTTTTCAGCTGCTCCTCACTGGTTTCCAGTTTAAGTGGTTCAATCGGATACACCAGTTTTTCATGATCTGCAAAGTACTTCTTCATAAAATACAGGATCAGGTCGCGTGCCTGCCGGTTGTAATCGGGGTACATGGTAATCTTGCCAAAATAATACCTGGCATCGGGGTGAAGAAGAATAATGGCACCCAAACCGTCCCAGATATTGTCTAAAGAGTACATTCCTTTACGTATATTGTTGGCAGGCTGGTAGGCCGGTTGCACAAAGGAACGGCCCAACTCAATGGTGTAGGGAAGAAAATCATCAACAAATTTCTGCGAATACCTGAAAAGCTTAAAAGTAGGCGTATGAAAAGCCCCGTCATCACCCTTTTTCAGGTATTTGCAATGCAAATACCTGTAACCGCCAACAATTTCCTGATCATCCGGATTCCATACGATGAGTTGTTCAAATGGATCCTCGCAGGTATCATAGTAATCCAGGTCAATTGACAACCCGGTCCCACCTCCGGCATCCCGAAAAGTAATTTCACGCAAACGGCCAATCTCCCTGGTAACATTCGGAGCATTAGAATAATTTATAATGTAGATCAGGTTATTGCCGGCATTGGTTTTCCTGATTAGTCGCTCTTCAGTTAGCTCCTTAAGCAGTAACTCACGGTCAATAGGTGGAATTATATTCTCCATGTAAAAATAGTTTAAAATTAATCGGCTGAAAAAGTTGCATCAGGATTTGACTCAAGCTTATAAACATGTTCGCGGATTCTGGCCACCCAATTTACATCTTTCATTCGCTTATCGAATGTACCCACCGGAATCGGCTTACCAAAGGTAATTACAATATCCTTATTATTCTGCCTGAACATTTCATCGACCAGGTAAAGCATCTCAATATTGGCCTTCAATCCCAGCCATTTACGGAGATTGGCCAGGTTGTAAAAAAAGTTGGAATTCCTGCCACTGATATGAACCGGCAGAATATCCCGGTTAGACTTCCTGGCCTTTGAAAGAAAAGTCTTTTTCCACTCCAGGTCAACAATTTTTCCATTTATTTTTCTTGAACACAATCCGGCGGGAAAGTATAACATGGTTTTCTCCGATGAAAAAGTTGTATCAAATATTTCAATGTTACCTGCATTTGAACCATGCTTGTTAACGGGGATAAATAATGGCCGCATATTTGGAAGATACAAGAGAAAATCGTTGGAAGGCACCACAATTTCCTGCCTGAATTTCCCAACTTCCTGCATGAGGGCCATACCATCCAGCCCTCCAAGCGGATGGTTTGCAACTGCTATAAACCTTTGACCAAGTAGAAGATTTGATTCACCCTTAACCACTATTTTAACATTGAATTCTTTAAGAATTGCCCTGACAAATTCAAGACCCAGCAAATGCCTGTGCCTATATAGTGCTTCGTTAAGCTGATCCTGGTGAATAACCCTTTTTAGGTAATTAATCAGAAATCGCGGCATGATCTTAAGAAGCCGGGTGCTCTTACCGGCAATAACTTTCTCAATATCAATCAGCCTGCTATTCGGTTCAACAGAATCTATTTCTGCAATATCCATATTTAAGTATTGACTTTTCTCTCCGTTTGGTTCCACAAATTTAAGCATTTCCACGCTCCCGCCCTTACCAGTATTCAAAATATAAGGATTTAACGCTATTTCAGGAAAATTCAAGAACTGTTAATGACATACTAATTCATATTTAACTGCTTTTCAAATATTTACGCATTAGCTTTTACCTGAAAATTACCATTAAATGAAAAAGTTATTAACATAAGTGGTAGAAAGTGGTAGAAAGTGGTAAAACTGCACTATATTTACCCCACATTTCCACGGAAAATAACATGGTAGAAATCATTGGTGTACATGACTGTAAGGTTGATTCCAAGGGCCGGCTTATGCTTCCTTCGGCTCTCAAGGGTCAGCTGGATGCCCTGATTTCTGAGGGGTTTATCCTGAAACGCAGCATTTTCCAGCCATGCCTCGAATTGTATCCAAGGTCGGAATGGAACAGGGCTGTGAAGGGTGTGAACAAATTGAACCGGTTTGTAAAAAAGAACAATGATTTTATCAGGGTATTTATGGCCGGCGTGCGTGAGGTTGAACCGGATAATACAGGTAGGTTGCTGATTCCCAAAGATCTGGCATTGTTCGCATCCATTTCAAAGGATATTGTCCTTGCTTCGGCGCTGAATATGATTGAAATATGGGATAAGGACAAGTATGAAGCTTCAATTAAGGAAAGCCTAGGCGACTTCTCTCAACTGGCCGAAGAGGTAATGGGTCAATTTAACGAAACAGAAGATTAAAGATGTATCACAACCCGGTACTGTTAAAGGAATGTATTGAAGGTCTGGCAATTAAGCCCGAGGGCATCTATGTGGATGTCACTTTTGGCGGCGGCGGACACTCAGTGGCTATCCTTGAGCAATTGACGACCGGGAAACTCCTGGCTTTCGATCAGGATTCCGATGCTATGAAAAACCTGCCGGTAGATGACAGGTTTATCTTTATCAATCAGAATTTCAGGTACATGGTGAATTTCCTGAGGCTTTATAAGGCCCTTCCGGTTGATGGCATTTTAGCAGACCTGGGGATTTCATCGCATCAGATTGATGAGGCCGGGCGGGGCTTCTCCACCCGTTTCGATGCAGAACTCGACCTGAGAATGGATCAAAAATCGGGACTAACTGCCAGGCAGGTGGTAAATCAATATTCACCCGATGAATTGAAAAAAATCTTTCTGGAGTATGGCGAATTGAAACACGCTTACAGAATAGCCCAGCAAATAGTAACTGCGAGGGATAACGCAGAAATTGCAACTACCACAAAACTCAAAGAAGTATTGACGCCACTGGCCGAGAGGGGGCGCGAAAATAAATTTTTTGCCCAGATATTCCAGGCCCTTAGAATCGAAGTAAACGGAGAACTGGATGCACTGAAAGAACTGTTGCTTCAGGCCAATAAGGTTATCAAACCGGGTGGCCGACTGGTTGTCATGTCATATCATTCACTCGAAGACCGCCTGGTTAAAAACTTCACGAAAACGGGCAATCTGGAAGGGGTCGTGAATAAAGACTTTTATGGTAACGTGATTTCACCTTTCGAGCCGGTTAACCGAAAGCCTATTGTCCCCGATGAAGACGAAATTCTGCTGAATGGCAGAGCCCGAAGCGCTAAATTGAGAATAGCAGAAAGGAAGCCTGATGAGTAAAACCAGGAATATCATACATCAGAAAACTAAGGAAAAACCGGCCCGTAAGCGCAGATTCAAGTCGTTCAACATGCTTAACAGCAAGATGAAAGTTGGCGGGTCGGTATCGGGTTTTCTTGATGCGATGACTTTTTCCCGCGAGAACCTGGCCAGGCAGATTCCCTTCATATTATATATGACATTTCTGGGAGTATTATACATAGCCAACTCCTACAATGCCGAAAAAACGATAATCGAGATCGGCAAAACAAAGAGGCAGAACGAAGAACTAAGGTATTCCTACATCACTACCAAGTCGGACCTTATGTTTCACAGTAAACAGTCAGAAGTAGCCATAAAGCTTCAAAACAGTGGAATCAAGGAATCGCTGGTACCTCCGGTAAAACTATATCTAAAAAGAGACAAAAAATAGAATGGACAGCGACAAAAGAGACATACTGAAGAAAGTATATCTGGTTTACCTGGCAATGGCGTTGCTGGGTATTGCCATTGTTGCCAGGGTATTCTACATTCAGGTTGTAGAGGGTGATCAATGGCGCGAACAGGCCAGAAGATTAACCATTAAATATGAGAAAATTGAAGCTGTCAGGGGTAACATCATGGCATCTGACGGAAGTCTTCTGGCCGCTTCCATCCCTGTTTTTGATCTCAGAATGGATGTCGGGAATACCCATTATAACGATGACTTTTTTTACGAGAATGTGGATTCCCTTGCTTTATGCCTGGCTAACCTTTTCAATGAAAAAAGCAAAAAGGAATACAAGCAAATGCTTATAAAGGCGCGGAAGAACAACAACCGTTACCTACTCCTCAAACGTAATATTACCTATGCCCATCTCAAAAAAGTAAGGAAGTTTCCCATTTTCAGGCTGGGAAAATTTAAAGGTGGGATTATAGCCGAGGCCCGCAGCCGTCGCGAACTGCCTTTCCGCTGGCTGGCTTTCAGAACCATCGGCTGGGATAAAGAAAGTACTGAAAACGACATTGGCCTTGAGGGTGCTTACAGCAAAATACTTGAAGGAGAAAGTGGCCGCAGGCTGATGCAACGTATTGGTAACGGTGCATACAGGCCTTTGAATGATGAATCGGAAATTGAACCCCAAAACGGACACGACATTTTGACTTCTATTGACATCAACATACAGGATGTGGCAGAAGATGCCCTTATGAAACAGTTGATCGCCAATGAAGCCGATCATGGATGCGCAATTTTGATGGAAGTTGAAACCGGTTTTATTGTGGCCATAGCAAACCTGGGCAAGAATGAGCAAGGGCTTTACGAAGAGAAATACAATTATGCCATTGGCGAAAGTTCTGAGCCGGGTTCCACTTTTAAGCTGGCCTCCCTTATTTCCGCGCTCGACGAGGGCCTTGTCAAATTAACCGATACCGTTGATACACAAGGTGGATCTGTCAGATACGCCAACCGGATCATGAAAGATTCACATGAAGGTGGTTATGGAAGAATCAGTGTACAGCGGGCCTTTGAGTTGTCATCAAATGTTGGTATTTCCAAAGTGGTGTATAAGGCTTATAAAGATAAGCCTCAGCAATTTATCGACAAGTTGTATTCTATGAGGCTGAACCAGAAACTCAACCTCGATATTCCGGGCGAAGGTGCTCCATCCATAAAAGATACCAAAAATAAATACTGGTCAAAGGTATCGCTTCCCTGGATGTCAGTTGGATACGAAGTTGCCGTTACCCCTCTTCAGACACTGGCATTTTACAATGCTGTAGCCAACAACGGGCGCATGGTGAAGCCCCAGTTTATCAAAGAAATTCATCAAACCGGAAAAACAGTTCAGGTTTTCGGGCCGGTAACCCTCGTCGAATCCATAGTAAAAAACCCGGAAACACTTCCACTTGTAAGGAAAATGCTTCTGGCGGTTGTGGAAAAAGGTACTGCTACCAATTTGAAAACTCCGGTTTACAAAATTGCCGGAAAAACAGGTACCGCCCAGATTGCGCAGCAAAATGGCGGGTACAATAAAACAAATTACAAGGCTTCGTTCGTGGGGTATTTTCCTGCCGACAACCCAAAATACTCCTGCATTGTCGTAATTAATAACCCCAGGAAAGGGGTCTATTACGGAGGCTCGATTGCGGGACCCGTATTCAGGGAAATCGCCGATAAGGTTTATGCAACCAGACTTGATCCGAATATAGAGAAAGTCGATAGTCTTCCGGGGGCTATCCCACTGATCGCTTCGGGCTATGCAAGCGACCTGCAGACAATTTTCAAAGAAATAAATGTACAGTGGAAAGGCGATATGCAGCAATATGAATTCGCCACCCTGAGCGGGACTGACAGTAGCCTGACAGTACAACCAAGAATTATGTCGGATATGCAGGTTCCTGACGTAACCGGTATGGGCGCCCGCGATGCTGTTTACCTGCTCGAAACAGCAGGTTT
The DNA here is from genome assembly GCA_038317155.1 of Bacteroidales bacterium. Classification (GTDB taxonomy): domain Bacteria; phylum Bacteroidota; class Bacteroidia; order Bacteroidales; family Lentimicrobiaceae; genus Lentimicrobium. The sequence goes on from JBBQBC010000074.1 coordinate 11,850, forward strand.
AAGAGTGCAGATCAGGGGAAAAGGCCAGGTAAGGAAACAGTCGGTACTGCCCGGATCGAAAGCGAAAAGAGGAAGTAATTGCATAATTGAATTAGGTTAAACAAAACGGCGGTGAAAACACTTCAGGACATATTATACAAATGCCGCGTAACCCGGGTGGTTGGTAACACAGCAACCCCGGTCAGCAGTGTTTTGTTTGATTCGCGCAGAGCGACCAGTGAAAGCGTTTTTATTGCCGTTAGAGGAACTCAGACCGATGGGCATCAATACATAAAACAGGTTATTGAAGCAGGTGCCAAAGCAGTGGTTTGCGAGCAAATTCCCGATGAAACCAATCCGGATGTATGCTATGTTGAAGTCCCCGACAGCAGTGAGGCTCTAGGCATCATGGCTTCCAACTTCTACGATAGTCCCTCCGGCTCGTTGACCCTTGTGGGGATAACCGGAACCAACGGAAAGACCACGACTGCCACGCTGCTCTACAAGTTATTCCTGGATCTGGGGTATAAAGCCGGACTGCTCTCAACCGTCAGGAATATGGTGAACCTAAATGAAATTGTGGCAACTCACACCACCCCTGATGCAGTTGAAATCAACAGGCTTTTGCGGGCAATGGTTGACGAGGGATGTGATTACTGCTTTATGGAAGTCAGCTCACATTCGGTGGTTCAGAACAGAATTGCCGGACTGTCTTTTAAAGCCGCGGTATTTACCAACCTCACACACGACCACTTAGACTTTCATAAAACATTTGACGCTTACCTCGCTGCCAAAAAACGTCTTTTTGACATCCTGCCTTCAGGTTCATTTGCCATCGTTAACATTGATGACAGGAATGGGAAAGTGATGGTTCAGAATACGAAAGCAACCGTTAAAACAATCGCCTTAAAAAGTCAGGCCGATTTCCAGTGCAAAATCATTGAAAATCACTTCGAAGGCCTTCTCCTCAATATAAACGGACATGAAGTATGGTGCAGGCTTGTAGGAAACTTCAATGCCTATAATCTGCTTTGCATTTATGCAACAGCCATTCTGTTAGGCATAAACAAGGAAGAAGTCCTGACTGCGCTGAGCAGACTCGAAGCAGTGGATGGCAGGTTTGAATATTTTATCTCGCCCGATGGGATAGTCGGAATCGTTGATTACGCTCATACTCCGGATGCCCTTTTAAATGTAATCGGCACCATCAACAGCATCAGACAGGGTGAGGGCAAACTGATTACGGTCGCTGGCGCCGGTGGCGACCGGGACAGAACCAAACGGCCGGAAATGGCTTCCATTGCCACTGTGAACAGCACGCTAACCATCCTGACTTCAGATAATCCCAGAAATGAGAATCCGGATGATATCCTGAACGAAATGACAGCCGGCGTTCCGGTTGACCGGAAAAAATACTGCCTGGTAATAGCCAACCGGAAGGAGGCCATCAAAACAGCCTGTACACTGGCCCAAAGGGGTGATATCGTGCTGATTGCAGGCAAAGGTCATGAAACTTACCAGGAAATAAGAGGTGTAAAACATCACTTTGATGATCGTGAAATATTGAGGGAATGCTTGAATATTAAGAGTCCGGAAACAAAAAAATAAAACCAGGAAAACATGCTGTACTACTTATTTGATTTGCTTGACAGGTCTTATGATTTTCCGGGAGCGGGTATGTTTCAGTATATCTCGTTTAGGGCAGCACTGGCTGTAATTACCTCTTTAACCATTTCATTACTTTTCGGAAAATCGCTCATCAATTACCTCAGAAAAAAACAAATTGGGGAATCCGTGCGCGATCTTGGACTGGAAGGACAAAAAGAGAAGCAAGGCACACCCACCATGGGAGGCCTCATAATGCTGAGTGCAATTGTTATCCCGACCCTGCTTTTTGCCAAACTCAACAACATTTACATAATTCTGATTCTGGTTACCACCATCTGGCTGGGGCTTATCGGATTTCTGGACGACTATATAAAGGTCTTCAGGCACGATAAAAAAGGACTTGCCGGCAAATTTAAAATTCTGGGTCAGATTGTCATTGGAATCATTGTCGGATTCACCCTCTATTTTCATGAAGGCGTTGTAATCAGGGAAAAGATTACGCTAACGAGCTCAAGATCGGTGACGGCCCTCAGTGAATTCGAAAAAGTTACCGACCACGGTAAAAAATTCTCCAGGGTCTCAAAAAAATCGACCAAAACGACCATCCCGTTTTTCAAGAACAATGAATTTGATTATGCCATCCTGCTAAAGCCATTTGGTAAAAAAGCCATGAATTATGCCTGGCTGATTTTTGTCCCGGTAGTTATTCTCATCATCACAGCCGTTTCCAACGGTGCCAACCTTACCGATGGAATCGACGGGCTGGCCACAGGAACTTCGGCAATTATCGGGGTCACCCTGGGCATTCTGGCCTGGGTATCGGGCAACATCGTGTTTGCCGACTACCTGAATATCATGTACCTGCCCAATACCGGGGAGCTGACGATTTTTGTGAGCGCTTTTGTCGGAGCCTGTACCGGATTCCTTTGGTACAATACCTACCCGGCGCAGGTTTTTATGGGCGACACAGGCTCTCTTGCAATTGGAGGTGTAATTGCCGTGCTGGCTATCATGATCCGTAAAGAGCTACTACTACCTATCCTTTGCGGGATTTTTCTGGCCGAAAACCTGTCAGTTGTTTTGCAGGTGAGCTATTTCAAAAGAACAAAACGCAAATATGGTGAAGGACGGAGAATTTTTAAAATGTCTCCGCTACATCACCATTTTCAAATGCTGGGGTATCCGGAGCCTAAAATAGTCCAGCGCTTTTTTATTGTAGGAATTATGCTGGCAGTTGTCACAATGATAACATTAAAGATAAGGTAAGATGCGATTAAACCCCAGAGTAGTGATATTAGGCGCCGGCGAAAGTGGAGTCGGCGCCGCACTACTTGCCAAAAGCAAGGGAATGGGTGTATTTGTGTCAGATGCTGGTAAAATCAGAGATGTTTATAGACAAGCCCTTGAATCGAAAGGGATTGAGTTTGAAGAAGGAAAGCATAGTGTAGAAAGAATCCTTGATGTGCCTGAGATTATAAAAAGCCCCGGAATACCTGACTCTGTGCCCCTGATTGTGTCTGCGAAAGAAAAAGGAATCCGGGTAATTTCTGAAATTGAATTTGCCTCAAGGTTTACCAAAGCCACTAAGATTTGCATTACCGGCAGCAATGGCAAAACCACCACGACGATGCTTACCGGACATATTCTGAAATCGGCCGGCCTCGATGTCTGTATAGCGGGCAATGTTGGAAAAAGCTTTGCAGGCCAGCTTGCTGAAAAAGATCATGATTATTTCGTAATCGAATTAAGCAGTTTTCAACTGGATGGCATGTTCGATTTCAAAGCTGAAATCGGTATTCTGCTCAACATCACACCCGATCATCTTGACCGGTACGACCACAGCTTTGAAAAATATGCAGAATCCAAAATGCGCATAATCAGAAATCAGACTGAAAATGATTCATTCATCTGGTGCAGCGATGATGAAACCATAGTCAGGCTGATGAAAAACAAAAAACTGAAACAGCAAAGCTATCAGATCAGCATTCAACAAAAAATTGAAAATGGCGCTTACGCAGACAAACAAAAAATTGTATTCAATCTAAAAGGGGGAAAATTTGATATGACATTAGAAGAACTTGCATTACAGGGAAAACACAACGTATATAATTCTATGGCGGCGGGTGTTGCATCCAGACTGGTTGATCTTCGCAAGGAAACCATTAAAGAATGCCTTGCTGATTTTCAGAACGTGGAACACCGGCTTGAATTTGTAGCCAACATTCATGGTATTGAATTTATTAATGACTCGAAAGCTACAAACATCAACTCGGTCTGGTATGCTCTTGAAACCGTGAATAAAAATATGATCTGGATTGCAGGTGGTATCGACAAAGGCAACGACTATACCAGGCTTTTCGAACTGGTAAAACACAAGGTAAAAGCCATAATTTGCCTTGGAATTGACAACGAAAAACTGATTGAAGCTTTTAAAGATAAAGTAGCTTACATATCAGAAACCACTTCGGTTACTGAAGCTGTAGAACTGGCCTACTACCTTGGGCGCAAAGGGGATGCTGTTTTACTTTCTCCTGCCTGCGCCAGTTTTGATCTGTTTGAAAATTTTGAAGAGCGGGGCCGTAAGTTCAAGGAAGCAGTTAATGCACTCTAAATAAAAATCTGTAATGAAGGCAATCCTGAATAACATTAAAGGCGATAGAGTAATCTGGGCTGTTGTGCTTATACTTTCAGTTTTTTCAATACTGGCAGTATATAGTTCAACCGGTACACTTGCCTATAGAAAACATTCAGGTAACACAGAATACTATCTTTTGAAGCATCTCAGCATCCTCCTGCTGGGATTTGTATTGATGTATGCCGCACATCAGGTGCCCTACAAATACTATGCACGTATTTCCCAACTTGCAATTTACGCATCTGTGCCCCTGCTGGCATACACGCTTTTCTTCGGAACAAATTTTAATGAAGCAAGCCGTTGGTATACACTTCCGATTATAAACATGACATTTCAACCCTCTGATT
>JBBQBC010000075.1:0-16320 GCA_038317155.1 Bacteroidales bacterium
AATCAGAGGGCTGATTATTGAAGATTATATTTTATTTTACGAGATACTTGAAGACCGCATAATAATCCTGAAAGTTTGGGATTGCAGACAGAATCCTGACAAACTAAATATTCCGGGATAAACAGATGATAAAACAGGAGAAGTTTACAGATCCATTACCTGAACAATCAGTTCAGCAATGTCGAAATTCTTCACTTCCTCTTTGTTTTTGTACTTCAGTCCATCGGTAAGCATGGTCATGCAAAACGGACAAGCCGTTGCTACGATTTTGGCATTGCTGCGCAACACCTCTTCAGTTCTTTCAATAAAGACCTCTTTCTTGCCCGGCTCAGCCTCTTTAAACATCTGGGCACCACCGGCACCACAACAGAATGAGAAGCTTTTATTACGTTCCAGCTCAACGAAATCGGTAGTGAGTTTCTTCAGAATGCTTCTTGGTTCAGCATAAATATCGTTGCCACGTCCCAGATAGCAAGGATCGTGATAAGTGATTCGGGTGTTGCCCAACATAGTGGCATCGAGTTTTAGGCTGCCGTTTTCAATGTATTTATCCAGAAACTGTATATAATTAATCACTTCATAATGTCCGCCCAGATCAGGATATTCGTTTTTGAATATGTTAAAGCAATGCGGGCAGATGGTGATGATCTTTTTAACTTCATAATTTTTCAGAATCTCAATGATCTGCAGCGCCTGCATCTGGTAAAGCATTTCATTGCCTGCCCTGCGTGCCGGATCGCCGGTGCAGGTTTCTTCTTTGCCCAACACCGCATAACTGATATTCAGGTGTGTCAGGATTTTGGCAAAAGCACGGGTTACTTTTTTGTACCGGTCGTCGAAAGCCCCGGCACACCCCACCCAGAAAAGATATTCAGGTTTCTCACCACGGGCAAACAGGTCGGCCATTACCGGCACCTCTATCTTTTTTGTTTCCATTTTTTTCAGTTAAATTCTTAAGAAACTTTTATTTCCAGATTATCTGTCCAGAGCAACCGGTCTTCGGGGGAATACTGCCAGGGAGCGCCATTGTTTTCGATGTTGGCAAACATGGTTTTCAAACCACTGGGCGCACTGCTTTCTTCCATCACGAGGTATCTGCGCATATCCAGAATCAGGGTCGGATGGTTTATATTTACAGGACATTCCTGGGCACAGGCATTGCAGGTAGTACAGGCCCAGAGTTCTGCTTCGGAAATGTAATCTCGCAACAGCGACTTGTTATCAGAAAACTCCCTTCCGTTTTTTACCAGCCCAGGTCCTTTTTCCTTCATCCTCGCGCGCAAATCCATAAATATCTTGCGCGGAGAAAGCATTTTACCGGTTGTATTGGCCGGACAAACTGCTGTGCAACGGCCACATTCGGTACAAGCCAGTGAATCAAAATAGTTTTTCCATGAAACATCCTCCACATCCTTCACCCCAAAACGGCTGACCGGAGCATCCACTGCCGGGGCTTCGAAGGTTGCGTTCGGGTCAAGCATCAGTTTTACTTCACGGGTGATGTCATCCATGTTGGGCAATTTTCCCAAAGGATCCAGCCTCGAAAGGAAGGTATTGGGCACCGACATAAAAACATGGAAATGCTTGGAATACGGCAGCATATTGGCAAAAAGGAAGATCAGCAATATGTGCGACCACCAGAAGAATTCATGCCAGAAATGCATACTTTCCGGCGATAGACCGCTGAACTGAGGAGCCAGTATCGCCCCTATCGGATAAACGCCATAAACAGTTTCACCGGCCGCTGTCTGAAGCGCCACATAAGCGGCATTCATCCCCATCAGCGAAAGCATCAGCAAGAGGATCATCGACAAAGCCAGGTTGGCGTCCTGGTGAGATATCTTCTTCATCTCAATGCCTTCAAAACGCTTAATGTGCAGGAAAAGCCGCCTGATCAGGAATATCACGATGGAAACAGCCACCAGCAGTGCAAAGACATCGCCGGATGCCATAATGATATCGTGCAGGACGCCCAATACTTTCAGCGATCGTTCAATGCCGAAAAGTCCATCAATCACCATTTCGATGCTTCCGAATATGATCACACAGAAACCCCAGAAAACCAGCGCATGGAAGAAGCCCATTACCGGCTGACGGAATATCTTGGTCTGACCAATTGCCACTTTAAGCATAACCATGGTTCGTTTGCCAAAATCCCTGATGGGAAAATTGGCTTTGGTAAACCTGAAGAAGCTGATGAGCCGCAGGACTGTGTAAGTGAATACACCCAGCGTAATCAGGAGGGCAATTGCAAATGCGATCTGTTTTACCATGATCAATAGTTTAAGATTACGAATATACTTCGCCCTGATGTAACCTGGTTTCTGTTCAGGACGAGAATCCGGAAATTAAGGCTGCATTTATTTTGATTTCAGATCCCTGAGCTTTTCAACCAGTTTCGGAAGCACTTTCGAAGCATCACCAATAATGCCATATTGTGCAGCCTCGAAAATAGGTGCATCTTTATCGGTATTGATAGCCACAATAAACTTTGATGAACTGATGCCGGCCAAATGCTGGATGGCACCTGAAATACCTATGGCAAAATAAAGGTTCGGGGCAATAATTTTCCCGGTCTGACCTGTATGCTCTTCGTGAGGACGCCAGCCTTCATCAGACACCGGACGTGAACAGGCTGTTGCAGCACCCAGTAATTCAGCCATTTCAACTAAAGGGCCCCAGTTATCAGCCGACCGCATACCCCTGCCACCTGAAACCACAATGTCAGCATCGGTAAGTAGAATTTTGCCGGTTTGTTTCTGAACATCACTCACCCTGGTTTTGATAAGATTCTGATCAGGCTGAAGCGCTGACTTTTCAATGTTTACCGGTTTGTCAGACTTGATAAGTTCGAAAGAGTTCTGAGACAGGGTAATTATTTTGACCGGAGTTTTGATCTCAACGTTCGCAAAAGCTTTTCCCGAATATACCTTTTTATAAACTACAAACGGTGTAATTGAAACAGGTAATTTACTCACCCCAGATGCCATTCCTGCTTTAAGTCTGACCGAAAGTCTTGGAGCAATTGCTTTTCCTGAATTGTTATTGGAAAGTACCACAACGCTTGCACCGATACTTTTTGCGATTTCCGCAATCGTACTGGCATAGGCCTGATCATCAAGTGATTTTAATGAACTGTTTTCCACACTGATAATCCGGGAAGCACCGTATGTCGCAAGTTTCCCCAACTCATCCGCGCTAACATCCCCTATGGAAACAGCCACAGCCTGAACACCAAGCATTTCTGCAACCTTTGATGCATAAGAAACCAGTTCGAAAGATAATTTTTTGAATTTACCATCCCAATTTTCGGGATAAACCAATACTGCCATATTTTGCTCTTTTTATGTCGTGATTAAAAATATTAATGAATTACCCTGGCTTCATTCTGAAGCAATTCAATCAAATGGCCCGCATTTTCGGCATCCACATATTTGCAGGCAGCACGGGGCTTCGGCATCTCATAATTGACTAATTCTGTAAAGCTCCCGATCGGCTGGGCCTCGTAAACCTTGATTGGTTTTGTACGGGCTGACATGATTCCGCGCATGGCGGCAATCCGGGGCTCTTTTGCAATCCCTTTTTGAACCACAGCTATAAAGGGAACCGGTAATGTCAGGCTTTCTTTGCCGCCATCAATCTCACGGGAAATTACCATTTGCCCACCTTCCGATTTCATTGACGAAACACAGGTAACGGAAGGATATTCCAGTAATTCGGCCAGCATACCGCCAACGGTCGAACCGTTGTGATCGCTTGATTCGATTCCACAAAGAATAATATCGAACTTTTCATTTTTAAGCACTTCGGCCAGTTGAACAGCTATCGTAAAGGCATCGCCGGGTTCGGTATTAACCCTTATAGCATCATCAGCCCCAATTGCCAGCGCTTTGCGGATGGTTGGCTCTGAAGCAGCCAGTCCGACATGGGCAACTGTAACCGACTGAATGTCATTGGTTGCGTCGTCCTTTAGCTCGAGTGCACGGGTCAGCGCCAGTTCGTCCCAGGGGTTAATTACCCACTGAATGCCACTAACGTCCAGCTTTTTAAATTCATCAACAAATTTCACTTTGGTTGTAGTATCCGGCACATTGCTGATACAGACTAAAATTTTCATAGGTTTATCTTTTGTTTTCAGATGGATAAATCATTTTTTTTGCACAGAACAAACAAGATAACCTTTAGATGAGTTGATCGGTTTGATTGAATTGACAGATCGTTGACCTCAGGTAAATCCTGTATTTAACTAAAATGCTATATTCCCGAACAACTTTAAAATACTTTTGTGATCCTGAAATTACAGCTAAATGCTTTGTGTTACGCTATTTCACCTGCAAATATACCATAATTTGGAAACGCAACTGAGCTAAGGCAAACGAAGGCTGCAAATCAGGCCCAAATATATTTTATAGTATTGATTATCTTTACTTTAAACTGATTAATTGAATTAATATTTCAGAATAACGATCAAACGGTTAAAACCCGAAAAAAGATAAAACATTCAGTATTTCAAAACTTTATATACAAATGAAAATCATTTCTGATTTATAGACAAATCGTTCTATCTTTGTAATTATTGACGGAAAACCATGACAAAAAAGAGCAGAAAAGATAAGAATTTCATAAAAATGCCCCAGTATCCCGGTGGCAATGAAGCGTTGCGAAAATTTATAGATAGTCAGCTAAAGTATCCCGAACTTGCCCTGGAGCGAATGATTGAAGGGTCGGTGCACGTTTCCTATACAGTCAGCAATGAGGGGCTTGTTGAAGATATAGTTGTCGTTAACGGCATCGGTCATGGCTGCGACGAGGAAGCCAGCCGTTTAATTTCTTTACTGAAATATTCTCCGGCCGATAACCATGGCGTGAAAGTTCGAAGCAGTATGAGAACCCGAATCAATTTCAGGCTTCCTCAGGCTCCGGCGCCCGTGCTGAACTATTCAGTAGTTCCCGAAAAGGAAAAACAAAAACCGGCCGGAAAGCCGGCCGGTGAAAATGTTTATGGTTATACAATTTCTTTTGGTGATCAATCCTGATCTTTATTTTTCAAGGTTGAGTTGGTTCATCGGATTCTCATGACATTCCTTGCATTCCAGGCTTTTGTTGTATTGTGTCATGGCCCGTTGGCTCATACCCATGCTGCTGAAACCACCATCATGAAACAGATTCTGCATGGTCACTTTTTTGGTCAGATCTGAGAACAGTGTAATGCAGTAATCGGCGCACTCATCTGCTGTTGCATTCCCAAGCGGTGACATACGCTCAGTAAAATCCATCAATCCTGAAAATCCTTTTACCCCCTGCCCTGCCGTAGTTGGTGTTGGTGATTGTGAAATGGTATTGATTCTCACATGCTTTTCACGGCCGTAGATATAACCGAAACTCCGTGCAATCGACTCAAGTACCGCCTTGGCATCAGCCATATCGTTGTATTCGAAAAGAGTGCGCTGCGCTGCAATATAAGAAACAGCAACAATAGAGCCCCATTCACTGATGGCATCCATTTTCTTGGCAGTCTGTATCATTTTGTGAAATGAAACGGCTGAAATATCGAGGGTTTTGGAAAAAAAATCATAATTAATATCGTCGTATGGATGCTTCTTCCTGACATTGGGTGACATGCCAATGGAATGCAGCACAAAATCAATTTTACCGCCGAAAATTTCGAGTGATTTCGAAAACAGGTTTTCCAGATCAGGCACACTGGTAGCATCAGCCGGTATCATTTGCGAACCTGTTTTTGCGGCAAGTTCGTCCATATCACCCATTCTGATGGCCAGCGGTGTGTTGGTCAGTACCAATGTTGCACCTTCATCATGCGCCCGCTCAGCAATTTTCCAGGCTATGGAGTTGCTGTTCAATGCGCCAAAAATTATTCCTTTCTTTCCTTTCAAAAGGTTATACGCCATAAGTTCAGTTTTATATGTTTAAGGTTTAATCGGTTTTCAGGTTAATACTTCAAACAATCCAAATCAAGTATTGTTTTGAAGCATCTCAACAGCAGTCTGGCGCGCAGCCTGTGAATCGGAATCCCCGCTGATCATGAGTGCAAGCTCGGCAATCCGTTGTACATCATTGAGTTGTTCAATATCAGAATAAGTGCGGGTATCGTCGGTGAACTTGAAAACTTTAAAATGCTGATTGCTTTTGCCGGCAATCTGGGGTAAATGTGTAATTGCGATAACCTGCATATTTGCAGCTATCTTTTTCAGGATATTACCAACCCTGGTAGCCGTTTCTCCGGAAATACCGGTATCAATCTCATCAAAAATGATTGTAGGCAAAAGGCTTGCTGAAGATATCAGGGATTTTACGGCCAGCATGAGCCTAGATAATTCGCCACCTGATGCAATTTTCGATAATTCCGCAAGAGGTATTCCTTTATTTGCACTGAACAGGAAAACAATCCGGTCAAAGCCGTCGCGGCCAGGCTCGGTTAGTGGACTAATGCTGACTTTGAAAGCAGCATCTTTCATCCCAAGTTGGGTAACTGTTTCAATAAGTGATCGTTCAATGGTTTCACAGACTGCATGACGATGTTTGCTAAGTTGATCAGCCCATCCGGTCAGGTCGGTATGCATTTCACTGATTTGCAACTCCAGCGCTGCAATCTGCTGATCAAGCGAATCGATTCCGGCTATTTTTTCTGCGATGCCATCACGAACCACAATCAGTTCATCTGCCGTATTAACCCTGTGCTTTTGTTCAAGATGGTAGAGTAAGTCCAGCCGTTCATTGATCTCATTGATACGATCCGGGCTGGAATTGATTTCCGAAGCCCTGTGTTCAACTGCATCGGCAATATCGCGCAATTCAATCAGGCAGGCTGAAATCCGCTCTGCAAGTTCTGAAGATTCTTTCTGATATCTTGAGGCAGCCTGAAGATTCGCATAGACCTCATTCAACCTCCTGATTGCGTTGTCATCATTCTGACTAAGCATTTCGGTTGCCTGGAAAAGGCGGCTCCTTATTTCCTCGGCATGTGTGAGCACCTCTAACTCATTTTCTACTTCTTCCTGTTCACCGGGTTTAAGCGTGGCTTTTTCGAGCTCATCATAAACAAAGTTAAGATAATCGATTTCGGATCTGGCTTTCAGATTGGTTTCCGTCAAACCGGCCAAAGTCTTTCGTACTAGACTGAGATTTTTGTAAAGTTGCCTGTATTGGGCAAGCAGTGAAGCATTTCCGGCAACGGAATCAACGACCGAAAGCTGAAATGAGGATTCCTGCAATAACAGTGTCTGATGTTGTGAGTGCACATCGATCAGACGGCTGGTGAGTTCTTTGAGTTGGTTGAGGTTGACCGGGGTATCGTTTATAAACGCCCTGGACTTGCCTTGTGGTGTAATTTCGCGTCTGATAACACAGGTTACATCGTAATCGAGGTCATTATCAGTAAAAAACGGTTCCAGGTCACACTCTGAAACATCAAAAACACCTTCAATACAGCATTTTGTTGATTTATCAGGAAGGCTGAGGTTATCGGCACGCTGGCCCAGCATCAGGGAAATGGCGCCAAGTATTATTGATTTTCCTGCACCTGTTTCACCGGTAATTACGGAAAACTTCTGCCCGAATTCGATTTCGAGTTTGTTAATCAACGCATAATTAACAATTGAAAGATGCAGAAGCATAGACAATAATCAGAAGTTAAAAAAGCAAATTTACGAAATCAAATGCTATTTGCGTACTGGAGTGGTACCTCCCGGAGTGGTTCCTCCCGTAGAGGTCCCTCCTGTTTCAAGTATCTTCTGATATCTTGAAGAATTCGACGGGTCTATCTCCTTAAGGGTATTTACCGCTTTGGTTTTATCCATTGGCGATGCCTCAGAATATATGTTTATAATTTCATCGCGTTTGGCTTCCAGAAATAACTGGAGAATAAAAAGACCAGGGCGCTCGCGGTTTGCTTTTTTCAATAACTCAAGACTTTCGTTGATTGAAGCCCGGCCTGTTTCCACATCATCCGACATCTGATCGAGGCCTAAGCGGTGATACCTGTACATAGCTTCGCGCACTGAGGAATAAGTAGGATTGGTGTAATTTTCTACAATCCAGTAACGGTTTTTCTGACCTTCAAAAGCCTTCCAACCTTTTTCCCGGGCATTCTGGCCCATATTAACAATATTCTGAGCCTTTTCGAAATAAGGTGATCCGCCATTCTTGGCAAACGAATCGCCGTCAATACCAAGAAAGACATAAAGATAATAGGCAACAACTGAGGTCAGGTTAGAAGTAAATGCGTTATCGGAGTAATCAAGTGGCTGAAATTCAACATATTTAAACTCTATATCTTTATCAATATAATTAAGTAAAGCCGTATTGTATGAGGATTTGAAGACCGGGCGCCTGAGGGCAACATTCATTTTTCCCTTAAAGTCCTCGCCTGAACGGTTGTCGATGGTAATCAGCATCGTACCTTCAATTCTCTCTTCAGGTTTATATTGAAAATTAGTCCATTTGCGGTTATTGACAAAATCGAATAACTCCTGTTGCAATGTTTCAAAAATCTTCTTTTCAGTACCTTCAACTTTTGGGGATGTAACCTGTACGGTAATATTAAACTCCTGAGCATAGGTTGCTGCAACAGAGATACAAGTTAAAAATATCAGAAACAGGTGTTTCATTTGAGTTCAATTAGGTTACTTTTTTTCATACAATGAAACGACAATATCGATGATCTCTGCAGCTATTTCAGCTTTGCTTTTCAGCGAAGAATCCTTCACCTGTCCATTGGCAGCAATCATTTTCACTTTATTGGTATCGGTTCCAAAACCGGCTCCGGGATCGTTCATTGAATTTAAAACGATAAGATCAAGGTTTTTATTTTGCAACTTCTTAATTGCATTGGCGGTTTCATTTTCCGTCTCCAGCGCAAATCCCACAAGAAACTGGCCTGTTTCCTTCATTTTTCCCAATCCGGCCAGGATATCGGTGGTTGGTTCAAATTCCAAAGTAAGATTATTCCCCTGTTTTTTTATTTTCTGAGCTGCCGGTGAATCAATTGTAAAATCGGCAACAGCAGCAGCCATAATTGCAATATTACACCCGGGAAACTCTTTAAAGCAAACTTCAGCCATTTGGGCGGCTGTTTGAACTTTAATTGTTGTAATGGCAGGATGATACGCTTCAATGGCAACAGGCCCTGATACAAGAACCACTTTTGCCCCCCGGCCGGCAAACTCTTCAGCCAATGCATAGCCCATTTTACCGGATGAATAATTTCCTATATATCTCACAGGATCAATGGGTTCAAAAGTAGGGCCAGCAGAAATAAGGATTTTTTGATCCTTCAGGTCATTTTTTTTTTCGAAGAAGCTTCGCATAACTTCAACGATTACTTCAGGCTCTTCCATTCTGCCCGCACCAATCAGGCCGCTGGCAAGTTCCCCTTCATTCGGGGCTATCAGGTGGTTCCCATAAGAAATCAGGGTTTCAGTATTCTTTTGGGTGGTTGGGTGATGATACATATCCAGATCCATAGCCGGTGCGAAAAAAACCGGACATTTAGCTGCAAGATAGGTTGTAGTGAGTAGGTTGTCGGCAATTCCACGGGCCATTTTAGCCATGGTATTTGCCGATAACGGTGCAATCAGATAAACATCGGCCCATCTCCCCCATTCTACATGGCTGTTCCAGCTACCATCAGTTTTATTGTATGGTTCAATAAGGATGGGTTGCTGCGAAAGGGTTGATAAAGTAAGGGGTGTAACAAAATCGGCAGCGCATTCGGTAACAATAACCTTTACCTCAGCCCCTTCCTTTTTTAAAAGCCTGATAAGAAAAGGAATCTTGTAGGCAGCGATGCTTCCTGTGATTCCTATCAGAATCTTTTTCCCTTTCAACATAAGCCTGCTTTAGGTATTAATCTTCCTGAATATCTTTAAGCGGGTTACGGAAATACACCTGCCCGTTGAGAAATTCCTGAACGGCAATCAGAGTTGGTTTCGGAAGGTGTTCGTAATACTTGGCAATTTCAATCTGCTCCCGGTTTTCGAAAACTTCTTCCAGGTTGTCACTTGGTACAGCAAATTCCGAGATTTTAGAGTTCAGCTCTTCCTTAATCTCAAGGGCTATCTGGTTTGCACGTTTCGACATAACAGCCACCGACTCGTAGATGTTCTCGGTAGGCTCCATTAAAAGGTTAATGTTGCGGGTAACCGCAAAAGTGTCGGTTTTGATTTTCTTAAAATCCATATGGTTTATTGTAAAGTTGTCAAATTTTGTAATTGTTTTTGAACATTCTTCTGAATTTGCCTGGCCTCTTTGCCCAGCGGTGATTCCGGAAAATTGGCAAGGAAATTATCAACAGCTTCAGAACATAACTGGTATCTTTCACCTTTCTTAGTGTCAACGCTGCTTTCAGCATAATAAGAATAGGCTTTTGCTATATGAAACATAGCTGTTTCACGGTATTTTGTATCCGGAAAATCTTTAATCAGGTTCTGAAAATTGATGACTGCAGCCTTGTAATCTTTCATGGCGAAGTATAATTTTGCAATTTCCAAAGCCTTAGACTCGAGCTTAAGTCTTAGTTCGTCCATCAGTCCATTGGCTTTTGCCACCCGCTCACTCTTAGGATATTGATTAATAAAAAGTTGCAGGTCTTTGATTGCATCATGTGTAACAGTCTGATCAAGACTGGCAGGTGGTGATTCAAGATAATTGCAATAGGCACTCATGTAAGCGGCTTCTTCCGCATTTTTGCTGCTTGGAAAGTTTTTGGCAAATTGACTGAAATAATAGCTGGCAAGAATATAGTCTTTCTGCTCATAATGTGCATCGGCATAATAAAATGCCATACGCTCAGCTTTTTCAGTTCCTCTGAAGAAAGGCATTAACTGGTCGAAAAGTTGAATGGCACGGTAATAATCCTTTTCTTCGTAATAGGTTATTGCCACATTATATTTGTTTTCATTATCCGTGCTTTTCAGCAACTTCTGATATTTACTGCACGATGTAAGTACAACTAACAACAGCATCAGTAATGAAAAAGTACCTTTTCTGATCATGCGGCAAAATTAAACATATAAAGCATACGATGAACGGCTTAAGCTTACAAATATTATCGTTACAAAGATTCTTAACAATAATTAAGAATACCATCGGACTTTCAGCCCTTTAACGCTGCCTGATAAGCAGCGAGACAACGCTTGCGGGCAAAGGTATGTTCTACAACCGGCTCAGGATAAGCTGCAGTACCGAATTCGGGCACCCATTTGCGGATATATGTATTCTTCGGATCAAACTTTTTCGCCTGTTCGGTTGGGTTAAATATTCTGAAATAAGGTGCTGCGTCGCATCCGCTACCTGCTGCCCATTGCCAGTTTCCGTTGTTAGACGAAAGTTCATAATCCAGCAGTTTTTCGGCAAACCAGGCTTCACCCCAGCGCCAGTCAATCAGCAGATGCTTCGTTAAAAAACTGGCAACAACCATTCTAACCCGGTTATGCATAAATCCGGTCTGACTGAGTTCACGCATGCCAGCATCTACCAACGGATAACCGGTTGTACCTTCACACCACCGGCTAAACATTTCCTCATCATTTTGCCATTGAATGAGATCGTATTCCTTTCGGAATGAGCTATTTATAACATGAGGGAAATGGGCTAGTATCTGCATAAAAAATTCACGCCATATCAATTCGTTCAGCCAGGTGGCGCTCAGCCGGTTACCTGTCCTGATACATTCCCTGATACTGATGGTGCCAAAACGCAGATGCAGCCCCAATCGGGTTGTGCTGTCAAGTCCGGGAAAATTTCTGGTTTCAGCATAACTGTTGATCAAATGATCAGGAGCAGTCAATTCTGGAAATGAAAGATGCCTGTTGTCAAAACCCATTTGCTCTAATGAAGGCATTGAATTATTCGATTGGTTTAGCAGATTATGGAGCAATGATTGTGAATCGTAATTTCCGATTCCATCTTCCTTCATTTTTTCCAGCCATTTTCTGCTATATGGGGTAAATACAACATAGGGTTTCCCATCTGATTTCAGAATTTCACCAGCCTCAAACAACACCTGATCCTTGTATGTTTTAAATGTTATTCCGGATTTTTGAAGCATTTCCGAAACTGACGTGTCTCTTTGAACAGCATAAAGCTCATAATCACGATTGGTAAAAACGGTTTCGATATTCATCTGTGAAGCAAGCGATGAAAATACCTCAACCGGCTTCCCGGAAAAAACCGCTATAGTGCTGTTGATTTCCAGAAGCTGATTATTAAGTTGCTTTATTCTATGATAGATAAAATTGACCCGCTTATCGTCAGAAGGCAGTTTGCTGAGTATTTCAGTGTCAAAAATAAACACAGGTAATATTTTTCTTCCCGATTTCAGCGCTTCGAAAAAGCCTCTGTTGTCGTTCAGCCTGAGGTCACGTCGAAACCAGAAAACATTAATTGGATCGTTCATTGTTTAAAGTTGTAATTGGAGCGTTAACAAAGACTTACTATGAATGTTCATTTTATTTTTTTTAGAATTCGGCACTTATAAATCTTAAAGCTTGAGCCTACTGCGAAAAGTCAAAAAAGAAGGTTAGACACAAATTGCCAGGACGCCAGGTTGTGTATGTTAATATACATCAATAATTTGAAAATGGTGTCACGTACGTAAGGGATTGTTTTTTAGGGGATTGGTGTCAAATTCTAAGTTTTTAGAGTTGGCTCAGTTTAATAGTGATTTTCAATAAGGTTAATAGATGAAATAAGGTTCGGAGACGAGGTGTCTATGTCTAATTACTAAGGTTTTAAGAATAATTAAGGTTGAAGATTGGGAGTGTGTGCCCTTTGCCCTCCCGACGAAGTGGTCGGGATTCAGCTTTGCTCCATTTGCCCTGAGCCCTTAGCCCTGCGCTCTCCCGCCAAAGTGGGCGGGGCAAGCTGCTTCGCTCCATGTGCCCTGAGCCCTGCGCTCAGAGCTCTGAGCTCTGAGCTCTGCGCCTTTGCATGTCAATCAGATTTGAGATTTTAGTCCTTTCAATTGCTGAAACCATAAAAAACCATAGCTTTGCATCCAATTTACAGGAATAGAAACCTAAAATTACTGACTGTGGATATTTTTGAAAAAAGGGTAATGAACCTTGGCCCGCTCGGAATGTATGCCAAACAAGCCGATGGCTATTTCATGTTTCCAAAACTCGAAGGTGAGATTGGCAACCGGATGAAATTTCGTGGCAAAGATGTGCTTGTATGGAGCCTTAATAACTATTTAGGACTTGCAAACCACCCTGAGGTCAGGGAGACCGATGCAAAAGCAGCAAAAGATTGGGGCCTCGCCTACCCTATGGGAGCCCGTATGATGTCGGGACAGACAATTTATCATGAGCAACTTGAACGCGAATTGGCAGCATTTGTAAAAAAAGAAGATGCCTTTTTGTTGAACTTCGGTTACCAGGGTATGGTTTCAATCATTGATGCTTTGGTTGATCGTAAGGATGTAATTGTCTATGATTCTGATGCACATGCCTGCATCATCGACGGAGCTCGTCTGCACATGGGCAAACGCTTTGTTTTTCCGCATAATAACATCGAAAACCTTAAGATACAGCTGAAACGGGCACAAAAAATGACCGAAGAAACCGGAGGGGGTATTTTAGTTATCACAGAAGGTGTTTATGGTATGACCGGTGATCAGGGAAAGCTTAAGGAAATTGTTGAACTTAAAAAAGATTTTAATTTCAGATTGCTGGTTGACGATGCTCATGGGTTTGGAACTATGGGGCCGACCGGTGCCGGAACGCCAGAAGAGCAAGGCGTGCAGGATGGTGTGGATATTTATTTCGGTACTTTTGCCAAAGCCATGGCAGGCATTGGTGCTTTTGTTGCCACACAGCACGATATTGTTGACTTCCTGAGGCACAATATGCGGTCACAAACTTATGCCAAATCGCTTCCGATGCCGATGGTGATTGGTTCACTCAAACGGCTCGATCTTATCCGTAAACACCCTGAACTCAGGGATAACCTTTGGAAAATTGTGAACGCACTACAATCGGGATTACGCGAAGCCGGTTTCAATCTTGGGCATGCCGCTTCACCTGTAACACCGGTGCTACTCGAAGGCGGCATTCCCGAAGCTACCCAGATTACAGTTGATCTTCGCGAGAATTACGGCATTTTCTGCTCAATAGTTACTTACCCGGTTATTCCAAAGGGAATGCTGTTGCTGAGGCTTATTCCAACGGCTGTTCATACACTCGAGGATGTAAGATACACCATTGAAGCCTATAAGGGAATACGTAAAAACCTTGAATCCGGCGCTTATGCTGACGTAATGTATGATATTTCAAAATTATAACTATCCATAATCCATTTTAAAAACAGAGGCTGCCCGAAAAGCAGCCTCTGTTTTTTATGTTGAACACTTTTTTAAGGAAACTATGGCCGATTGACGGATAACCCGGCGAACTATTCTGCTGATCTATAACCGATATAAATAAACTTCAGGTGATAAATATCCTTTTTTTTTATTAGCCGTTCTCTCTATATTTGCCCGATCAGAATAACCATAAAATAAAAGAATTAGAGAATAAAATCATAACGATCTTTTTATAAACAATCTCCATTTTACAAACAATCAAAAACCATTTCTATGAAAAAGATTATGCTTATCAGCCTTTTATCGGCAATTTTATTCAGTTCAACCGGTTGTAAAAAAGACAAAGACGAAATTGAAGCCACAGCTATTTCGGTTAAAATTGATGGAAATACCTGGAATGCAGACCTATCAGTTTCGGTTTATATTTCATCAACCGGAATAACTTCGATTCTCGGTTCATCAGGACTGTCGGAGCAGGTACAGATTTTTTTCAAAGGGAACTCAACAGGAACCTATAATTTCACGACAGATTTTGAAGATGCCTACTGCGTGTTTGCTTACATGAGCGGAGATATATACACATCAGCAAACGCCAATGTGCCAACCGGACAGATTATCGTTACAAAATATGATCAGGAAAAGAAGCTGATTTCTGGTACTTTTCACTTTACGGGGATTAATTTTGAAGATGAATCAAAGTTATTTACGGAAGGTGTTTTTACAAACGTAAAGTTTGAAAATCAATAATGAGCCCGCTCAGGTCCGCCAGTTGGCGGATAGTGGTTTAGTGTCCTGATCCCTTACGCACGGGATCAGGATGGTGTCAAATTCTAAGTTTTCAGAGTGGAATCACCCTTTGACATTTATTGTAACTGGTTAACAAATTGCCAATTGTCCTATGAAAAATATATTCATTACAATATTGATGTCACTTGGTTGCACCCTTGCTTCCGGCCAGAAAATCATTTCCGAAAGGTATTTTAAAGATGCTGATCGTTATAAGGAAACAACCCTAAACAATGCAAGATTCAAACAGGTATTTTCTGTTCTTGAAGATGGTTTGAAAAAGGCTGAAGTCATAGAAATAAAATCAGGTAAGGTATTCGATGTCAAATACTTCCGTGATGGCAAACCAACCGGATTGTGGGAAACCAGAGGTAAAGCCGGTGAAATAAAATCTTGTAGGAATTTCAGCAAACTGGTTTATTCCGATGTCAGAATAACGGATGGTTTGTACTTTGAATACCCCTATGACACAAAAAGTAACCTTAACCTGAATTTTACCCCGGCTCATTTTGGAACTCAGGAGGATCATATCAGGTATTTGATGGAAAACATACGCTATCCGCATGAAGCAATGGAAAGTGGGACTCAGGGGAAAGTCATACTTCATTTGAAAATAACAAAAGATGGCGTCGTAGAGGTTATTTCAATTTCCAAAGGCGTTGATCCCTATCTTGACTTAGAATCATGGCGTGTAATTGAAGTCATGCCAAAATGGACACCCGCCATCAAAGATGGCGAACCGGTCGATTCCTATACTTTTATACCGGTAAGTTATACGCTTGCAAACAATTAATAAAATATTATCACTGGCATGCAACCTTTATCAATTGTATCGAAATATGGTGAAGAGAACATAATAAATGAAATTAAAAGTTTAGAAAATAATTGACAGCCAGTTATGCAATAAACTGATTAGGAAATCCTCAGATTTAGTAATCATTCTTAAACCACCTTTCAATAAAATCTTCAGCATTTTTATACATTATTTTATTTACGAATTCAGGAACGTTATTAATATTATAGGGTGTAAGTGCAATGTTACTGAATGCTGAGACCAGTTTCGAGGCAAAATCAACCATTCCGGATGCATTGGGAATTTCGGGCAGGGCTGCAACCAAACCATCGTAATCTGTGCCGATGGCAATATGATCTTTTGCCTCAATCCCTATATGCATGCCGATTTCAAGAATATGCAATACCTGATTGGCAAAATA
>JBBQBC010000076.1:0-16235 GCA_038317155.1 Bacteroidales bacterium
ATACTCGACGGACTTACATAATAGAGCCCGATGTTACTGATATTGGTCCCAACCAGGTCGATTTGTCCGTTATTGTTCAAATCCTGCATCCAGCCAACAAGATTTCCACTTTCGAAAAGCATATCGGGATCAAGTGCATTAACATCGCCGCCAGTCCAGGCAGGCATGTCTTCGTTCCAATATCCAACCCCATCAACAAACGGGAACCAACTTGGACCTGCAGCTCCTTCTTCCATCATGGCTCTGTTTACGCCAAAGGCAACATGCAGTTTACCATCTCTGTCAAAAGCCAGATGGGCTGCGCCGTCAGGACAATAGAAAGTGTCGGTGGGTTCTGTTCCGTTCCACATAGGATAAGGATGTTCCCAAACCATAATTTTCTCCCAGGTATCACCATTGTCGGGCGACTTCATAATGAACATATCTGTCCAGTTGTCACATACAATAAAAGCGAGGGTATCTCCCTTAGGTTCAGCCCATGAATAAGTGTCTCCGCTGAAACCGGTGTACTCGTCGGAGGTCATTCCAGGCAGAATCTGGTGCTGTTTGTCCCAGGTCTGGCCGCCATCGGTTGAACGGTAATACAGCATTGCCAGGTCAAGACCCTCATAGGCAACATAGGTCATCGCTAACAAGTTGATGTTAAGGTGATCAGCTCCGCTGCTGACCATTCTGGGCCATGAAATATCAACAGCTCCGGTGGGGCCGGGCAGAATATATTCTGACCAGGGGCCACTTCCACGGGTATCGCGGCGGCTAACCACCAATCCGGCAGTGTTGTGATGTGCGATAACCAACTCGCCGTTGCCCTGCGGGGCATAGGTAGGCCAGCCGGTACGTTGGGTTTCGATGCGGGTAGTCGGTTTAGGTCCCCAATCAGCACCATTAAAATAATTATACCCGGTGCCACGATCTGCATAGCCAGCGGTGTTCATTCCTCTTGTCCAGACAGCAGCCATAGTGCCATCGGAATAACGATAAAACCGGTTAGCCGGGGCCGATGTATTCGACTGTAGATCGTAAAAAGTATTACCTATTTCAAATTCGTTGATCACCCTGCCTGATCTGACATAGGGATTTGCAGTTAGCTCAACCGGATTAACTGCTTCGCGTACCGATTTCATATCCGGGATTGCAATGTTTTTCAATTGTTTAGACATTGTGGTATAATGCTGTGCATTCACAGACCAGCCAAGCACTAAAATGCATGATAAGAGTAAAAGTTTTTTCATCGTTTCTCTTTTAAATTAACAATTTCTTTTCTGATGATGACAAAAGTATGAAACTATTGTCTTAAACCAATAAAAATATAAACAAAAAGGCAACCGGTATACCGATTGCCTTTTTAATAGACAAAGCTGTTACTTAGAGAACGGTCATTTTACCTGTTGAGGTTTTTTCGCCTGCTTTTACGGTATAGAAATAAATACCAGATTTCAGACCAGCACTGTTCAGATCGATCCTGTGTGTACCTTCATTGCAGGTACCATAAGATTTGTCAGCAACTTTCTGACCGGTAATGGTATAAATTTCAACACTTAACTTGGAAGCACCGGCAAGGGTAATATCCAGCGAGGTTGTTCCGTTGAAAGGGTTCGGGTAGTTTTGTGAAACCACCATTTCTTTCACTTTCACGCCTCCTTGATTTGTGCCCATAACTTCGCTTTTCAGAATCTGCATGTAGTAAATGACGTTTTCACCTGGTGCGTCCATATCACCACGAAGTGCAAGTCCGGGTTCTGAATCAGCCTGATAAATAATATGAATATTTTCATCTGTTAAACTGGCTGCAGATGGGAATACACATTCGTCAAGGATGTGGATAATATCTCCTGAAAGGTGATAGAAATCACCCCAGGTAGTTCCGCCATCGGGTGATGTACGTGCCCACAGATGTCTGTATTGCTGTGATCCATTGTCATATCCTTCGGTGATGGAAGAAAATACCACAAATACCTGGTTCATATCATCAATGACAATCTGGGCAAGACTTGATGGTGATACATAGTAAAGACCAATATTGGCAATTGCAGTGCCAACCCAATCTAACTGGCCGTTGCCGTTGATATCAATCATATAGCCAATAAGGCTGCCTTCAGCATCAAGAGCATCAGGATTTAATATGTTAACCTGATCGCCACCGGTCCAGGT
Organism: Bacteroidales bacterium; assembly: GCA_038317155.1. Classification (GTDB taxonomy): domain Bacteria; phylum Bacteroidota; class Bacteroidia; order Bacteroidales; family Lentimicrobiaceae; genus Lentimicrobium. Next base: position 2,152 of record JBBQBC010000076.1, read on the forward strand.
ATCTTTGTCCTCATTCCAGTATGCAAGTCCGTCAACAAACGGGAACCAGCTTGGAGCGGTATCACCTTCTACAAATAACCCTCTGTTAACGCCAAAAACAACATGCAGTTTGCCAGTGTTATCAAACGCTGCATGACCAGCTCCGTCAGGACAATAAATGGTATCGATGGAAGGTGTGTTATTCCACATCGGAATCGGGTGTTCCCAGATCACGATTTTTTCCCAGCTCTCACCGTTGTCCATAGATTTCATTACAAACAAGTCGGTCCAGTTGTCTGTCAGCAAAAAGGCAACATTGTTACCTTTTGCACTCAAAGAATAAGAGTCACCGCCAAAGGCTACATAATAACTGGCGCCCATTCCTTCGAGAACCTCAGGAGTTGACCAGGTTAAACCGGCATCGGTTGAACGGGTGTAAACCACAGCGCCATCCTGTCCGTTATATACAGTTCCGCCATTGGCAACCGGAGCAGTCAGAGCAAACACATTTAGAATACTGTTGTCAGGTCCACTGGCTACCATACGAGGCCAAAGCAATCCTGATGCACCGGTAGGAGGAGCAATCACAGTTTCAGTCCAGGCACCTGTACCTTTGGTTTCCCTTTTTGCAAAAGTCAGACCAGCAGTTCCTGAAACGTGTGAAACAAATGCTTCACCGGCAGGTCCGCAGGCAGAATAAGCAGGCCAACCTGAACGGTTAACTTCAACCCTGTTGGTTGGGGCTGGTCCCCAGTCGGCACCATTGAAATAGTTGTATCCAGTTCCCCTGTCAGCATAAGCTGCAGGTCCGGTTCCACGGGTCCAGGTAGCACCTAAGGTTCCGTCGCTGAACATCTGCAGACGGTTTGATGGGCTCGATCCGTTTGATTGCAGATCATAAATGGTTCCTCCGATTTCAGCTTCGAAAGGGATAATTCTTGAATGTACATAAGGATTAACAGAAGTCTGAAGATTGGTGTTTTCGTCAATTGCAGCCATTTTTTCAATGGCAATGTTTTTCATTGATGCAGGAACTTTTACACGCGCTTGCTGTGCAAAAATACCGGCACTTACAATCAATGCTAAAGTTAAGAGTACTAGTTTTTTCATGGGTATTGGGTTTTGGTGAAACAAAATAATTTTCTAGTTGCGAAAGTAATAATCTTTTTGGAATATTGGTCGTTGTTATTAAAAATAGGCCAAAAAAAATGCGAACCTATCGGGTTCGCATTTTTAACGAGGAGAATAAATTACTTAACAACCATTTTGCGGGTGGTCCGCTCGCCGTTGATGATTACTGTGTAAGCATAAATGCCGGCTTTCAGGCCATTGGCATCAATGGTTAAAGTATGGTTACCGGCCTGTAAATTGCGTGATTGGATTTCTGATACCTTTTGTCCAACCAGATTATAAACCTCAAGGCTGACCTTTGAAAGCGAAGAAAGGTTTAACTCAAGGGTCGAAGTACCATTGAATGGGTTGGGGTAATTCTGTGAAACCATGTTTTTATTAACTGGTTTATCCGAATTAACTCCTGTGATAACAAAGTCCGGTTCAATAAATTTAAAGTCAGGGATGTATTTGTACTGCACCGGCAATGCAGGATCGGTTGGATCCATAGCCTGATATGCGAAAGGAACAGTATATTCGGTCGGACTTGCTGTTTCGTTTACAAATGCATAGAATGAAGCTGTACCCATAAAAGCCTGAAGCCATCCTTCTGAAAGGAAGGTTACATTAACTACGTTGGTATAGGTATTGTTAGCTATATCCCAGCCAACACAAAAAATGTCAGGCTGAATGTTATCTGTTACACCTTCAAAATCAGTATCGAGCCATGAGAAAAACATTTTGCTTCCATCCTGTGTAGTGGTGAGTTGCGAACGAGTATCTTCAGTAGCATCGCCAAAAGTGCCGCGGAAGGTTTTGTTGCTTTGCAATTTATGGGCAAGCCAGGTCTCACCACCATCCTGTGAGAAGATGTTATAAGAAGCACCATATCCACCGGTAGCAACAATTGAATAAGGCGTATCAGTAGATGCGATACCAATGGTTACGCTTATTACAGGATTTCCATACATATCAACAGCAAAATCGCTGGTAAAAGCGGTCGTGTATCCAATCTCATCACGGTTGGGTAATGGGGGTACAAAAAGAGTTGCAATCTGATCATCAGTGAGACATTCGTTCACAATTCCAGGTATTCCATCGGGACCTCCCAGGGTAACGGAAATAGGTGACTCGTCCCAGCTTACTCCGCCATCAGTCGTTTTATATAGAATCGGATAGTAGGAAACACCGGTTGCAAATAAATCGCCACCATTATCACCAAGAATCATTATATAACCAATCATGCCATCGGGTGCAAAAGCAACCCTGGTATCAGCAACTGCGCTGGCAGTACCTCCATAAAGTATAGCAGAAGGAGCATATAAAAGGCTTTGCTCATATTCATACTTACCAAGTGCAGGGTTGAATATTCCACGTGTAATCAGCAATGAATCAAGATATTGATTACCAAGCCCACCAATAAGTGATGATTCAACAACAAAAATATCACCGGTTACCGGATTAACAGCCATTGCATCGGGCACATTTTGCCTGTATGGTGGAATGGATGGCCATCCAACCTGAGACAAACCTGTGTCATCCAGTTTGGTAGTACCGGCACCATAACCACCCCAACTAGCTGCAGTTCCGTTGCTTCCATCGAGCGTAGGAGCAAAAAACGAGTAGTAGGCATTATCGGGGTTGGTGTTGCCTGCCGGGTTATATATAACACCCTGTGGGTAACGTGCATTGGCTGTACCTCCTGCGGTTGGATTGAAAACCTGAATATTGTTTACCCAGGTGTTGCCGCCATCTTTAGAGCGGTCATAAGCAAGATAACCTGAGCCTGGCGTAACTAACATACGGTGAGAAAAAGCGACTGAATTCGTGTTGGGGTCGGCCCATAAAGCAGTGCGACCACCATTTGTCAGGCCATAGGCATTGGCTGCATTTCCAAGATTGAGTACCGTTACTTCTGAAGTTGCACGGTACGTGGGGCGTTCTGCAACGGTTACCATCACTGGTTTTTTAACCATGTTCTCTTCATCAATCTTGAACAGTTGATTCGAAAAAACAGGAATGCCAGGTTTCAGTTTTGCCGGACTCTTCTGAGCAGTTAATCCTGCACTGACGATTAAAGCAGTTGCAAAGAGTAAAAGTTTTTTCATTTGGATAATTGTTTTAATTAAACTTATTTGAATTATTAGATGCGAAATTACTTTTTTTTTAGACGTGAAATGAAAACGATGTTAAAAATCCATTAAAAATCTAACACGAAACCTCTCCTGAATAAAACGATATGGTGAAGCTTAACTAACATTTATGCATTCAGGATTTGCCCGCTAGTTCCCTTGTATCCTTGGGAATCGTTGTGGCCCGCTGCGATTCGCCTGCCTGGTCGAAAAGGCAACGATAGGTAATATGTCTTTTCGCGAAATAACCGCCAACTGCCTCGTGTAGTTGACGCATTTTGGGATTGAAATCGCCAACCCATGAAAGTTCAACTTCAGTGTAATCAGGTCTTTTTTTCATGACTTTATCCAGATGCCAGAAGATGGCTGAATCAATGCCCGATTTCTGATATTTGGGCTTAATTCCCATCACTGTAATGCGGGTCCGGGTAAAAATATTCTTCCTCCTCAGATACCAGAATTTCAACTTCCCGAAAAACCCGATTTTACCATTGAAATGCTTTATAATCTCGTTGACATCCGGAATCATAACCAGGAACGCGACAGGTTCATCGTTATAATAAGCAAACCAAATAAATTCATCTACCATGATAGGCTTCAATTCTTCCAGCGACCTACGCAATACTTCAGGCTCAATGGGTGTAAAATTCTCGTGAAACTGCCAGCCATCATCGTAAATCTCTTTAAAATCCCTCATAAAGCTATCACTTTCCTTCCAGGTGAAGTGCCTGAAACTATAACCCGGCCGTTGCCTTACCCAGTCAGCAATTTTCCAGAAACGTTCCGGAAAAGGTTTGGTGAGATCAAGGTGATTGGTAACCTGCTCAAAATAAGGTTTGAAGCCGTAAGATTCGAAAAATTCCCGGTAATAGGGCATGTGGTAATTCATACCAAAACTCGGATGCGTGAACCCTTCAACCAGCAAGCCCCAGAAATTATCATTTTCTCCAAAATTGATGGGACCGTCCATCGCCTCCATGCCTTGTTCGGTTAACCATGCCTTACACTTATCAAACATAAAATTTGCAGCAGCCTTGTCATTGATGCATTCAAAAAATCCCATTCCGCCGGTAGGCTGATCAAAATTAAATGCTTTTTTACGATTAATAAAAGCCGCGACCCTTCCAATTGACTGGCCCGATTCATCAAATAAGACCCATCGGGTAGCTTCGCCATGAGAGAAAAAAACATTTGCAGCAGGATTGAAAACATCCTCAACCATTTTATCTAACGGGCAGACCCAATTTTTATCGTCTTTGTATATCTTTCTGGCGAGGTCAAGGAATTCATTGGCCAGCTTCTTATCAGTGACTTCTTTCAGGATCATCGTGAATGGGTTCTTTTACAACACTGCAAATGTAAGGAGATTTGCAGGAAGAATATAATCCCAGAGCTTGTTAAATACAGAAATGAAGCCTGCCCTCTTGCTGGCACAGGGCGCAGGGCACGGGGCACAGGGCACGGGGCGAAGGGCGCAGGGCGCAGGGCGCAGGGCATGGAGCATGGGGCATGGGGCATGGAGCACGGAATTGGTCGTCCCTCGTCCCTTTTTTCGTCCCTTGTCCCTTTTAGCTCACGGCTCAGGGCGCAGGGCAAAGGGCAAAGGGCGCAGGGCGCAGGGCTCAGGGCAAAGGGCAAAGGGCACCCGACGCAGTGGCTTAGTCAATCTCCCATTCTCCATTTCCCCATTCTCTCTATCTCCTTCTCTCAGTCTGTCAGTCTTTCAGTCTTTCAGTCTCTCAGTCCCTCAGTCTCTCGGTCTCTAAGTCTCTAAGTCTCTAAGTCTCTCAGTCTCTCAGTCTCTAAGTCTCTCAGTCTCTAAGTCTCTCAGTCTCTCAGTCTCTAAGTCTCTCAGTCCCTCAGTCTCTCAGTCCCTCAGTCTCTAAGTCTCTAAGTCTCTCAGTCTCTCAGTCTCTCAGTCTCTCAGTCCCTCAGTCTCTAAGTCTCTCAGTCTCTAAGTCTCTAAGTCTCTAAGTCTCTTCGTCTCTCAGTCTCCCAATCTATCTAAGTGTATCGTCCTGAAATGACTTCAAAAAGAAAGCCCCGTTTGACTTTATAAAACTTAAGTCCCTGCAAAGAACAAATGTTTATTTTTGCAGCAAACAACTAACCCAACCTGTGAAGCGACTATACCTGCTATTGCTCAGATCGTACCTCGGACCACTGATCCTGACTTTCTTCATCGCCCTTTTTATTCTGGTGATGCAGTTTCTGTGGAAATACATCGACGACCTGGTGGGAAAAGGCCTTCAGTGGCATGTTATAGGGCAATTGCTGTTTTATGCTTCCGCTACATTTGTACCACTGGCATTGCCGCTGTCGATCCTACTTTCTTCGTTAATGACTTTCGGAAACCTGGGTGAACGCTATGAACTGGTTGCCATTAAATCGGCAGGCATTTCGCTCAGTACCGTTATGCGCCCGCTTATAGTTCTATCGGTATTCATAAGCATCTTCGCCTTTTTCTTTTCGAATAATATTCTTCCGGTAGCTAACCTTAAATTTAAATCAATTCTTTATGATGTGCGGCAGCAGAAACTGGCACTGAACATCAGGGAAGGTGTATTTTATAATGGAATTGACGGCTATGTGATGCGGATTGGTCAGCGGGGAAAAGACGGGGTCACCATCCGCAATGTTATGATCTACGACCATACTTCAAGAATGGGCAATACGACGGTTACCAGGGCTGATTCGGGCAAAATGATACAGAGTGCCGGCGGCGATCTGCTTGAACTTGTGTTGTTTAATGGGTATAACTACGATGAAAAGCCCGATAAGCGGAACGATACCCGCAGGGCTTTTCAGCGAACACATTTTACCGAGCAGTACCGGAAATTTGACCTTTCACAGTTCAAAATGATGCGCACCAACGAAGCATTGTTCCGCAATCATTATCAGATGCTGAACCTCAAGCAGTTAACAACGTCGGAAGATTCCCTGAGGAAGGAAATCAAAACCCGGCGCGAAGGCCTGCAAAGAAGTATTGAATTGAGTTATCAATTCAACACACAGATTGATTCGGGCAGTATTAAGGTAACTGAAAAAACAGATTCGGTTCATACCACGGGGCTCTTTGCATTAAAAGGCCTTAATAAAGAAGATCTGACTAAAGCGTTTGACATGTCGGTAAATTCGGCAAGAAGTGCCCGCAACAATGTTGAATATGTCCGCAACGATCTGAAAGAAAGGGAAGTACTGCTGTACAAACATGAAGTCGAATGGCACCGGAAGTTTACCTTGTCGTTTGCCTGCCTTGTCCTGTTTTTTATCGGAGCCCCTCTGGGTGCCATTATCCGAAAAGGCGGACTTGGCCTGCCACTGGTAATTTCTATTGTCTTCTTTGTTATTTACCATGTACTTTCCATGACCGGTGAAAAGTCGGTAAAAGCAGGCCAGTTGGAAGCTGTTTACGGAATGTGGCTTTCATCAGCGGTCTTTTTACCCCTCGGCATTATTCTAACCGTGAAAGCAACCACTGATTCGCCTTTATTTGACGCGGATGTGTGGAAACGCTTTTTTGCAGGCAGGTTCAACAAAGCAACGAAAGAGCATAAAAAGCCGGAAAATCCATCGGAGGAATGAAAATACTGCTTCTCTGCAATAAGTCGCCATGGCCTCCGCTTGAGGGAGGACCTATCGCAATGAATGCGATGGTATCCGGTTTAATCAAAGCAGGTCATCAGGTCAGGGTATTGGCGGTAAACAGCAATAAATACAGCATCAACCCGGAGTCCGTTCCTGAAGATTACCGCAAACAAACCGGATTGGAAACCGTGCATATTGACCTCTCGGTTAAACCCTGGCCAGCATTAGTTAACCTGGTTAAAGGAAATTCTTACCATGTTGAACGGTTTATTTCTAAAAATTTTACCGATTTACTGACTGCCATCCTGAAAAGAGAAAAATTTGATATTATCCAGTTCGAAACACTCTTTACATCACCTTACCTCCCGGTTATCCGAAGCTTGTCGGACGCTAAAGTTATTTTAAGGGCACACAATATTGAACATTTGATCTGGCATCGCATAGCTTCCGAGTGCAACAACCCTGTTAAAAAATTTTACCTTAAGCACCTGGCGGTTACCCTGAAACAATTTGAGCTAAAAATGCTGAATCAGGTAGATGGCATTGTCGCAATAACCGAAAAGGATGCAGGTTTTTTCAGGCAGGCAGCCCCCGGGGTACTGGTAACAGCCATCCCTTTCGGGATCGATGTAAACGACAGTTCTTCTCCTGTCGGTAAACTGGAAACCGGGCAACAGCCAACCCTGTTTCACCTGGGATCAATGAACTGGAGACCCAACCAGGACGGCATAAGCTGGTTTATCCGTAAAGTTTGGCCGGTTGTGTCTGCAAAGTATCCCGAACTGAAATTTCACCTTGCCGGTCGCGGGATGCCCTTATGGCTTAAAAACTTAAGGGTTGCGGGGATTGTGGTAGATGGTGAAGTGCCCGATGCCCGGGCCTACATGCATTCTCACAGCATCATGATAGTTCCCTTATTCTCAGGTAGTGGCATCAGGATAAAGATCATAGAGGGTATGTTAGCCGGAAAAGCAATTATTACGACAACGATCGGTGCTGAAGGGATTGACTATAAAGATGGCGTTAACTTATTGATCGCAAACAATGTTGAAAGCTATGTTCAGGAAATTGAAAAATGTCTGAAAACGCCCTTACTGATTGAACAACTTGGACAAAATGCACGGGAGTTGGTAATAAAAAAACACAATAACGATGATTTAATGCAAAAAATTTCCGATTTTTACCTGAAGATTCAGCATTGATCAATTTTTTTACCTTTGCAGGTAAAGATTTTTATTCTACAGGTGACTTTTACAAACCCCAAGGCATAAACGGCAAATGAAACTTCTGGTGATTTTACCCCGATTTCCTTACCCTATTGAAAAAGGGGATAAACTGCGTGCCTATCACCAGATCAGGCTGCTTTCCCAAAAGTTTGAAATTTTATTGGTTGCCATCAGTCATGGAAAAATAAAACAGGATGATATTGATAAGGTTAAACCCTATTGTAAATCCATCCTTATTATCCGGCAGCGGTGGATTTCAGTTGCGTACAATCTTTTAAAAGCACTTTTTACAGGCTGGCCGTTTCAGGCTGGTTATTATTACAGCAGTCGTTCCCAGCGACGCATCGACCGACTGATTGAAAGCGAAAAGCCTGACCATCTGTTTTGTCAGTTACTTCGGACGGCTGCCTATGCCCAAAACTTTAAAGGCCCTAAGACACTCGATTACCAGGATGTTTTTTCGAAAGGCATTGAAAGAAGAATTCCGACTGCTGGTTTCCTGATGAAACCACTCTTGAGACTGGAATATCATCGCTTGCAGCAATACGAAAAACAACTCTTTAACCAGTTTAACAATAAAACCATTATTTCGCTTCCCGACAGGGGTTATATAACTCATCCTGAACGTGACAAGATTGTGATAATTCCCAATGGGGTTGACCGGAAATACTTTAGCCCGGGTAAAAGCACGATGACCCACGAACTGATTTTTACCGGTAATATGGGCTACCCACCCAATGTGGATTGCGCTGAATACCTGGTAAACAAGGTATTACCTATCATTCACCAAACACACCCCAACACCAGAATAATGCTGGCAGGGGCATCGCCTCATGCAAGGGTAAGAGCACTGGCTTCAGAAAAGGTTACCGTAACCGGCTGGGTAGATGATATACGGATCTGTTATTCGAGTGCCATTATTTTTTTAGCACCCATGCAAATAGGAACCGGGCTCCAGAATAAACTCCTTGAAGCCATGTCGATGCGCCTTCCCTGTATAACTTCATCGCTTTGTAATGACGCCCTGGGTGCTGCGGAAGGTACTGACATTCTGATTGGTGATACTCCCCAACAAGTTGCAGATCATGCAATTGAATTACTCAATAATCCTGCACTCAGGCTACAGGTTGCTGAAAGTGGCTTTTATTTCTCCCGTAGAAATTACAGTTGGGAAAGCGCTACTGAAAAACTGGCAGAATTGATCATAAATAGTTGATAAATCTTTAAATCCCGTGTTGGATTATTGCAAAAAAACAAGCCGGACCCATTACAAATCAATGAAAACTGAATAAACCAAAAGTTAGACTACTAAAAATGACAAACCGGAACACCGCAAGGCTTCTTTTGCTTTCGATACTTATTTTTAGCATTTGCCTGTCCGGAGTATCTGGTCCTGATAAAAATCCTGATAAAGAAAATGTTAAGGAATTGAATCAGAGAGTTTCAGAAATGCTGAAACAATCTCCGGATAAAGCATTGACCCTTGCCAATGATGCGTTAAAACTGGCCAACAAAGCCCTGGCACTGAGCAATGAGAATGGAAACAAAGCAGAAAAAGCAGCAGCACTTAAAAATCTTGGGATTGCACACTATTATCTTGCGAACTACCGGCAATCACTCGAGTATTATGAGCAGGCATTGCTGATTTATAAGCAGATAAAAGATGAAGATGGCATTGGAAGTGTTTTGAATAACTCGGGATTGATACTTGAAACGCAGGGCGATTTCCCGGGAGCACTTAAGCGTTATCTTGAAGCGTCAGCAATATTTTCCAAATACGAAACAAGTGATAAATTAGCCCTATCCTATACCAACCTGGGAAATGTTTACTACACACTCGGGCGTTTCGATAAAGCACTTGATTACCTGAGGCAGGCATTAAAAATTCATGAAAAATCAGACGACAGTACAGGCCTTTCGAAATCATACAACAACATAGGCAATATATTCCTGAGTCTCAAAGATTACAAACTGGCAACTGACTATTATAAAAAGGCTGAAACAATTAATAAGCGCCAGAACAACCTGAGGAGTCTTTCAACCAGCTATAATAACCTGGGGATCGTCATGCAGGGAATGGGGAATATTAAAGAAGCACTTGAATACAATCGGCTTTCAATCGAAACGGCGCGACGGGTAAACGATCAGGCAGGTATTATCTCAAGTCTTTTAAACATTGGCAATATTTATCAGGACCAGGGAGAATATACACAGTCGCTGATCAATTACAAAGAAGCGCTCCGGCTTTCGAACAGCAACCGCGATGGCTATCTTCACGCATCCATATTAACCAGCCTTGGCGGACTTCGCATAAAACAAAAAGAGCTCGATGAAGCGATTTCATTGTTGAATGAAGCACTTGGCTTTGCAGAAAAATCGGGTTCTTCAATTCTGCTTCAGGAAATTTATAACAATCTGTCAAAAGCCTGGGAAGCAAAAGGTGATTACCTCAGAGCTTTTAATTTTCTGACCAAGTACCAATCGAATTCCGACAGCATGTACAACCTTGAAAGTAGTGAAAAGTTAAATTTACTCAGGGTTAGTTTTGAATTGGAACAAACCGAACGCGACAACCAATTACTCCGGCAGCAAAATATCTTTAGTCAACTGGCGCTCAAAAGACAACAAATCATACGAAATCTGCTGATAGCAATTTCAATCATAATTATCGTCTTCTCTACCTTCCTGTTCTCACTTTACCAGGGAAAAAAGAAGAAGAATGAACTGCTGGCCGAACGCAATGAGCAAATTAGCCTGCAAAAGGAAGAGTTGAACTTACTCTATAAGGAGCAGTATAAGCAAAATGAAACCAAAAACAAGTTTTTCAGTATCATTGCCCACGACCTGAAGTCGCCTTTCCAATCGATATTAGGCTTTTCTGAATTACTAAGTTCTGAATATGAATATCTTACAGAAGAACAGCGAAAGGAAGCAGCAATCAATATTCTGAATGTATCGAACGATACCTATCGTTTAATCGAAAATCTTCTTGAATGGGGCAGGACACAAACAGGTGCTGTCAGAGCAGTTTTTAAATCATTTATTGTCAAGGATATTGCCCTCGAAACCCTTCCGTTATTTCAGACGCCACTGAAAAAGAAAAACATTGAGTTAACCTACGATCTTCCGCCTTTACTGCAGGCCTGGGCCGATTCAGATATGATTATGGCTGTATTGCGGAATATTATCTCCAATGCTATAAAGTTTACACCTCCCGGAGGCAACATTCATCTGAGCTCAATACAAACTGACGATATGGTAAAACTATCTGTCAGGGATAATGGCACAGGAATGGACCCTGACATTCTGGCACGCCTGTTTACTTTTGACCCCAAAGTGCAACGGGCCGGAACCATGGGTGAGCGCGGTACCGGCCTTGGCCTGGCCCTCTGCCTTGAATTTATGGAGCTGAACCATGGAATGATCAAAGTAGAAAGCGAACCGGGTAAAGGAAGCACTTTCACCATCCAGATGCAACCAGTTAACCGGAGAACCCACGATTAAGCAATGCCATTCCTGACTGTTTTTCTACATTCGTTTTCCCGGTTCCTGAAATGATACTTGAGCCTGCTCCCAAAAGTCTATAAAGGAGAATAGATAACAAGTCTCCAAGACACCAATTTACACATAATGTTGTATATCAATTTATTGAAATTGGCGAGTTTTTGTGTTTTAGTGGCTTGGTGTCAAATAATTAGTTTTCGGAGTGGACTAAAACTTCAAAATTGCGTATGTTTGCGGTAAGAAAAACTTACTATGGCAGACGATAAGAAAATTATTTTTTCAATGGTTGGAGTGGGGAAAGTTGTCCCCGTTAACCGACAGATAATCAAAGATATATATCTTTCATTCTATTATGGTGCCAAAATTGGGATCATTGGATTGAACGGTTCCGGAAAGTCAACACTGTTGAGAATCATTGCAGGTGTTGAGAAATCATTTACGGGTGAAGTTGTCTTTTCGCCCGGTTATTCCGTTGGATTGCTTGAACAGGAGCCACAACTTGACAAAAGTAAAACTGTCAGGGAAGTGGTAGAAGAAGGTGTCGCAGAAACTGTTAAGTTGCTCAAAGATTATGAAACCGTCAACAATCGCTTTTCGGAGCCACTGAGCGACGACGAAATGAATGCACTGATTGAAGAGCAGGGAAGGCTGACTGAATTGCTCGACCAGCACAATGCGTGGGAACTCGATACCCGTCTTGTTCGCGCCATGGACGCCCTGAGATGCCCCGATCCGGATCAACCGATACTAAACCTTTCGGGAGGAGAGCGCCGCAGGGTGGCACTTTGCCGCCTGCTGCTGCAGGAGCCCGATATTCTTTTGCTCGACGAGCCCACGAACCACCTGGATGCAGAAAGCATTGAATGGCTGGAGCAGTATCTCAGACAATACAAAGGCACCGTTATAGCAGTTACCCACGATCGCTACTTCCTCGACAATGTGGCAGGTTGGATTCTCGAACTCGACCGGGGAGAAGGCATTCCCTGGAAGGGAAACTACACCTCATGGCTTGAGCAAAAGTCGAACCGGCTTGCATTGGAAGAAAAAACCGAAAGCAAACGCCGAAAAACCCTTGAAAGGGAGCTTGACTGGGTAAGAATGGCCCCCAAAGCCCGCCATGCCAAATCGAAAGCCAGGCTGGCCGCTTACGACCGAATGATGAGTGAAGATACCAAGCAAAAGGAAGAAAAACTCGAGATATTTATCCCCAATGGCCCCAGGCTCGGCAACAAAGTTATTGAAGCTAAAGATATTTCAAAGGCTTATGGCGATAAACTCCTGTTCGAAAACCTGAGTTTCAGTCTTCCACCTGCCGGCATCGTAGGAATCATCGGACCCAACGGAGCAGGTAAAACAACCCTTTTCAGACTTATTATGGGTCTTGAAAAACCCGATTCAGGCGAATTCGCGGTCGGCGAAACAGTGAAAACCGGCTACGTTGACCAGGCGCACACCGACATTGATCCCGAAAAATCGGTTTGGGAGGTCATTTCTGAAGGAAACGAAAACCTGCAGTTAGGTGGCAAACTGTTTAACTCAAGGGCTTATGTAGCCAGGTTTAACTTCAGCGGTGCCGATCAGGGTAAAAAGGCAGGTGTACTCTCCGGTGGTGAACGCAACCGTATGCATCTGGCACTGACTCTCCGGTCAGAAGCCAACGTACTCCTGCTCGATGAGCCAACCAACGATATTGACATAAATACCTTACGGGCACTTGAAGAAGGTCTCGAGAATTTTGCCGGCTGTGCTGTCGTGATCTCGCACGACCGATGGTTCCTCGACCGCGTGGCTACCCATATTCTGGCTTTTGAAGGCGATTCGCAGGTTGCATTTTTTGAAGGAGGCTACTCTGAGTATGAAGAAAACAAAAAGAAACGCTCAGGCGACTTCACCCCGCACCGCCTTCGGTTCAAAAAACTAGCAAAGTAATGAGCCAGCCAATTTATGCAGTGCTTACAGGAGATGTAATCAGGTCATCAAAATTGACGACTGAGGAACTTGCACGCCTGCCCGCTGTTTTCGCCGGGATTGTAAAACAGGTTGATAGTACCTGTGGACAATTACAGGAAACCACAAAATTCAGCATCTTCAGGGGCGACAGTTTCCAGTTGCTCACAACTCCCGCCTGTGCCCTCAAAGCCCTGATTTTACTACGTGCTCAACTGCGCAAATCTTATCCGAAAACACTTGCAAACGCCGTAGATGTGAGGGTTGCACTCACCCTTGGAACGGTTGCCCATATCGCGCCCAACATCACCGAAAGTTCAGGAGAAGCCTTTACCCTAAGCGGCCATTTGCTCGATACACTTCCCTATAGCCGTCAGTCTGTGTTCGGATTTAACAACGGAGAGGTTGATAAAGAGTTGAATACGGCGCTATCGCTGGCCGATGAAATTATCCGCAAATGGACCACCAGTCAGGCTCTACTGGTTCCGTATCTCTTGTCGGGACTTAACCAGTCGGAGATAGCCAGACAAACCCAAAACAGCCAACCATCGATTTTGAGAAAACTTCAGGCAATGGGCTGGCAGGGAATCAACAATTT
>JBBQBC010000077.1:0-16233 GCA_038317155.1 Bacteroidales bacterium
GATCCATTTTTACTATCAGGATGTTGATAATGACGGGACCAATGATCTTCTTATTTACTCAGCAAACCATCAGAATTGCTCTGAAAATAGCGTAAGAATATATTGGGGAAATCAGGAAACCTTTTTCATAAGCGAGGATTATTTAGAATTGCCGGTTAATAGTCCTTTTTGTGCTGGATCTGTATTTGTTGATTTTAATAATGACAACCTGATTGATGTATTTATTCGAAGTGCTAGCGGCGTAAATACTATGCTTCGCAACGATGGAAATAGGATTTTTACCGAGGTGCCAACCTTTGCAACTGGTCGGGATATTAATCCATTTTTCAGCGATATAAATGGAGATGGTATAAAAGATCTCATTTACGGGAAAAACGGGTGGGCTGATGGTCAATGGGGATTCAGGTATAATGAAGGAATCGGAAACGGTGATTTTAATCCTTCAACTTTAATCTATTATCAGGAAGAAAGAGCATTTGATTGGGATCTTATATCGCTTTCATTAAATCCTCTTGTGAATGATGTGCTGGATTTTGCATTTATACCCGCAAATAGTGACGATTACCTATATCTTGCACAATGGAGTAATGAGGAGAATGGGTTCCAGTTTGTTACAAAATCTCTGGAAAATACCGGAATTGAGACTAAATTAATTGGTCCCGTTGATTATAATGGAGATGGATATACTGATATTGTTTATCGCTATCAGGTTAACCCGGAAGCCCCCTTTCTTTATACTGGTTGTGTACTTTTAAATGATGGTTATGGAAATTTCTATAAGACCGATACCATAATTAAGAATTCTCCCTACATGCCTTATTTCTTTAGACCTGACCCTGACCACCGGTTTTATATGGGATTATTGAAAAATAAGGAGGTTGGGAGTAACTGGGATTACGATTCACTTTTTGTAGTGAGAATGGATAAATTTTATTCAATCAGTGATTCGATCTCAGTGGGAGACGAAGAAGTTTTATTTACACAAGAAGCTGTTGTTCCGTTAGTTAATCATACTTCCCTTAAGGCACTCGATCAAATTAAATCAATAGAATTTGAGCTAAATTTCGATCAGCAAATAGTAGAATATATTGGATATAGCCACGAACAATGCATTATCAACGGAATTAATTCCATTGATGTCGCAGAGGTTGCCGGAGGTACTTATAAATTCATTTGTTCAACTGATAATGCAATAACTGGTAATGGAATTCTTATAAAATTCCATTTTAAGACACTTAAAACAGGTAAAAGCGATCTAAAGATTTCCAATTTTAAATATAACAACGATACCATCAAAAACCTGAAAAATGGAAGCGTAACTGTTATAATTCAGGGAATTCAGGCAATGCTTCAAATGAATGACACTGTTGTAGCAGCTTTGGCCAACGTTAAGATGCCGGTATTTTCAATACTGCCCATTTCTCCTGAGCAGAAATTACATAAAATCAGTTTCCTTTTAGAATATGATCCGGTAATTATCAGATATGCTTACAGTGATGCGGCTGGAACTATTGATGAAGGAACCCTAATTGATATCAAGGAGAATAATGCAGGGCATCTTGAGGTGGGTTTATCCACAGAAACACCTTTAACGGGTTCAGGATCAATTATAAATCTTTATTTTGAATCAATGAAGCCAGGAATTTCAGCTTTACAATTCTCTGATATCTTCTATAATTATGATAACATCAAATCTTTTGAAAATGGAAGTATAGAAGTATTAAATCCGGCGATTATTTTTAATATTCCCTCTTCATTTTCCCCCAATAACGATGGGATCAACGACACATTTAAATTTGAAGCCGAAGGGTTAGAAAATTATTCTGTTTGGATTAAAGATTCCTGGGGGAAACAGGTAAGGAGTTTTGATAAATTCACAGGTAGTTGGAATGGGCTTAATGAGTCTGGAAAAGAAGCACCTGCAGGCCCCTATTTTTATCACATAAATGCAGTGGATTATTCTGGCGCTTCATTGGAGAGAAACGGTGTGGTTTACCTTATAAGGCAAATGATAGATGTATCGCCTAATCCAGCGAAGGATAAAATTATGGTCAGATTGAATGGGAATTTGTCAGGAGATTGTTACTTGCGCATATTTACCGTAAAGGGGGAAGAGGTTGTTAATCAGGCTCTTTTCAACTGTGATAAAGTTGAAATGGATATTGCCGGATTAAGGAGTGGACTTTATCAATTAATTATCAGTAATGGAATCGATAAACAGGGAGTTAAATTTATAAAGGAATAATAAATATTGATTTAATGAAAAGACTATTATTTAGCTTTCTGATCATTTTGTATTCACATACATTGATAGGACAAACCGATACTGAATTTTGGTTTGTGGCGCCTGAAGTGTCAAAAAATGGAGGTCAAAGGTTTGATGAACCCATCGTGCTGCGGCTAACCACGTTGAATGCCCCATCATTCATTACCATTTCAATGCCGGCAGAACCTTCATTTATCCCTTTGCATTTATCGGCAGGGGCAGATACATCGGTTTCGGTTGATCTTTCTCCCTGGCTTGAGTTGTTGGAGAATAAACCAGCCAATACTATATTAAATAAAGGAATACTGATCAAATCTAATGTACCGATCACTGCTTACTATGATGTGGTGAGTAGTTATTGCAATTGTAATCCCGAATTGTATTCCCTGAAAGGAACCAATGCGCTGGGAACTGAGTTTTTACTTCCAGGACAAACCCAATTCGACAACGCTCCAGGGTATTATCCGACACCTTACAACGCCTTTGATATCGTCGCAACTGAAGATAATACTACCGTTACAATATCTCCGGCGAAGGATATTGTGGGGCATTTTGAAGGTCAGGCTTTCCAAATTGTATTGGACAAGGGACAAACCTGGTCGGGTGTTGCAACCAGCCAAGCGGTACAGTATCATTTGCATGGCACCGAGATTATTTCAGACAAGCCTATAGCCGTTACCGTTACTGATGATTTGTTAACGGGAATAGCTTGTGGTGCTGATCTTGTAGGTGACCAGGTTGTCCCAGTTAATATGGCAGGAAATGAGTTTATTGGAGTCCGGGGATTTATGACGAATGATGGTGACAGGCTTTTTGTACTTGGAGTAGCCAACAATACAAATTTGTACTTTGACGGAAGCTCTGCACCAATAATTATTAATCGGGGCGATGTTTACAATCATTTGATTCAAAACAATTCAACCCATTTGTTATCATCCTCTCCGGTTTTGGTTTACCAGACGAGTGGTTATGGCTGCGAATTCGGTTCGGCTGTTTTGCCACAAATTCAGTGTACAGGTTCTGAATCTGTTTCTGTTTTTAGATCTAATGATTTTCAGTTTGGATTGCTACTGAGCACTGAAGTGGGCAATGAAACTGGTTTTCTTGTTAATGGAGATTCAACCATCGTTGTAGCTAGTGATTTTTCGGAGGTTCCTGGTACAAACGGGCATTGGCTGGCTGCCAGAGCGGTGCTTTCATCTGCTCAGGTTCCCGTTGGTACAACCTGCAAGGTTTCAAATCGAAACGGTCTGTTTCATTTGGGTTTAATCAGCGGCGGTTCCGATATTGGGTGTGGATACGGTTATTTTTCCAATTTCCATTCCCTGGTACTTGGCGCAGATAAAAGTGTTTGTGCCGGCGATACAGCCATTCTGGATGCCGGACCAGGAATGGAGCCTTATTTTTGGAGCACAGGGGCTACTACAAGAACCCTTGTGGTAACTGTTCCTGGAAAATATTGGGTACTGGCGGGTGTAGGTTCGTGCCTGCTATCTGACACAATAAACATTAGTTTTCATCCACTTCCGGTTCTGGATTTTGGCCCTGACACCCTTGCTGTATGCGGAACTGTTACTGGTTTAATTTCCGCACCATCTGGCTATGCTAATTATCAGTGGAATGTACCCGGAAATAGTAATGTTCTTGAGGTGACCTCTCCAGGTAACTATTTCTGCCAGGTAACTGATTCTGTTGGTTGCACTGGAAGCGATTCTGTTTATGTAACCTTCGGCTCATTCCCGGCCAATCTTGGTGAACCCATTGACCAATCCGTTGATCTTCAAACCGGCCTTGTGGCTTCTTATCCATTTAACGGAAATGCCAACGATGTGAGCGGGAATGGAAATGACGGAACCGTGAATGGAGCAACGCTGACGGAGGACAGGTTTGGCAATGCAAATAGCGCGTATGGTTTTGATGGGTTGAATGATGATATAGATTTACCTACTCTTGAGAATTTATTTAATTTAAATTTAAATTTTAGTATTAGTTATTGGTTTAAACCTGAGGTTTTTAATCTACCTATGTGTATTTTAAATTTTGAAGCATCAACCTCTAGTGTTTTAAATAGAAATGCAGGGATTTATACAGGCTTAAATCATACAGACTGGGGTAATGGATTTATTGATTTTTTTGTTGGATCAGGTTCTTATCCTTTCAATTCTAGTAATACATTCGTTAATTATTCTCAATCATTTAACAATAATTGGAATCATGTAATTTGTTTAAGATATAACGATACTGCAAGTATTTTTTTAAATGGAGTTATAGTCGCTCAAAATACTAATTTCCATCAACTATTAAACTGGAATGGGAACCTATATGAACATGATTTTTATTCAATTGGCGTTCAAAAAGGTATTATTAATAATACAGATACTATACAAACAGATTTTTATAAAGGCAAAATTGATGATATCAGAGTTTACAATCGGGTATTAAGCGATGAAGAAATCACCTGCCTATACTCGGGCAACTGCATCGGTGGCTTACTTTCCGCAGAACTTACCAACTCTTCAATTTGTGAAAACGAAAACACAAACATCCACATTATCAATTCCCAACCGGGCATTTCTTACCAGTTAAGAAAAGAACAGGCAAATTTTGGAAATGATCAGGTGGGCAATGGTGATACCTTGCTTTTCAACCTGCCGTATATTTTATCTGATAAAGCATTTACTATCATCGCTACTGATACAGCCAGTGGATGTTCCGTCTTACTGGATTCAGTTTTCAGGGTCAATGTGGTATCGACGGAAGCTGTGATTGAAGCCAATCTATCTTCTGAATATGCACCTTCCACCGCTCAACTGACTTCCTTGTCGCAAGGTGCGGCCAGTCAGACATGGTTCCTTAACGGACAATCCATTTCAGAAGAAGGGCAGGTACAGATTGAACTTACTGAACCCGGCGATTACCAGATCGTTCTCAAAATTAAGGGAGGCCAACCCTACCAGTG
Source organism: Bacteroidales bacterium (assembly GCA_038317155.1). Taxonomy (GTDB): domain Bacteria; phylum Bacteroidota; class Bacteroidia; order Bacteroidales; family Lentimicrobiaceae; genus Lentimicrobium. Next base: position 5,226 of record JBBQBC010000077.1, read on the forward strand.
TAGTGATGCGGATACGCTTCTAGTCAGCATGCTGGAAAAAATAGATGTAATCCTCGATTTCCCATCTGCTTTTTCCCCGAACGGGGATGGATTCAACGACCTTTTCGTTCCGGTTATTGAAGGTATAACGGCATACAGCGTATGGGTAAAGGATAGCTGGGGCAAAACTGTGGCCGAATTTGACAAATCAGGACAGGGGTGGAATGGTGAACTTCCCAATGGTAAAGATGCTCCATCAGCTTCGTATTATTTTCATGCCAATGCCATTGATTATACAGGCGCTGCACTCGAAAAAAGCGGCGTGGTTTATCTGATCAGAGATTTAATTGACCTGACCCCCAACCCTACAGCCGATAAGGTAGTGGTAAAAATGAACGGAAGATTAAGAGGAAAGAAATTATTGAAAGTATTGCATGTATCAGGTAATGAAGTTTTTAAAACCAGTTTTAATGGAGAAACCATTGAGTTGGATGTCTCAAAGCTGACAAGGGCAGTGTATATTATTCAAATAAGCAATGGAGCAGAAATAGTGAATTTAAAACTAATCAGGGAGTAAAGATATGTATAACCGGACAAAAATTGTATTGTTATTTTTATGGCTTCTCAGTTTATCCTTATCAGCGGAGGCACAGGATAAATATACTAAGCAGGGCGATGAAGCATTTAACCATCACCAGTATGTATCCGCCATTGGTTTTTATAAAAAAGCCATAAGTGAAACCAAAAATCAGCCTGAACGCGAACAGCTAAATTATAAACTGGCTGAATCCTATACAAAAACAGCCGATTGGAAAAATGCAGTTCAGCAACTGAAAAAACTTGACAAGAGTCACTTTCTTGATAAAAATCCAGATGGAACCCTTCTTTTTGCAACTGCACTTCAGCAGATGGGTAATGATTCTGCTGCCATCAGGTATTATGATCGTTATCTGATTTTGAAACCAAAAGACCGTGCAATAAATAGTAGAAGAAGCCTTTTATCCGGTCTCAGTAAACCCGGGCAACCCTCAGCCTATAAAATTGCGAATGAATCGTCGCTCAATAGTGCAAAGGATGATTTCTGCCCGGTTCCGTCTAAATCAGATGGTTCAGAAATTGTGTTTACCTCAAACCGCAAAGGGGTAACCGGAAAGGAAACTGATCAATGGACGGCATCCTATTTCACCGATCTGTTTGTTGCCAGGTCAAAACCTGGGGGTGGTTTTATAACTCCCGAATTACTTGATAAACAAAATAAAGTCAATACCAATGCGAACGAAGGGACGCCGGTTTTTAACAGTGACTACAGCCAAATATATTGTACCCGCTGCGAACAGAAACCCGAACGCAAATCTGGAACGATGTGGTGCTATATCATTAGTGCCGATAAAATAGGTAAGGAATGGAGCGATCCGGAGGTGGCTTATGCTGATCCGGAAGGAAATACCGGCCATCCGGCCTTATCATCCGATGGGCTCTCGCTGGTCTTTTCCGCATCCAACGCCAAGGGGGTTGGTGGTAAGGATCTATGGATTACTGTCAGAGAAGCAAAAGATAAAAAGTTTGGGCCTGGTGTTAATCTTGGAACCTCAATCAATACAGCAGGTGATGAAATGTTTCCCTTTTTCCGGAACGATTCATCGCTGTATTTTGCTTCAAACGGCCACGGTGGATATGGAGGACTGGATATCTATGTTGGACATAAACTCACTGATGGCTCGTGGGGTAATCCTGAAAATATCGGGCAGCCACTGAATTCAGGCAGCGATGATTTCGGTCTGGTTTTTATCCCCGGGAAAGATGAAGGTTATTTTTCCTCCAACAGAATTGGTGGCAAGGGAGGCGATGACATATATTCCTTTACAGCTGTCCACATTCCATTCCAGCTTTCGGGCACTGTCAGGGATGCCATAACCGCTATTCATCTGACTGATGCTCAGGTAATATTGTTATATGCAGGTGATACAACAATCTTAACTACTGATAAGGAAGGCAGATATCAGTTTTCGGGCGAAAAGCTTTCCAATGGACTTACTGGCAGTGTGACCACAACAAAATCTGACTATTTATCTCAAAGCCAGTCACTTTTAGTAAAAACTGAAAGTAATCCGTTAATGATTCTTGATTTCAGTCTTACTCCAATTCCAGCCAGAGCTGTGATTTTACCTGAGATACTGTATGATCTTGATAGTTGGGAGCTTCTGCCGCGTTATCAGGATTCACTCGCCCCATTGGTAAGGCTGCTTGCTGAAAATCCCAGGATAAAAATTGAGTTGAGTTCACATACCGATTCACGGGCAGACGACCGGTATAATGAGGAACTATCGCAAAAACGTGCCCAGGGGGTAGTTAATTATCTTATAAAGTGTGGCATAGATAAGAACCGGTTAAAAGCCAGGGGGTATGGCGAACGCAAACCGCGGGTCATTGAAAATGAACTGAGTAAGGGAGATTTACGAATACCCGCCGGAACCATACTGAATGAAAATTACATTTCAGGTCTCACTAATGACATTGAACGAGAGCAGGTGCATCAGCTCAACCGAAGGACTGAATTTATCATATTGACGGATAAGTAAAAAGGATTTACCATGATTAGAAACATACTCTCAGAGGAAGATATTACAAAAGGATCAAATCCTTTATCATCAATGGTCAAATACCTGGTATTGTTGATGTTGCTTGTATATATTATTTTGCCACGCATGGCATTTTCACAGCAATACGATCAGTATTCACTATACATGTTTTCACCGGGTGTTTACAATCCGGCTTCAGCCGGTATGGAAGATGCAGTGAACCTGGCAGCCGGCTGGCGAAACCAATGGATTGGATTTACCGATCAGGAAGGAAACAATGTAAATCCGAAAAGCTATTTCGCGGCAATATCGGCACCCATATATGCCATTAACAGCGGGCTTGGCCTGATGATCAGCCGGCAGGATATGGCTTATCAGCAAAGAATGGATATCAGACTGGATTATGCTTTAAAAATTCCGGTTAAAGAAGGTCAGCTTCTCTCAGTGGGGATTTCCGGGAAATTGAGCCGTTTGAGCCTGAATATAGATAAGCTGATCCCGACCGATCTAACAGATCCATTGATTAAGAAAACAGGTACACACAAAAGCAATGTTCCCGAGATGGGAACCGGATTGCTTTTTACCTCTAAAAAGCTAATAGCTGGAATTTCACTCATGAACCTTTTGGGATCGGAATTTGAATTGGGCAATATTATCATGCAGGATCAACGTACTTTTACTGCTATGGCTCAGTACCGCATCAACCTTATCGAGGAACGATTTAAAAAAGTGGATTTGGCTCCTTCTTTCCTGATAAAATCGTCAATAAATAGTACTCAGATTGATCTAAATCTGTTGGGCTATGTCAACGATCGTTTCTGGGGAGGTGCCGGATATCGCCTTCAAGATGGTCTTATTTTAATGGCCGGAGCCGGCCTGGGCCAGTTTGATGCAGGATTTTCCTATGATTTCACAACCAGTAAGATGAAAGAAGCTACAGGAAAGGGTAGTCTTGAACTACAAATACGCTATGGTTTTCCGGTTTATCCACCTGTAAGGGCATCAAGTGGATTTAATACCCGGCATTTGTAGCAAAAGTAAATTTGAAAAATGATAGCTTCTGCGGTGAGCAAAAGCTATCATGTGTAAAACATAAAAAACATTAAAATTAAAAAGGCATCAGGTCGGCGAAGACAACTGTTAACTTTTGCTATCAATTGCTTTTTGCTAACTCCAATCTGCAATCCGAAATCTGCAATCCGCAATCCGAATTCCGAAATCCTAGATCAGCCCTTTGGCATGTTTCTCTCCAATCACTTTCAGCATATCCTCGGTCATGGCGCGGAGGTTCCATTTTGGGTTCCAGCCCCATTCGTGGCGGGCGCAACTATCGTCCATATTGTTGGGCCATGAATTGGCAATTGACTGTTTCATGGGTTCAACATTGTAAGTCATTGCAAAATCGGGAAGGTGTTTCTTGATTTCGGCAGCGATAATTTCAGGATCGAAACTCATGGCGCTTACGTTAAAAGCATTGCGGTGTTTCAGTTTCGAAGGATCGGCTTCCATCAGATCAATGGCGGCTTCAATGGCATCGGGCATATACATCATATCGAGGAAGGTGCCGGCGCCCAACGGACAGGTGAATTTGCCGGTTCTGATGGCTTCGTAGTAAATTTCTACAGCGTAATCGGTGGTTCCGCCGCCGGGAAGGGTAGCATTGGAGATAATGCCAGGGTAGCGTACCGAGCGGGTATCAACCCCAAAGCGTTTGAAATAATAATCACTCAATAATTCGCCAGCTACTTTTGAAACGCCGTAGATGGTTTGCGGGCGCATGATGGTATCCTGTGGGGTATTGTCGAGCGGGGTTCCACCACCAAATGCACCAATGGAGCTGGGTGTGGAAACAGCGCATCCATATTCACGGGCCACTTCAAGGCAGTTCATCAATCCACCAATGCCCGTATTCCAGGCAACCTGAGGCTTGCTTTCACCTACGACCGAAAGAATGGCGGCAAGGTTATAGATGGTGTCAATTTTATACTTTTTTACCACGTCGGTAATCTGCTGAGCGTTGGTGGCATCCACCACTTCGGAAGGGCCGGATTCAAGCAGTTCACCGGTGGGTTTGGTTGAGCGAAAACCGGCAACCACGTTGCTGCTGCCATATCTTTTTCGTAATTCAAGCGTGAGTTCTGAGCCAATCTGGCCCACTGAGCCAATAACTAAAATGTTTTTCATGGGTTGTTGAAGATTTTATAGTGTTTGTTAATCAATTCACAATAAGTGCGGCAAATGTACAATATTTTGGAGAACTGCAAAACAATTTGAATGTTTCATACCACTGCTTTTCAGCCAGTTCAGACACATTTTAAATAGTGGGTTAAATACTCACAAATATTTGTAAAATAGCCATGTTAGAAAATCAAAAGTAATATCTTTGCGCATTGTTAATTCAAAAACAATCAACCAAAAACCTTTAAAAACATAACTATGTACGATCGTCTTCAAGCCCATCTGCAGAAAGAACTGGCCGACATCCGGGAAGCCGGACTTTACAAAAATGAACGGGTAATTATTACTCCACAGGGAGCCGAAATCAAAGTAAGCAGTGGTGCTGAAGTGCTTAACTTCTGTGCCAACAATTACCTTGGTCTTTCCAACAACCCCAAACTGATTGCTGCTGCCAAAGAAGCGCTGGATTCACACGGCTACGGCCTCTCTTCAGTTCGCTTTATTTGTGGCACGATGGATTTGCATAAACAACTGGAAGCAAAGATTGCCGAATTTTTCGGTACAGAGGATACCATTTTGTATGCAGCCTGTTTCGATGCCAATGGTGGTATTTTTGAACCCCTGCTCGGCGAAGACGATGCCATTATTTCCGATTCCTTAAATCATGCTTCAATTATTGATGGTGTAAGGTTATGTAAAGCTCAGCGTTATCGCTATAACAATGCCGATATGGCCGAACTGGAAGAACAACTGAAACTTGCCCAGGCTCAACGATTCAGACTAATTGTAACTGACGCTGTTTTCTCAATGGACGGCAATGTTGCCAAAATGGATGAAATTTATGCTTTGGCTCAGAAATATGACGCCATGATTATGATTGACGAATGCCACTCTGCCGGTGTTGTTGGTGAAACAGGACGTGGTGTAACTGAACTCTATAATCTGCGTGGCAAGGTTGAAATCATTACCGGAACCCTTGGCAAAGCATTTGGTGGCGCCATTGGCGGATTTACAACCGGCAAAAAGGAAATCATCGAACTGCTTCGTCAACGTTCACGTCCGTATCTGTTTTCAAATTCTATTCCTCCTTTGGTTGCGGCAGCCGGTATCAAAATGTTTGATATGATGAGCGAAACCAACGAATTGCAGGATCGCCTTCACGAGAACACGAAATACTTCGTTAAGAAAATGGTTGATGCCGGTTTTGATATCAAACCAACCAAAAGCGCAATTGTAGCAGTGATGCTGTACGATGCCAAACTTTCACAGGAAATGGCAGCCAAACTGCTGGGTGAGGGCATTTATGTAATTGGATTCTATTATCCGGTGGTTGCCAAAGGCCAGGCCCGTATCCGCGTTCAGGTTTCGGCCGCACATACCCGCGAGCACCTCGATAAATGTATCAATGCCTTTACCAAAGTTGGTAAGGAATTGGGCGTATTGAAAGGATAATCCAATCCGGATTTATTAATAAAAGGGTAGCGACACCACATGCTGTGTCCCTACCCTTTTTTTTTGCGTTTAACACTCTTTTGCCAAACGCCTTTAGGTTTTCGCATCACATTTCCAGGAATGGCTTATTCGTCTTCGGCAAAAGTCAGAATAAAGCCATTGATGTCCTGAATGGAAAATTCTGTAGCACCGTAAAACGCTTTTTCAAGTCCTTTTATTACGATCATTTTGTCTTTAACCTGGTCAAACAACTTTCTGATTCCTTTGGTTTGAATATACAGTAACAGAGAACCCCCGTCCTTCCTGGAAATTTCAGGCAAGTCTGATCCTAAACTGTCAAATGTTTGAAACATAAAGGTTACACTTCCGCAGGTCATCATTGCCCATACAAAATCGCCTTGATCGGGAACGGTTGTTGCGACACTAAATCCTAATTGTTTGTAAAAGTCAATGGTCTTATTGATGTCTTTTACAAAAATGTTTGGTGAAATTGATTCCATTTATTTAGTTTTTGTGTTAATGTTGCCAATACATATTGTCGTGTCCCTTCACCTTATTTTATTGCCCTATAATTCAAAATAGCTTGTCCGCCTTATCCGCCTCAATCACCGCCCTTATTTCATGGTATTCATAACCTTCTCCAAGTTCTTCCTTAAGTGTTTTTAGTGATACGCTGCCATGAAGCCTGATTGCCTCTCGGATAGCTGGCATTTTTGATTCATCCATCAATTCAGAAAGTTTAAGTTCGCCTGATGCCAGGAATCCGGTAAGATGATTAAAAATTGTCTGAATGGTAAATTGCCGTTCAAGAGCAATCTGTTGAACGGTTTTTCCCTGCCTGAAAAGCTGAAGCGTCAACGATCCGGTAACCGGTCTGGCCGGTTTGGTTGCCCGGGACTTTTTACTTTTCTTTCCGGATTTGTGCATTTTCAGGTGCATTCTCGATTCCAGCCCATTGGCCTTGCAATATTCTATCACCACTTCAAGGAATTCTGTGCCATATTTCCCGATCTTAAAATCACCGAACCCACTGATCTGATGCAGATGCTCCGGTAGTAGGGGTAACAACAGCGACATTTCAATTAGTGTACTGTCACCGAGTATCATGTAAGCCGGTACGCCTTCTGAATCGGCGATCAAACGGCGGATATATTTCAGGTTTCTTAGTAATTCATCATTTTCGGAAGCTGTTTTAGTTACCACTGCCTTTTGTTTCTGCGGCGTTGAAGCTTTCAGCAACTGAACCGGGGCGATTCCTTTTAACACTTCGCGACTGCGTTCATTCAGTTTGAGCACCGGGTACTGTCCTTCGGTGATGTCCAGTAACCCTTGCGAGAGCAACTGGTTGAAAACATCAAACCATTCAGCTTCGGTTGACTCTTTACCAACGCCCCAGGTTTTAAAAGCCTTTAGTTGCGGTGAAAATTTTTGAAGATCAGCACCGCGTATATATTCGATGGTGGTCTTTAATCCGTATCGCTCTTCTAAGCGTGCCACAGCCGACAAGGCTTTTTGTGCCGGGATTGTTCCATCATAGGTGATGTATTTATCAATACAAAAGTCGCAGGAATTACACATGCCATGGTGCGCTTCGTTGAAGTAATTCATCAACTGTTGTCTCCGGCATTGGCGGGCCTCAGCAAATTTTGACATTTTCTCAAGTTTCCTGTACATGATGTTTGCATGTTCAGGATCGGTGCCATTGTCGATAAAATAACTCAGTTTTGCCACATCGCCCCGGCTGTAAAACAGGATGGCATCGGCCCTGAGCCCGTCACGGCCGGCCCTGCCGGTTTCCTGGTAATAGCTTTCGATGTTCTTGGGCAGATCGGCATGTATTACAAACCTAACATCGGGTTTGTCTATGCCCATTCCGAAGGCAATGGTTGCCACAATGATTTTGATGCGGTCGTGGATAAAATCGTCTTGCACTTTCTGGCGGACCTCTCTTACCAGACCAGCGTGATAACAGGCAGCACTATAACCCATTGCTGTCAGGTCAGAAGCCATTTGCTCTGTTGACTTCCGTGAAAGGCAGTAAATAATTCCGGAGTTTTCCTTTTGCTTGTCAAGATAAACCGGCAGGAATTCATCCATGGCAAATTTATCTATCACAAAATACCAGATATTGGCCCGGTTGAATGATGAAATAAAACGGTTGTCACCCTCAAGTCGCAGTTGTTTTACGATATCATCCCTGGTGAGTTTATCTGCACTTGCGGTAAGAGCCATCAACGGGACGCCGGGGAACTGATCCTTCAAAGATCCAAGGGCGAGGTAATCGGGTCGGAAATCGTGTCCCCAGTGAGAGATGCAATGTGCCTCATCGATGGCAAATAGTGAAACCCGCGTCTCACCCAGCAGGTTTTTCAGGGCATTCTCACCTGAGATCCGCTCAGGGGCCACATAGCATAGCTTAAGCTTATCCTGCCTGAGTAAATTTAGTACTCGGTTTTGTTCAGCAGTTGATTGTGAGGAATTTAGAAATTCAGCCGCCACGCCATTGGTCTTTAGCCCGTCAACCTGATCTTTCATCAGGGCAATCAACGGTGAAACTACAATGGTAACCCCTTCATTCAGCAATGCCGGAATCTGGTAGCAAATTGACTTTCCGCCGCCGGTGGGCATAACAGCCAGGGTATCCTTTCCGGCAAGAGCCGCTTCAATAACCGCTTCCTGATGTAACCGGAACTGATCATATCCAAAATATTTCTTTAATACTTCCGATGGAGTCATTTAGCTGATTTTTATTAATTGTTAGCAGATAGAATTAACGCAATTATTATGGATTGAATTTACATGAGGAACAAATGTAAGTTACTTGGGCTTGAGAGTGGCTTTTGCATTTTATGTGACTGATGTGTAGGTTGATTCATTTTGATTTTTCTTAAAATTCTCCGTCTGTGCAAAAATCATAACCTCTGAATTGGACGTAAATGTCGTTTTAGTTGCGGTTTCATCTTTTGCGGATTATGCCGATTGAAAGCATTCTTAAAAATGTTTTGTTGTTCTCGTATAAGTCAGAAGCCGAAAAAGATTTGAGTTGAAGAACAATGGCAGACAGCAGCATTTGGTCTGCAGTAGCCTGAATAACCTGTCTGAAAGGGTTCTGTTTTCGTACAATTTCATTCATTTTGTGTGAAATTTATCGTCTTTCCATTTAGCCGGATTATTAATTATGTATGCCGAAATGGTTTGATAAGATTTTTGGTTACGGATGATGTGGTCGTGGTAATTTGGTTGAAAAAAATGATTATTCCGATTGTATTTTGGTATATTCAAATCATATTCGTCAATAAAATCATCAATTTTTGAATTCACCGCCGATTTAAATCCCGCCAAAAACGATGATATGGATTTTGGCAAACGATGGAATGTTTGCGTTTGTAGAGACGCACGGCCGTGCGTCTCTACGTCATGCAAAACGTCACCCATATCATTTTTATCCACCGTGGTTGATTCGTTTTTATTTATTACAACGATGGCGTGTAAATGGTTAGGCATAATTAAATATTGGTCCAAAAATAATTCATTGCGAATATCAAATGAATTTTGCCATTGGGCATCCACAATTTTACCGAAATCGGATAATTGAACAAACGGAACGGTTGCCACAACAATTTCACCCAAATTACAAACCCTGTGTTGTGTTACCAGGGTAATAAAATACATACCATTGGACGAATAATCCCATCCCGGTTTACGATGCGATGCAATGCGATATTTGTTTTTAAATTTTTCGGGCATATTTTTCTAATTTTTTAATCACAAAATTCATCGCTTTAATTTTCTAATGTAGCTAATTTAGAAAGAAGCAAAGCCTTCAATTCCGATAGCTTGTGGTTTTGCTTTGTATATTTTAAGATGAAATCACAAATTGGTTTCACTTTTACACCTATATATTCTAATAAACACATTATAAAGTCCAAATAAAAAAATAGGACTATTCCTTAGTTAACAGCGCGGCAGATTGTCTGTTGTGTCTGAGGTGTTAAACTTGATTGACTATAAAGGTGTTATAAAAGTACAAAATTTCAATGAAAAAACATATAAGCTACACTGATGGCAGCAATTATCCCTGCAAGGTCGGCTAACAAGCCACAAGTAATGGCATAGCGTGTTTTTTTTATGCCTACCGAACCAAAATAGACAGCTATAATATAAAAGGTGGTATCGGCTGCGCCCTGAAAAATACACGATAGCCGGCCCGCGAAGGAGTCGGCACCGTATTGTTTCATGGTGTCAACCATCATGCCACGGGCGCCTGAACCACTCAAAGGTTTCATAAAGGCGGTCGGCAAAGCGTCAACAAAGTCGGTGTTCATTCCCATCGCTGCGAAGGCATGTCCGACTCCCTTTACCAGGAAATCCATAGCTCCGCAGGCACGGAATACACCAACCGCCACGAGTATTGCCACCAGGTAAGGAATAATTCTTATGCTGATGCTGAAACCTTCTTTGGCACCTTCAATAAAAGCTTCATAAACATTAATCCGCTTCACTACACCCAGGACGATAAACGAGAAAATAATTCCAAAGAGAATGAGGTTGCTGGCGACTGAAGAAATAATGTTAACCTGCTCCTGCTGTATTGTGCTGAAATACCATATAATAGAAGAAACCAGGAGGGTAAATCCACCGAGATAAAGCAGCACCACTTTATTAAACAGATTGATCCGCTGAAAAAGTGAAACTGAAATGATCCCGGTTAGGGTAGAGGCGAAGGTGGCCAGTAGAATGGGGATAAAAACATCCGAGGGATCAACAGCACCCAGTTGGGTGCGATAAACCATGATGCTGATTGGAATCAGGGTCAGGCC
>JBBQBC010000078.1:0-15900 GCA_038317155.1 Bacteroidales bacterium
AACCCATTGCAGGTTGATTTTGACAAAGTCGGACATCTTGAGGTATATCCAAACCGGGATTCCATTTCATATATAGACATTTACGGTATTCCGGAGGTGAATACTATTATGCGCGGCACCTTCCGGTACAAGGGCTGGTGCGAAAGCATTGATGCCATGAAACAGCTTAAACTTATCTCGTACGACAAGTTCGATATGACCGGAATGACTTATGCTCAGTTTCTTGCCCATCAGATTGGTGTCTCAGATGCCACCAATATCAAAGCTAAAGTGGCTGAATATCTAAAACTTGATATAAAGTCACATGCACTGACTTCCATGGAATGGCTTGGCTTGTTTGAAGATCAACCAATGGGTCGTGGCGAAGATTCGCCCTTTGAAGTTACCAGCGATCTGATGATCGGGAAGATGGAATTAGGTCAGAACGAACGTGATATGGTTGCCCTGCAACACACATTCCTGGCAAGCTATCCCGATGGTTCAAAAGAGGTGATTCGCTCACGGATGCTGGATTTTGGCACACCAGCCACTGATACTTCGATTGCACGTACCGTTGCGTTGCCTGCTGCCATTGGTGTTGAGATGATCCTGAAAGGTGAGATCAGCGTGAAGGGTGTTTTCAGGCCGGTTGTTCCTGAAATCTACAATCCAGTGCTGAACGAACTCGAAAAACTTGACATTAAAATGGAAGAAGAATATGGTCTTCCGCTGAGCGAGAATATTTCCTAGCCTTCATTTTACTTTTATATTTTTGCACACCGGCAACTAAACCTGAGTAAGATTGGGTAAGTTGCCGGTTTGTTATGGCTGATTAGCTGATTAGCAGATTAGCGGATTAGTTGATTGGTTGATTGGTGGATTAGCTGATTAGTGGATTAGCAGATTAGTAAATGGAATGCTGAAACTCTGAAATTCTGAAACTCTGTAACTCTGAAACTCTGTAACTCTGTAGCACTTTAACACTGTAACTCTGTAACACTGTAACTCTGTAACCTTGTAACTCTGTAACTCTGTTACCCTTTAGCTCTGTAACTCTGTAACTCTGTAACTCTTTAACTCTGTAATTCTTTAGCTCTGTAACTCTGTAACACTGTAACTCTGTAAAACTGTAACTCTGTAACCCTGTAACACTGTAACTCAGTTACTTTTTTCTTTAGACTTTAAACTTTCTGAAATGGATTTCTCAAAATATGGTAAATGGATAGGTGGAGGCCTCGGCTGGGTTCTTGGTGGTCCGATCGGAGGTATTCTGGGCTTTGTATTTGGGTCAATGTTCGACAGCATGCAAAGCGGCGAATATATGGAAAAGGGTTTCACCCCGACACAGGAGGGTGATTTCAAGGTTAGCCTGCTGGTGATGATTGCAGCCATCATGAAGGCCGATGGCAAAATCCTGAAATCGGAACTTAGCTTTGTGAAAATGTTCCTTTTCAGGCAGTTTGGCGAAACAGAAGCCGAGCGGCTTTTACTTCTGCTGCGCGAAATTTTACGGCAGGAATTGGATGTTGATGAGATATGCGAGCAGATTCAGGAAAATATGGAGTATCCATCGCGTTTACAGCTGGTCCATTTCCTTTTTGGCGTCGCCTCCGCGGATGGCGAACCGCATCCGGCCGAGGCTGAAGTACTTAAGCGCATGTGCCTGCATATGGGAATACGCAATAACGATTTTGAGTCTATACACGCCATGTTTATCAAGGATACCGGAAGCTCCTACCGGATTCTGGAGATTGCACCCGAAGCTACTGACGAAGAAGTGAAAAAAGCTTACCGTAAAATGGCACTGAAATATCATCCCGACAAGGTAACCCACCTGGGGGATGATGTTCAGAAAGCAGCCAAAGAAAAATTTCAGCAGTTGAATGCAGCCTACAATGAAATCAAGCAGCAAAGGGGCTTTAACTGATCCGGTAATCGGAATAGGGGAGGTGCCTGCTCCTTCGGAATTGAAGGGGCTTTTCTCAGCAAATAAACTTTTGTTGCAAAAAACCATTCAAAAGTTGGCCCGGCTTAATCCGCGCGAACTCGATCGCATGGTACACTCACTTCACGAACAGGCTTTTGGCTTTTACGATTGTCTCACCTGTGCTAATTGCTGCCGCAGCATCAGTCCGGCCATTCGTTTCAACGATGTTGACCAGATGGCAAAGAAGCTTAAGATCAGGCCTTCGGAGCTGGTAAGCAGGCATTTACAAATGGATGCCGAGGGCGACTATATTTTTCGTTCAGCACCCTGCCCTTTTATTGATGGAGAGAACTATTGCAGTGTTTACAGCCATCGGCCCAAAGCCTGCCGCGAATATCCGCATACCGATCGTGCCCGGTTTTATCAGTTGCTGAAACTATCACTGAAAAATGCTGAGATATGTCCGGTGGTGTATGCGATACTGATGAAACTTTAAAAACCGGATTTCTAAATTATTTTGGCATGAAAAAGAATATTCCTAAGTGTCTATGTGATGAAAAAAAACTGAACACTTAGGCTCATATTTTTTAATGAAGGTTTCCGTAGGCACATAGAAATGTTCAATTGGAAACGAAATCTGATGATTATAGATAAACACCTATGTATCTTTAGTTTTCGGGGAATGGAAGCAAAATCATATAAAATCCAATGATCTCAAACTGGAATTATCTATGTGTCTATGTGTTGAAAAAAAACTGAACACATAGGCACATAGCTATTTATTCAGCAACGCATTGCCAATACAGGAGATTGGATTGTTTATTATATATGCCGTATAATTGAAATCTAATGGGAGTTAAGCTACCCATTTCCAAACCTCACCACCGTCCCCAGCGGGAGTTTTTTACCAAAACCATCCTTAAGGTAGAGCTCGCCCGTCTCCATGGATTCTTTTTCTCCAAAAGCTGACCTGATCAGGTTTTCGCCGATTAGCGATGAAAAACCCATAGAATAAAGGCTCATCAGCAGGAAGCTCTCTTTTGGTTCAAGCAATTCGCTGCAAAGTTTGATCATTTCATTTATATTTTCTTCGAGTACCCATTTTTCGCCATCTGCACCCCGTCCATAGGCAGGAGGATCAAGGATAATTCCATTGTATTTTGTCCCTCTGCGGGCTTCGCGTTTCACGAATTTCAATGCATCTTCAACAATCCAGCGGATCCCGTCGAGACCACTGATCTCCATATTTTCGCGGGCCCAGGTAATCACCGGTTTTATAGAATCGACATGCACCACTTCGGCGCCGGCAGCGCAGGCAGCCAGGGAAGCCCCGCCGGTGTATGCGAAAAGGTTCAGCACTTTTGGTCTGGGAGTTTGCATCAGTTTAACCCGGTCGTAGATGAAATCCCAGTTATCGCCCTGTTCGGGGAATACACCAATGTGCCTGAAACTGGTCAGCCCCAGTCGCATCACCAGGTTCATCGATTTGTAATTATAACCGATCTGCCATTGCTCAGCACAACCTTTGTTTAGTATCCACCTTCCCTTTTCGGGATCGTTCTTTTCCTTGCGGAAAATGGCCTGCGATTTTTTAATCCACTCCGTTTCTGGTAACGATTTATCCCATACCGCCTGGGGCTCAGGACGCGTAAGCACCTGGTTGCCGAATCGCTCCAGCTTTTCAAAATTGCCGGAATCAATCAGTTCGTAATCTTTCCAGTGTTCAGGGGTCAGCAGTTTAATCATGATTGGTGGATTTTCACCGGCATAATGTCAGCGCCGGTACAAACTTAGGTGCAAAGATGCGAATTTTCTCTAATTTTGCTTTTAACCCGTCATCAATACCTTTAATATGGACGAACTGATTACCAGTACTCAAAACCCACGTATAAAAAACCTGATACTGCTTCAGCAAAAATCACGCGAACGGCGAAAACAGAACAGGGTGGTGGTTGAAGGTCTCCGGGAAACCGGAATTGCTGTAACAAATGGTTTCAGGGTAACTGATCTTTTTGTTTGTCAGGAAATAGCCGATGTAAAAGATTACGAAACAATAACCGGAGATACCACGGTTACAAATGTAAGCCAGGGTGTATTTGAAAAAATTGCGTACCGCGAAGGCTCCGATGGCTGCATTGCCCTGCTGGAGCCAAGATGGCTTCAGCTAAAAGATGTGAAATTGAAGTCCGACCCACTGGTTATAATCCTCGAAGCAGTTGAAAAACCCGGAAATCTTGGCGCCATTCTCCGTACCGCCGATGCTGCTAATGTAGATGCTGTGGTAGTTTGCGATCCCCTGACCGATATTTATAATCCAAATGTCATAAGATCGGGGATTGGATGCGTTTTTTCACGCCAGGTAGTGGCCTGCTCAACCGAAGAAGCCCAGCATTGGTTAAAAGCCAACAGCATTAAAAGCTTTGCAGCAGAACTTCAGGCTTCTTCACCCTATCACCAAAAGGATTACCGGGGCGCAACGGCCTTTGTAATGGGCACCGAAGCCGACGGCCTTACCCGTAAATGGATTGATTTCTGCGATGAGAGAATTATAATTCCCATGCTCGGCAGCATTGATTCACTAAATGTTTCGGTTTCAACGGCTGTGCTGGTGTTTGAAGCCATGCGACAAAGGGGATTTTAACGAATGAAGAATGATTTACGATTTACGATTTACGGTTTACGATTTACGGTTTGGGATTTACGATTTAGGATTTACGATTTAGGATTTATGGTTTAGGATTTACGATTTAGGATTTATGATTTATGATTTACGATTTACGGTTTACGATTTACGGTTTACGATTTACGGTTTACGGTTTACGATTTACGATTTAAGGTTTACGATTTATGGTTTAGGATTTATGGTTAACGGTTTACGATCTACGATTTACGAATTAAGCTTTAGGGATTACATGGTTAGAAATTAGAAATTAGACATTAGAAATTCTCTCCTATTTCGCTCTTCTCAGCCACTTCGTCCCCTTGTCTCCCATTCTCCTTATCATAAACTTGTAGGTAGGACTTTCAACCGAAGGAACCGTCCCATCTATCAGAAACTATAAACCACCCCCAATCCTACCCTGACATTTCCTGTTTCACTGCTGTTCAGCACCTTATAGTATTCATTGTTTGTTCCATAAGCAGCAACCGTATATTCCACTTCACCGATCAGGCTGAATTTACCTGTCTGATAAGTAATCATGGGTGCTATTCTGTAAACATAATCAATGTCGGCATCACGGGCGTAAACCGGGCCTGAAAATACCTTTTCAGATCCTATGTTTTTAGTATAGCCCAATAACAGGGAGGGTTTCCAGTTATCAAATATGTATTCAGCATTCAGCCAGATTGCATGATAATTCAATGGGCTGTATTCCCTTTGGTTGGTGACCTGATCTGTCGAGGTAACCCCGAATCCACCCATCATCAGATGATCGTTGAGTGCCTGTCCGTGAGTGTATTGCGCTTTTAAAGCAACCTTTTCATTTCTGTAAGACAGGAAACATGAATAGGACAGGCAATTCAGATTTTCATCTGCTACGTACAGGCTATCGGTAACTAACCTCGGTATCAGCATCTTGTAATCGACTACCAGACCGGAAAACAGGTTCCCCTTCACATATTGTACCTGACCATGAAGATTTGGCACCACACTGTTACGGATGTAAATTGAAGTATTGCCCTGTGGCCCCGTGTTTACATAATCCCTCTGTGAAGCAGCCACAGCGACGAAATTAAACTGTCCCACTTTATAGTCAATACGAATCTGAGGTTGGCGGCTGAATGAATGAAAAGGGGCGCCGGTGTTGAGTGAAAGCACATTCGGGATCATCTCCGGCACATCAAGCGGATGCCAGAATTGACCCAAAAGTAGACGGGTTTTTGCCCACTGAAGTGATATATAAGCATGACGCAACCGTAAACTGTTATTTTCAGAATTGGATGCCCCGGTAAAATCCCCTTCTATGAGTGCCAACACTTTCGCCCCCAGCACATCGGGACCGGTGGCTTTGGCCGTAAGCCGGGTGGTCATGGCATACTGGTTAAAAGTCGGTTTGGCATTGATGTCTTTGCCGTTAGGGTCAGGTAAAGGTTTTTTGGGATAAAAAAGCAGGAACCCTTCGCGGGCTTCTACAACCTGGCGGCTGTCGAAAATTGCATCGGCACGCACAAAACCGGTGACAGAAAGTTTATAAGGATTTGTATTTTCCTGAGCCGATAGTCTGAAATTGAAATAAATAGAAAGAGTACAGATTAAAATATAGCGTAAATATAGCCTCATGTTTTTTTTTTGGCAAAGTAATGGAAAGTAATTAATGTAAGCAAGAAGGGATATTTAGCAAAGAAGCGAATCAGAAAAACTGCTTATCCCCTTCAAAAAAGTGAACCACATAGGCACATAGTGCACATAGAATTTCACATAGAAAAAATATATTTTATTCAGCCCCAAAACTAAAGATCAATTTGTAACTTATGTTGTCAGAATTCCAGAAAGGGCAAAATTGAAAATATTCTACCCGGAAACGCAACAATTTACGCCTCATTGGAACCAGGGAGCCAATTGAGAAAAAATTAAGGTTTATTTATCCCGGTTTACAATTTCAGGAGAAAAGGCCGGAAGGCAAACAGCAATATACTCTGCACCACCGGGGAAAGGAGTGCTGTATCTTACCCATTCACCAGCATCTGTCATAATGGCCTGTCCGGCACCCAATGTGAATTCTTCGTTGGAGGTTTCAACTTTAAGTTTGCCTTTCAATACAACCGTGTATTCATTAAATTCAGGGCACTGTCCAGGCTCTTCCCATCCTTCCTGACTAATCATACGGGCAATACTGACTTCAGTGGTGGCACTGCTTATCCGTCCGAAGTATTCTTCAATACGTTTTTCTTTGTTACCTGCGGCTTTGATGATGACAGGTTTTTCAATGACTTTTATCATGGTCCGGCTAAATTACGAATGATGAATTTGGAATGACGAATATAGTTAATTTGTGTTCAGGCATAAAGAATAATCTAAACTTAATCCCAATCCCAAACTTTTATAGACACGACTTGTCCCGATTTTCATCAGGATGGAAACGCGGAAATTCATAGGCACACAGATAGAATTTAAAAAGCGGGTTCAGCCTCTACCATGAAAAGAAATCCACTAATCAGCTAATCATCTAATCAACAAATCCTAAGGTCTAAATATTTTTAATGTAACTATGCTAGCAAACCTACAGATTTCTGAAGCATGAATTTTTAAGAAAAGGGTATCGCAGGATTTACTATATTTACATGAAAATCAAAACAACTCAAATCCTTAAATTTTATTTATTATGGCAATAATAATTCTTGGCATAATCGTGCTGATCGCCGGTTTTACCCTTGGTAAAGTAGAATCACCTGTTCAGCGTTATACCGGTACAATCAGGTTAACTGGTATTATAATTTTGCTTATCGGCGCCGCCTACTCATCCGTTTATCAAATTGAACCGGGGCAGGTGGGTGTGCAGAAACTGTTTGGAAAAGTCAATAATAACACCCTGGAAAGTGGCTTAAATATCATTAACCCACTTGCCGAAGTCGTAACATTTGATATCCGCACCCAAAACTACACCATGTCGGGTGTAAATGATGAGGGCGACAAAGCCAGCGACGATGCCATCAGGGTGCTTTCTGCCGATGGTCTTGAAGTAGTCATTGACCTGACTGTTCTATACAAGGTAGTTCCCTCTGAAACGCCCCGGATTCTTCAACAGATTGGCACCGATTATAAAAATACCATTGTCAGACCTCTTTGCCGGACAAAAATCAGGGATAATGCTGTTTACTACGATGCTGTGGCTCTGTATTCCACCAAAAGAGATGAGTTTCAGGACAGGATTTTTAAAACAATTGAAACAGACTTTAAAACACGTGGACTAATTCTTGAGCAATTACTGGTAAGGAACATCACCCTGCCAGAATCGGTAAAAACCACCATCGAATCTAAAATCAATGCCGAGCAGGATGCGCAAAAAATGATCTTTGTATTGCAAAAGGAAAGGCAGGAAGCGGAACGCAAACGGGTTGAAGCACAGGGTATTGCCGATTACCAGAAAATCCTGTCCACCGGATTGAGCGATAAACAGTTGCAGTATGAAATGATCAAAGCCATAGCCACATCACCCAATGCAAAACTGATCTTTATGGATGCCAAAAAGCCGGCTTCGATTATTGTGGATGGGAAATAGTCTTTGCATACTGTAATATTTTTTTAGTAGAACTGCTTGTGATCCGGTTAGAAACGGGATTATTTTACATACTAAATATGTAAAATACATTAAATCAGCACAATATGAATATGTGGGATGAATGAAGAGAATTGTTTTTGATAAAAATTAATTTTTTTCTGCTTGCTTGCAGAATCAGAAAAAGTCTCTATATTTGCACTCTCATTTGAGACAAGTTCTTAAAAATACGGTTCGGTAGTTCAGTTGGTTAGAATACGTGCCTGTCACGCACGGGGTCGCGGGTTCGAGTCCCGTCCGGACCGCTTAACGGGAATTAACCTCTCCCATCAATCAAATAACGCCTGTAGCATAATATGTTACAGGCGTTTTTTGCATTTCAGGTTTATGCGAACCATTTACAAGCAGTCTTAACCACCTATGATTTTAACAGTAAGCTAAGTTTCCAATTATATTTTATTATTTGTGAAGCTTTAATAATTTCCCTTTACAGAATTTTCAATATTCATACCATGGAAAATATTTGCCTGAACGAGCCCTGCGGTTATCCGGTATAAAAATAAATATTCCTGCAACTTTTTAAGTTACAAATTGTTTCTTTTTATCTACATAATCATATATGTAGATAAATAAATATGTTACAATAAATGCTTCATTTACCCTTGTGAACAAATTGATTTTTCTCAGCGGTTTTTAACTTAAAAATCAACACTATGAAAGTATTTTACATTTTGGCCTTATTGATATTCCCCGGAATTGTAAACATTGCCTTTGCGCAGTCATCGGGAAATTCCGTTCTTCAAAAGACAAACAGTGAACCACTGCTAAAGTCAACACGAAACCGCCAGCCATTGAATGTGGTAATGCCGGCAAGTGGCGGAACCTATGTAGATGCTACAGCCACTCAACTACCGTTTTATGGGTATTCTATTTCGGGAGCTGCAAAAGCCTATACTATGTTTAATGGCATTACCAATCAGTTCGAGTACCACCAATCCAGCGATGCCGCACCTGATTTCTTTATTGATGGAAGTTCCAAAGCCGTATTTAATACTTCTTTTCTCGGATTGAATACAGCTTTGCCATCCAATATCTTTACTGGTCTGGCATTGAAAAACAATGTTAACGGATGGTGGGGAATGTATATTGATGCCGGAGCAACTGGTTTACCATTCTATGGCTATGCCCTGGACGGAACTCCAGTCGCTTATACACAATTTAACGGGGGTACCGGTCAGTTTGAATACCATCACAATAGTGACGTTACGCCTGACTTCCTGATTGGAACCTACAATGCTGCTTTCCCTGTAACCACCTTTCTTGGAATAGGAACCACTACACCAACTACCGGTTATACCGGAATGGCCCTGAAAAACAATGCAAACAATTTCTGGGGTATGTATGTAGATGCCGGTGTCACAGGTTTGCCTTTCTACGGTTATGCCCTGAATGGCGTTCCGAGGGCATTTACTCAATTTAACAGCACATCCAACCAGTTCGAATACCACCAAACAAGTGATGGTACCCCTGATTTCTATATCAATGGGAATGTTAAAGCTGTATTTAATACTTCTTTTCTTGGCATTGGAACCGGCACACCAACAACCAGTTTTACCGGAATGGCCCTGAAAAACAGTGCAAACAGTTTCTGGGGAATGTATGTTGATGCGGGGGCCACAGGTTTACCATTTTATGGCTATGCCCTGGATGGCGTACCGAAGGCATATACACAATTCAACGGGTCATCCAACCAGTATGAATATCACCAAACAAGTGACGGAACTCCTGATTTTTATATTAACGGAAACACGAAAGCTGTATTTAATACCGCCTTTTTGGGTATTGGCACCGAAACTCCAGTCACCGGTGCTGACGGGTTTTCTATGAAAAAAAATATAAACGGATATTATGGGATGTATATTGATGCAGGAGCAACAGGACTTCCTTTTTACGGTTATGCGCAAGATGGTATTGCAAAAGCATGGACTTATCTGAATGGCAGTACAAACAACTGGGAATTATATAACAACGGAACTCAACTGGTTGTAACCTCAACCGGCAATGTTGGCATGGGCACTTCATCGCCTGTGCAGAAACTTGATGTAAACGGCTTTATTCATGCTTCAAGCCTGAATGGTGGCGCCACCAGTCTGAGTACTGATGCTTCCGGGAACATTATCCGGACCCCTTCTGATGCAAGGTTGAAATGCCAGATAGCTTCCATTGAAAACCCATTGGAAAAAGTAATGCAGTTGCACGGTGTCAGCTATAATTTTATTGATTCCGACCGTTTTGGTAGTGAGCGGCAAATTGGATTCCTGGCCCAGGAGCTTGAAAGTGTAATTCCTGAGACTGTGAGTTCGGGAGGTGAATATAAATCGGTCAATTACCAGGAAATCACTGCCTTGCTTGCAGAAGCAATAAAAGAACAGCAAAAAATTATTGAACAGCTTAACAACAGGATTAAATCCCTGGAGGAAAGTAAAAAATAGGTTTCCACGAATCAAAAAGAAAGACTGATTCAGCACTCATTTATCCGGTACACAGAATTTCCGGAAGCCTGTCATCAGTCACTTACCAGTTTTTCTTTTCCTCCGTCTTATGACAGATGCTTTTAAACGGGCATAGGTTGCAATGCTCTTTCAGCTCGGTTTGGTCGAAGGGCTGCGTGGGGTCAAATATTTCTGTCAGGGTGTCTTTCAGTCTATTTTCAAATTCCCGGAGAGTGTTTATGCTATCAGTGCCTGGTAGTATGAGTGGTAGAAATTCTTTTTTCAGCGACCTGAAACTAATGATGCCAGCCTCTGCATTGCCTGGTTCTGTTACGATTGCGGGTGATTTCCCGGCAAGGAGGAGGTAAAACATCAACTGAAATGCCTTTTCCTTTGGCTTTGCAGAATGTTCAAACAGCGATTCCACCGATTTGGGCTTTAAATCAGTGGAATCTACTTTACCTGTTTTATAGTCAATGATCCGGGTAATGCCGCCGATGTGGTCGATGCGGTCGGCATAGCCTTTCAGCAGAATTTCCTTCACGCCGTTACCTTGAAGATCCACATGCAGCATGGCTTTTAAGGGCTCTTCGAGTGCCAGAATGCGGTCACCGAAAGCCGGATCATAGTTATTTCCGGCTTCCAGGTTCAGAAAACGGTTTATCCACACATTGGCGACCTTCACAATCAGCAGGTTGCGCCCGGTCGTAACATCGCCCCCCGGAAATTCCTTTTTAAGTGTTTCCGCGATGGCTGTTTCGGTTTTTGCCAGCATTTGTCCGAAGTCGCTTTTTAGAGGAATTCGTCCGATAAACGGTGTATAAAAATCCTGGAGCACTTTATGAATGACATTGCCCAGGGTGCGGTAGTCGATGGTTTCATCTGCCTCATCGGGTTCGCCCAGGCGCAAAACGAAATTAAAATAAAACTTAAGCGGGCAAGCCAGATAAGTGCTGAGCGAGGTCGGCGCAAATCCGCTTTCCGCTAATTTATTAAGTTTTTCAACTATTGCGGGTGTTTTCTCTATGGATATCGGCACCGGTTCATTTATGGTCGCCAATGAGGAAGGCCTGACTTCTGAAATGATTATTTCCGGGTTCACCGATGGCATTTCGGTCAGAATCTGGCTCAGGAACCTGCTTTTTTCGCCGCCGCCCATTTCATCGGCTTCGGAATTGTAGATCAGCCAGGCGTTGTTGCAGCGTTGAAGCAATCGGTAGAAATGGTAGGCAAAGACAGCCTGTTGGTCCTGGTGGGTGGGCAGGCCGAAGTTTTGCCTTATATCGAAGGGGATGAAGCTGTTGTAGGATTTTTTGGATGGCAGCGTATCTTCGTTGGCCGATAGGAGGATGACATTTTCAAAATCGAGGGTGCGGGTTTCGAGCATCCCCATAACCTGCACGCCTTCAAGTGGTTCGCCATAAAATGGCACAGGCATTGATGCGGCTGCTTCGCGGAAAAGGCTTTGCAGGGTGCGCAATTCGCTAACCAGCCCGGTTTCATCTATCAGTGTGTGCAACCTGTTCAGGATCAACGCAAGATTGAAAAGAATTTCGCCATCTGCGCCATAGCTGGTTTCTCCTTCCGGATTCATTTTTCCCAATCCTGCTTTTAACATCTCAACTCCGCTGATCATCAGATTTGTGAGTCCGGCCGGTGATTCTAT
Source organism: Bacteroidales bacterium (assembly GCA_038317155.1). Lineage (GTDB taxonomy): Bacteria > Bacteroidota > Bacteroidia > Bacteroidales > Lentimicrobiaceae > Lentimicrobium. Next base: position 12,283 of record JBBQBC010000078.1, read on the forward strand.
TTTACCGAACAGCGATGAAAGTTCCGCGGGTTGGTTGCTGCCGTTTCCGGGATCTTTGAAAATGTCATGAAGACTGACATAAGTACTTTTACCCGACCTGAGGGCCTCCGTTGCCTCCTTTATCCATGCTGAACCGGCAATAAGTGGTGCATAAGGATGCTGAAGCAAGGACAATACATCCTTGTAATAGAAGTAGGAACGTCCGGCCATTCTACCTCCTGTAGCATTCAGATGCATGCTGAGCAGGCCATCGAAAAAAACAAAAAGCGGCGCTTGTTGCAGTGGGTAGCCCATGGTAATGTTGAACGATCCGGCTTCCGCGGGAATGGCGTTCAGCAAGGGCAGCAACAGTGATTCGTCGGCCAGCACAACGGCAGTTTTGCCTAGAACCTCCTGTCCGCCGTTTCCAATCATTTGTTTAAGAATGTTACCTGCCAGCCTGGTCTGGCCAATGCTGCGCGGCACTCCGGCCAGGTGTATTTCTTTATGACCGGTTTTGAAAAAACTGCTCAAGTCACCCGGATTGCCAAGCGTTTTGTCTTTCAGATAGTTGCGAAGAAAACGGCCGGCTTCCTGGGAAGGGTTCTCAATGTAATAACTGTCGGCATCCCAGACTATTTCAGCTTTTTTCTCTCCAATCAGGTATCTGATAATGGTTAGCTGGGCAGGGGTTATGGCGTTAAATCCGGCGAAGATGACAAAATCCCAGGGCAGTGGATCAAGATACTTTTCGGGATTTTCTGCTACCTGCCGGCAGGCAAGGCCATGGTACGCCTGTCCCGTTATCAGCAGATTTGTTTTAAAATATTCGTAATAGTTTGAAAGGGATGAAAAAAACCGAAGATATTGTTTTTCAAATTCGGTCAAGGGCCGGCCATCCAGGTTCCAGAGGCTCATGGCTTTGGTTTCGCTCAGAAAGCCAAAAAGTTCAGCCGGATTGATCAGGTACTGGTCAATTTCTTCAAAATCGCGGATCAGCCCACGGCTCCAGCCGGTAAAGTCATCGAAACCGCCGGCATTTTCCTTTTCAACACTGCAATGAGCTTCGTACAAGCCAAACAAAAGGGTAAGCGGGTCGGGTACATTGAGATTGCCGACGTGGGAAATAAAGTCCTCAACAGAAAATACAGACGGCGCCCACACAGGTTTCTGATCTTTTGGTACGAGATAGCGTTTCAGAAAAAGCCCTGCCCGGCGGTTGGGCATTACGATGCAAAGACGGCTGCCCAGACCGGAATGGGTGCTTCTGATCTTTTCAGCTAAATTCTCGAGAAAGGGTTGGTACATGATAGGATTTTTTTTTATATAGCCGGGGGAAATGCAAATATCACGCAAAGACGCAAAGAAACGCATTTTTTTAGGTCATTAGAAATCGTTTGCCAATGGTTCTTTGCAATTATCTTTTTTTGTCATAACATCAGAAACCAATTGTGCAATAGCGTTTTCGATCAAGTCTTTAACAATACTGCGTTAAACTTTTGCATTGGACTGAAATTCAATTAATTATCACACCAATTTATTCATTTCCAAATGATTGAAAATCAAATCTTTGCTGCCTGCCCCGCCATTTCGGCGGAGTCTTTGTGTCTTTGCCTGATTGCTTGAGCATCAAGCAGACAGGCGTGAGACAAAAAGATAACGGACTATTGTAATTAAAGCTACTTCAGAATTTGATTTTTGCTGCAACCTCACCTGCTTCGGCAAGGCTGTCAGGCTTTCCGGCATCAGCCCACAAAAGGCTTTCATCATTAAATCCGCCTATTGTTTGGGTGGCAGCAACGCGCAGATAGGTGTCAATAATCGAAAAGCGATCCCATTCTTCCATCAGTCCGAACAATTCGGGGTTGATAATATGAATACCACTGAAAGCATATGGATTCAGCGGTTCACGGGTCATCTGAACAATCCGTTTTTCGCCGGTTGCCTTGTTTTCCCAGGCTTTCAGGTGCATAAATTCATCGAACAGCAGATAGCGCGATGTTTTCCGCCGCCGCACGACCAGAGTCGCAAGGTTGCGGCTTCCGAGGTGGTGATCGTAGAGTTTAGTAAGGTCCAGATCGGTTAAAATGTCAACGTTGTAAACCATGAAAGGTTTTCCATCGTCGAAAAACCAGAAAGCTTTTTTAATCCCGCCACCTGTATCAAGCAATTGCTCACTCTCGTCAGAAATTGAAATCCGGCAGCCAAAATTATTGTTTTCATCAAGGTAATTTATAATCTGATCGGCATGATGGTGCACATTTACAATGATATCATTGAATCCGGCATTCATGAGTTTAAGAATGGCAAACTGAAGCAGGGTGTATGGTCCCACCTGAAGTAAGGCTTTTGGGGTATGATCTGTGAATGGCTTTAGCCTGGTTCCAAGTCCGGCTGCAAGAATCATCGCTTTCATTCTTCGGGCAGGTTTTTCAATTTGTAATGCTTGTAGTAATTGCGAAACAGCACTTTTTTAAGTTCGCGGTAAATAATCAATTCGGTAATTACCTGTGCGTGTGTGAATTCCGGATGCTCTTCCCAGGCAGTCAGGATGGTTTTTTCATCCAGATCGATCTGGTAAAGCAGCGCCGATAACTTTTGCAGGTTTCGTGTAAGCAATGCTGAAATCTGGTAATCCAGTTCCCTGTAAAGGTCCTGATAAACCATTTCCATTTTTACCGGAAAGTCAATGTCAAGACCAAACATGCTAAAATCCTTCTGAATCTGGGCAATAGTCAGTCTGATGACTCCCTCCTCAGCTTTAAATGGTTCGATGTCGAATGGTTCCTTCATTGGATCAGGAGGGAACATACCTATATTTCTTTGGGTTTGCAGACCTGCTTTTCTTTTTTGACCAGCGCCCCGCACTTTTTGCATTTGAATTTGGGATTGTCGCAATCCTTTTCGCCTTTTTTACCTTTTTCGCACATTGTTTTGCTCATGTTTTAATCTTTAATGTAATGGAATAAAATATGTTTTTCCGGAACTGACAACTGAATTTCAAATTTTGAACCCTAAGTCCCGTAAATAAGCGTGATGAATCCTTTAACATTTGAACACAATCGCTATCAGCCATCAGCTATATGCTCACTACTCACTACTTAAACCTTGACTTCGAACCTTTGAACATTTGAACATTTGAACCCTTGAACCCTTGAACCCTTGAACCCTTGAACCTGACACCGAACCCGACACGTATTTTCAACACATAGACACAATAGAACCTGTCATAGGCACATAGAAATTCGATCTTAATTGCAGTCCCCTTGAACTTTTGAACAATTGAACCTTTGAACTTTTGAACCCTTGAACCCTTGAACCTGACACCGAACCCGACACGTATTTTTAACACATAGACACAATAGAACTTGTCATAGGCACATAGAAATTTGATCTTAATTGCAGTACCCTTGAACCTTTGAACCTTTGAACCATTGAATGCATGGAAATATAATTGAATAAGTTGGCAAAAGGCAGTTGGCAGTTAATCATGTAGGGAGTTTTCGAATCTTTGAATTTTGAATCTTTGAACTTTTGAACCTTTGAACTTTTGAACCTGACACCGAACCCGACACGTATTTTCAACACATAGACACAATAGAACCTGTCATAGGCACATAGAATTTTGATCTTAATTGC
>JBBQBC010000079.1:0-15858 GCA_038317155.1 Bacteroidales bacterium
TGGATATTACAGCAGACTTCTCAAAAGCCCGGATATGAGCTGATTGCATCTTTCAGCAAAAATGAAATTGATGACGAGAAAGTCCTATTAGCCTCTTTCCGCAAGGATTTTAAGCTGATTACAAATCCATGGACTGTAATAAACAGACGATTTGATAAAAGTCAGCTATTTGCCACGGTTTCTCATTCGCAACCCGAAGATGCATTGAGGGTTTTTATAGTGCCCGGCTTTAATGAGGACGGGGAAATAAACCTTGTTATCCTGGCCGAGTCAGCAATGGCAGAAATGATTTCAGGAATAATTCCAAAGATGTTTCAGAATATTCTCGGATTTTCAAAACTCAGATATGGGAATAATGATTCTACTTACAGGCTGCTGCTTGAAAATCAGAACGAAATGGTAATTAAAGTTGATGCCAACAGAAGGCTCCTGTTTGTTAGTCCCACCTATAGCAAGTTATTTGGGAAGACTGCACAACAGCTGATTGGTAGCGATTTTGTGCCCCTGGTTCATCCTGATGACAAAGGTTCTGCCCTCGAAGCAATGAAACAGTTGGATGTTTACCCGCATATTTGTTTTCGGGAGCAAAGGGAACAAACAGTTATGGGGTGGCGTTGGATTGCCTGGTCCGATAAAGCAATACTTGAAAACGACGGAAAAATTAAAGCGATAATCTGTGTTGGAAGGGATATTACAGCGCAGAAAAAGATTGAACAGGAATTACTCGAAAGCGAAGAAAAGTTCCAAAAAGTTTTCAGGAACAGTCCAAACCTGATGTCAATATCGAGGTTAAGCGATGGGCTTATTTATGATGTCAATGACAAGTTTGCCAGCATTTTACAACTTCCCCGCAATAAGATAATCGGTAAAACAACAACACAAATTGGATTATTCAAAGCTTCTCCGCGGTCAGAAATAAAATCCAAACTTCAGCGTGAAGGAAGAATAGAAGGTTTAGAGTTTACCATAGTTGCTCATTCCAACAAAAAAATCGAAGGCCTGTTTTCAGCTGAGATTATTGAGAATAAAGGTGAGCAGTGTCTTGTAAGTTCCTTTTTGGACATTACTGAACTGCATAAAGTTCAAAAAGAGCTTGAAAAATATCAGGTTCACCTGGAAGGCCTGGTTGAACATCGCACTGCACGAATACAGGAGATAAATGATGAACTTGACCGTTTTACAAAATCGGTATGTCATGATTTAAAGGCCCCACTCAGGGCAATGCATGGATTTGCCGATGCACTTAAAGATGATTATTGCCTGAATCTTAATCCTGAAGGACTGGTTTATCTGCAGCGTATTTGCAATGCTTCTGATCAAATGGAAACCCTGATAAACGATTTGCTCCAGTATTCAAGATTAAGCAGTCTTGAACTAACATTATTACCTGTCAATACAAATCATTCAATTGGTAAGGTGTTAAAATTATTGTCTGATGAAATCACACAGAAAAAAGCCATTATTAAGGTAAAGAAGGATTTGCCCGATGTTGTCGCTAATATGCCGGTACTGGTAAGTGTTTTTACCAACTTGATTACCAACGCATTGAAATTTGTTGAACCCGGAATGATTCCTGTTATTTCGGTAAGCGGTAACATCCGTGAGGACAAGGTAGTGATCAGGATAAAAGACAATGGAATCGGAATTCCAAAAGAAAAACGCAAAATAATATTTGAAGTATTTGAAAGATTGCATGGTATTGAAAGCTTTCCTGGCAACGGAATTGGCTTGACCATCGTGAAAAAGGCCATGGAAAGGATGGGAGGGAAAGTGTCGGTAATTTCATCTCCCGGCAAAGGAAGTACTTTTGAACTTGAATTGAAGTCAGTTTAGCATCAGTTGATTCATGACCTCTTTCAGATTAAACAATTTAGAAATGAAGTGAGATGCCCGGGTTATTCAAAATATTACTCATAGATGATAATCCTGATGACCGTTTGCTGATCATCAGGGAACTGAAGAAGTTGTTTATCATAGATGTTGAAGAAATTATTGATAGCAAGGGACTTGAGCATGCGCTGGAGCTCAACGATTTTGACATCGTCATTACCGACTATCAGTTACGCTGGACAACCGGAGTTGAGATTTTAATAAAAATCAAGTCTATTAATCCGCTGATGCCGGTCATTATGTTTACCGGCACAGGAAGTGAAGAAATTGCGGTAATGGCCATGAAGATAGGTTTGACTGACTATATTCTGAAATCTCCGCACCATTACGTAAGGCTTGCCATGTCTGTGAAATCCGCTATTTTTAGAATGAGGGAAGATTTGCTCAGAAAACATGCGGAAAATGCACTCAGAAATTCAGAAGAAAACTATAGATCACTGGTCGAGAATATCGGAATCGGCTTTACACGTTTTGATGAAAACTTCAACATCATCATGGTAAATGAGGCTCAGGCACGGTTATTCAAGCGTGAACCATCTGAATTTGCCGGACTGAAGTTATCAGACCTTTTTAGCCAGCACCCAATGGAAATAATCCATCTTCAGGATCATTTATCACAGTCATTTTATGTTCCACAGGAAAACCTGGCCCGGGGAATTCGTGCTGATAATTCCTTTTTTGATGCGTTGATCAGAACCTTCCCGACCTTCAACGCTCAGGGGGAGGTTTCAGGATTTATAGAAATTACGGAAGATGTATCCGGAAGATTAAGAAGTGAGCGGCTTCAGGAAGTTGTCTTCAATATTGCAAATGCTGTTTTGCTTACCGACACTCTTCAGCAATTGCTTTCGGTTATCAGCAATGAACTTGCCAGGGTTACCAATTCCTCAGGTATGCGGGTTGTATTATTATCTCAGGAAGCTGAGATCGGCTACCAGGCAGTGTACAGCTCAAATGATGATCAGAATATGAGTGAGCCGCTTGAAGGAAAAACACTGGCCGGTTTGGTAATCAGTCAGGGGAATGCTTTACTGCTGAAGCAGTCGGAAATTAAAGAGTTGCTAAAGTCAGGCGAAATTGATAATGTAATTCACGGAATTAAGGTGTGGATGGGAGTTCCACTCAAGAACCGGAGCAATATTCTTGGTGCATTGGTGCTGCATAGTTTTGAGGCGGAAAATGCGTTTACCGTTGCTGATCTTGATATCCTTCAGTTTGTTTCAAACCAGATTGCAATTGCTGTTGAAAATAAGAGAAACGCCGATAGTGTCCGGGATAGCGAAATGAGGTTCAGAAGCCTGGTGGAGCAATCGGCGGATGGAATTATCATATTTGATAACAATGGAACCGTTATTGAATGGAACCATGCGATGGAATCAATTTCATTAGTTCCTGCATCAGAGGCTATAGGAAAAAAATTATGGGAATTGCAATATGAACTGGGCGATATTGATTGTAAAGACGAAAGCTATCTTCTACGAATGAAAGCTGGCTTTTACAATATGATAAATACATTTAGTAATAAAGAATCAATCATTGATGAAGGCAGGTTGAAATTGAGAAACGGTGAAACCCGCGTTGTTCAACTCTCTATGTTCCCGATAAAATTCCAGGGAGCAACAAATAACGGAGCTTTCGTCAAGGATGTCACTGACCAGAAGCGTGTTGCAGAAGAAATAGTAAAAGCCGGGAAAAAAGCGGAAGAATCAGATAAACTTAAAACCACCTTCCTCTCAAATATTTCTCACGAATTACGGACCCCGTTGAATGCGATTGTCGGTTTTGCTGCTTTGCTTGCAGATCCGGATCAGTCAGAGTCAGATCGTAAAATGTGCAGAGAGAACATATTTGCGAATTCTAACAACCTGTTGAACCAATTCAACAATATCATAGAGATGTCGAAAATTGAATCCGGCCAGGAAGAATTAGTATTTTCTGATTTTGAAGTCAATGATTTAATGGATGAACTGGCACAGGAAACAATAGGTGGCTTCGCTAAAAAGAATGTCGGTTTTAGTGTTGTTAAATCATTGCCTGATAAACGTGTGATGATTAATTCTGATAAGACTTATCTTAGACAGTTGCTGATTCAATTGCTGATTAATGCATTCAAATCTACCAATGAAGGAATTGTGGAAATAGGATACTATCTGAAAGGAGATGAGAATATTGTCTTTTCAATTCGTGATACCGGAACAGGAATTCCGGAAGATAAAATTCCGATTCTTTTTGATAGTTTCTCCTCGTCTAATGATGATGATATCAATCTGAATTATAGCGGAATGAGAGTCAGGATGAATATAGTTAAAAAGATTGTAACTTTGCTGGATGGCATGGTGCATTATGAACCTGCAAAACCTCATGGTTCGGTTTTCAACATTGTGCTCCCATTGGTTAAATATCGGAAAGATAAGGAAATGGAAGTATTCTCAGCGGATAATCTGGCATCAATTACCGGCAAATGGGTCGGGAAAAGCATTCTGATTGTGGAAGATGTTGATTCGAATTATCAGTTTCTTGTCGCGACCATACGCAGATCAGGTGCAACAATTACATGGGCAAGGCAGGGTGAGGAGGCTATCGAAATGATTGCTAACGGTCAGCACTTTGATCTGGTTCTTATGGATGTGCAGTTGGCTGGTTTGGATGGGTACGAGGTTACGCGGAAAATCAAAGAACTTCGCCCGGAACTGCCTATTGTTGCCCAAACAGCTTATGCAATGACCGGTGAAAAAGAAAAGAGTCAGGATGCCGGTTGCGACGATTATCTGCCAAAGCCTATCAGGCCGGCTATTTTGCTGCAGACTATGGCAAAATATTTATGATTTTTATTTGGTAGTTTTGGTTTTAAATTGCTGTAAGAGTATTCCTCCTATGATTAGCATGAGTCCGATAATCGTATAAAGCATGATCTTTTCACCGACTGCTATTGATACAAACAGCAGCGAAAGGAAAGGGGAAAGGTAAACGAGATTACTAACCTTTGCGGTGTTTTCAGCCAGTTTCAAGGCATTCAGCCATAGCACAAAGGTAATGCCCATCTCAAAAAGACCGATGTAAATTACCCCAAAAGTCGCTTCCGGCCCCGGAATCAGCAGATTATCCGTTGCAATACAGTATATCAGTGTGTAAATAAAGCCAAACAGAAAATTCACAAATAATTTTTCTTCTGTGTCACGCTTGTCTTTGAGGTTGAGCAACCAATAGCCAGCCCAGAAGAAAGCGCTTGATAAGGCCAGGCCAACGCCGACAGGATTGGATAATTCAAGTCCCAATAGGTTGCCTTTTGTAGCAATGACAATGGTTCCGGTAAAGCTAATCACTAAGGAAAGTACATTAAACCAGGTAATCTTTTGCTTCAGAAAAACTGCAGAGAGCAATACCAGAATCATTGGCCAGGTATAGTTAAGGGCAACGGCTTCCTGTGCTTGTAGTATAGAATAGGCTTTCAGCAGTATCAAATAGTAGGCGAAGGGGTTCAAAAGACCCATGATGGCTGATAAACCTAATGAACTCAACCCTGTTTTCCTGATGTTTCCTAACTTTCCTTTAATGGCTAATAAACCACCCAAAAAGATGACCGCAACCAAAGATGAATACAACAGCACCTGGGGGTAATTCAGGAATCCAAGCGTAAGCTTAAAAGCCGATCCGATGGTGGACCAGCAAAGCACAGCCAGCAGGGCGAGAAGAATGGATTTTTTGCCGGGTTTCATCAAGGGCAAAAGTAGGGGAAAATAGGGTAGGGGGCTTTATTTATCAATTAGTTTATTTGGATTTTGTCTGTTATCAAACAGTGTAATTGTCCTTACTTCATTGTCCATTATTCGATAGTATATTGTTGTTTGTGAGGATAATACAGCTTTCCTCAACCCATTAGATTTAACAGTCTCAATTAAACAGATAAGGATTTTCAACAATTAATGTGAATTGTTTGTCAAATAGTTGAGCGAATTTTTTAATTTGTCTTTCTGACCACCTTCTTTCAAGGCAATCAATAATACCTTCCAAATTTTTTAATGCCTCATCCGACCAATGGTCGTTCTTCTTATGCTGAGTGATTTCTGTTTTTTTTGTTTAAAGAATTCACTCAAAGCTTTTTCTTCAAAACTTGTTAAAAGTTCTTGAATCCCAATAGAATCCAAATTCAATACTGTGTTTTGTTTCCTGGCCATATTACAAATATGCGAAAAATGGCTCTGATTTTTGGTAATGGATTTTGATAGCGGAAAGCAAGGAATGTGGCGAAAAAAAGCTGCACTAATCTACATCATTCCAAAAAGCATTTAAAAATGACAGAAAGATTTCCTGGAATAGACAATTTGTACGCTGTATTCGTGGGGCAGGTAGGTTTAACACTTACCTAAGTTTCAGGCGAAAAGTGCGGGAATACATTTATATATTGGAGGGATTATAAAAAGTTACCATTGGAATTGAAAATGTTCCTTCGACCCAAAAAGTTAAATCTCCACCACAACATTCAACCAATTTGGTTTTAAACTGTCCACATATCCGATTTTCATCGAACCATGTAATCCAAAAATACGCGTTGGTCACATTGGTTCCCAAATACATGTAAAATGTATCGGGCTCACCGGCGGGTGTATAGAATTCAACATTTGCACCGGATACACTATACCAGGGATTACCGTATCTGTAATTTGCAGTTTGAAATATAAAAGTCGGCTTCTCTTCATGAGTATAAAAAATAATGTCAATTGATTCTTTCGTAGAACTGTTCAGAAACTTATATCCCTTTCCTAACATTTTCCCATAACCATCAGATGAAGCTGGGAATAAACTAATATTTGAATCAGACAAAGCGTAATACAATTCGTGGTCTTCAAAGTTGAGCTTGATGAAATATTGTGAATCGCAAGGTCCATTTGAATCTATTGGCGAGAGAATATATGCGGCTGCAGTTGGTTCAAACCGCTTAATGGGGTCATTGAATGAGTCCTTTTGGCAACTCATCATAAAAACTAAAGGAAGAATTAACGAAATCACCCGTGTGGCAAACATCCTCATTTTTGTTTTCATGTTGTTTGTTTTATACATTAACGATCTTGTCCGCCCTTCCAACGCAAAAGTATACAGAAACCCCCAATGTTTAATCTCAATCATAGATTCTACAGCTATCGAAACTCATACCGATTCCTCCACAATTTTAATCTCTTCTGAAGCTCACCAACCAGTTCACCAACCAAACCTCAGTGCATCGCGTCCTTGTAAAAACCTACCCCCTTGCACATCCCCAAAAAGTATTTACTTTTGCAGCAAAATTAACCCATTGAAATTTTTATGAAGAAACTAGCTGTTGTAGCTTTAGGAGGCAATGCCCTATTGCGGAGTGATCAGAAAGGTACCATTGACGATCAGGAAGGAAACGTTTATGAAACTGCTGAGCGCCTGCTCACCTTGATTAAAGCCGATTACAATATTGTGGTTACCCATGGCAATGGTCCGCAAGTGGGCAATATTTTGCTGGCCAATACAGCAGGGCACAAATTGTATGGTTTGCCCGATATGCCGCTTGATGTTGCAGTGGCTTATTCACAGGGATTTATTGGTTACATCATTGAGCAACAATTGCGCAACGTGATGATGGCCAACGATATGGACCGCGATATCATTACCATCATTACCCAGGTATTGGTGGATAAGGATGATCCCGCTTTCCAGAATCCAACCAAACCGGTTGGGCCTTATTACACCCTTGAAGAATCGGAACAAATCACCGCCGAAACAGGTGCCAAATTTGCTGCCGATGCCCGTGGACGTGGTTATCGTAAGGTGGTGGCCAGCCCTAAACCTTTGGTCATCAACAATCAGAAATCCATTGAAACCTTAGCCCGGGCTGGTCAGATTGTGATTGCCGTTGGTGGAGGTGGAATTCCGGCCTATTATATTGAAGAGAATAAACTGCAGGGGATAGATGCCGTTATTGATAAGGATTTAGCCTCTTCCTTGCTGGCAGTGCATATCAGGGCTGATAAATTGTTTATCCTCACCGATGTGCCCAAGGTTTGCATCAACTACAATACGCCACAGGAAAAAGCACTGGATCGCATGTCTATTGCCGAAGCAAAAAAATACCTGGCCGAAGGTCAGTTTGCCGAAGGCAGCATGGCGCCGAAAATCAGGGCAGCCATCAGTTTTGTGGAAGGCAGCGGCAAAGATGCCATCATCACCAGTACCAGTAAGCTGGGTATTGACAATGGCGGAACCCGCATCGTAATCGTTTAAATTATTCATCATCAAAAAAAGTAACATCATGGCATTCAATTTAAGAAACCGCAATTTTTTAAAATTGCTCGACTTTACACCTCAGGAAATCAGGTATTTACTTCAACTTTCGGTTGATCTGAAAAAAGCTAAATATGCCGGTAATGAGCAGCAGAAACTCAAAGGAAAAAACATAGCATTGATATTCGAAAAAGACTCTACCCGCACGCGTTGTGCATTTGAAGTAGCTGCGCTTGATCAGGGCGCACACGTTACTTACCTGGGTCCCTCCGGTTCGCAGATTGGTAGAAAGGAAACCATGAAAGACACTGCCCGCGTGTTGGGCCGCATGTACGATGGTATTGAGTACCGTGGTTACGGTCAGGCCATTGTTGAGGAGTTGGGTGCATTTGCAGGCGTTCCGGTTTGGAATGGTCTCACCACCGAGTTTCACCCCACACAGATTCTTGCCGACTTCCTCACCATGATGGAGCATTCGGACAAGCCGCTGAGTCAGGTTTCTTTCTGTTATTTTGGCGACGCCAAAAACAATATGGGAAACTCCCTGATGGTGGGTGCTGCCAAAATGGGTATGGATTTCCGTGCTGCTGCGCCTAAGGCTTGCTGGCCAAATGAAGAACTGGTGGCTACCTGTCGCAAAATCGCCAAAGAAACCGGTGCAAAAATTACCCTCACCGAATCAGTGGAAGAAGGTGCCAAAGGTGCTGACTTCCTTTATACCGATGTATGGGTTTCCATGGGCGAGCCTGCCGAAGTGTGGGCTGAGCGCATCAAACTATTGAAACCGTACCAGGTAAATATGGACGTGGTCCGCATGACAGGCAATCCTAAGGTGAAATTCCTGCACTGTCTGCCGGCATTCCACAACCGCGATACCACTGTTGGCGAGGATATTTTCCAGAAATATGGCATCGCCAGCATGGAAGTATCCGAGGAAGTTTTTGAATCGGCCATGTCGGTAGTCTTTGACGAAGCCGAAAACCGTCTGCATACTATTAAAGCAGTGATGGTGGCGACGCTGGGGAGTTGATCTTGCCTAAAAATTGTTTAAAATGCGGCTGTATCTGAGGATGCAGCCGCATTTTATTTGCCTGTCTGAGCAGAAACCTCATACCTGCATTTTCGGCTAAAGCCAGGGATAGTGCTTAATACGGCATCCTGCACCGGGCTGAAGCCCGGAGAAATGGAATTGATTCCGGAAAGAAAAAAAAGCTGGTCAGTGCTATCTGACTTTAGACAATATAAAAAAAACGCCACTTACCCCCGGCTTCAGCCGGGGGGTAATAAAAACGAATAACAATAGGGGCTTTAGCCCAAAAAGCGGCGTTAGGATTTTAGATGAACTTTACCGTCCAGAGGGGAACCCGCGATGACCGAATTAAGAAATATGCTTTTTTATTTCTTTTAGAAAATCGTTCACCTGCTCAATCAATGGTTTTGTAATCTTCTCATCGTAATCAAACAAGTCTCCATAGTCTCCTTTTTGACGATAATCAAAAAGTTTGGTAAAAACCTTGCCATAGGATTTGGCGATTATTCCAGTTTTAATAAAATGGCGTCCAAACTGCATCCTTGCCCCGTCATGCGTTTGGGTTTCAATATTGTTTTTAAGCAACAAAGCGATCACTGCATAAAAACAGGAGTAATATAGTCGGTTAATAACGGCGTTCCATCTTCCATTTTCAGCAAGAATTAAAGCTTCCTCAAGTGATTCTTCTGCCCTTTGGAATCTGTACTTTATATAATCATCATGGTTTTCAATCGTCATAAAAGTACTCCTTCTCTCTGAATATTTTTATACAAAGGAGAAAAAACCAGGGTGTTTTCCCAGTATTTTTTTGGATAGATGAAAGTGGAAATAATTTGTCCGGAATTTAACTCAATATCATACAATTCATCCCTGAATTTGTCCTCAATATCATTGGTAACCCTTTGTTCATCAATAAGAATCAGAATATCCCAATCAGAATCAGGCTGAAAATCTCCTCGTGCGCGTGAGCCGAAAAGATAGGCTATAACATTGGGGTCAGTCCTCTTTATAGATTCAGCAATTCGGTTTTGTATTAGGGTTTGATCCATTTTTTATCTGTGTTGTTTTTCAAAGATAAACATTTCAGGCCATTCTTTAATGCCCTGCTTAGCGGAATTACAAATATCGCTTAGCAACAGTAACGAAAAAAACTTTACGCCTTCCCGACGTAACGAAGTGCAGGCGGGTCTCCGCCTGCCTGATTGCCTGAGCTATCAGGCAGACAGGTGTGGGTTATTCAGCCTTCCTATCTCAACTTCATCGCCCCAACCATCTCTTCCAGTTTTTTGCGCATTTCCTGGTTCACCTCATCAAATTTAGTTTTATCAGGCAAAGAGCCTTTTACCCCAAAGTAAAACTTGATTTTTGGTTCGGTGCCCGACGGGCGAATAGTAATCTTGCTGCCACCTTCCAAAAAGAACTGCAATACATCTGATTTTGGTAAATCAATCGGTTTTATTGAGCCGGTAATAATGTTCTGCTCCTTCTGAAGCAGGTAATCCTTTATCGTAACTACCTTAATACCATTTATTTCCTTTGGAGGGTCGCTGCGATAGTTGGCCATCATTTGCTGAATTTCCTCAGCGCCTGATTTTCCTTTTTTGGTTATCGAAATCAAATCTTCCAGATAAAAACCATATTTCTGGTAGATATTGATTAATAACCCGTACATGGTCAATCCCTGATCTTTAGCCCAGGCTGCTGTTTCGGCCAGCATGCAGCAGGAAATAACCGCATCTTTATCCCTGACGCCATCGCCTACCAGGTAACCATAACTTTCTTCACCGCCGCCAATAAAGGTTTTAACTCCTTCAAACTGCCTTATTTTTTCGGCAATGTACTTAAAGCCTGTTAACACATCATAAGACTCCACACCATAGCTCAGGGCAATATCTTTCAGCAATTCCGAAGTAACGATTGTTTTTACAATAAACTCTTTGCTGGTCAGTTTTCCTTTGGCTTTCCATTGGTTCAACAAGTAATAAATCAACAGGGTAGCCGATTGATTTCCATTCAGCAGAATGTAATCTCCCTTGAGATCTTTTACACCAACCCCAACCCGGTCGGCATCGGGGTCTGTTGCCAGAATAAGCTCTGCATCTATTGCCTTAGCCTTTTCAATTGCCATGGCCATAGCGGCTTTCTCTTCAGGGTTAGGCGAAAGCACAGTTGGAAAATTACCATCTGGGTTCATCTGCTCTTCAACGGTGTTGACTGAAGTAAAACCAAATTCCTTCAGCGCCGGTGGAACCATTACAGCTCCGGTTCCGTGAATAGGCGAGTAAACGATCTTCATATCGTGCTGACGGTCAATTATTTCCGGAGATAACGACAGTGACTTCAGCATTTTCAGATAGGCATCGTCAATTTCCTTTCCAATTAAATGAATCAGTGAATCATTACCTGCAAATTTGACTTCATCAATACTTGTAATCCTATTAACTTCTGTAATTACGTTCTTGTCGTGCGGTGGAACAAGCTGCCCTCCATCATTCCAGTAAACTTTATACCCGTTGTACTCTTTTGGGTTATGTGACGCTGTTATTACTATCCCGCTCTGACATTTCAACTGCCTTACAGCAAACGATAACTCCGGAACCGGTCTGAGATTCTCAAACAGGAATACTTTTATATTGTTGGCGGCCAGTACTTCGGCTGTTATCCTGGCAAAGAATGAACTGTTATTTCTTGAATCGAAAGCAATGGCAACCGATATTTCCTTCAGATCAATGAAACAGGATTTGAGGTAATTGGCAAGACCCTGGGTAGCAGCCCCGACCGTATATTTGTTCATACGATTGGTGCCTGTGCCCATAATGCCTCTCAAGCCACCGGTTCCAAACTCCAGGTCGCGGTAGAAAGATTCAACAAGTTCAGCCGGATCGTTTTCAAGCATATTTTTCACTGCAGTTTTGGTATCTGCATCGTAGTTGCCCGTCAGCCAGCTCTTGGCTTTCTCAATAATTTTCTGATCAACTTCCTGTATTGTCATAGTTGTGATTTTTGATTACCCGAAAATAAACAATATTTCATTGATAAATGTAATTTTTTGCTTCTAAAATTCAGGGATTTAGCATTACTTTTCTGTAACCATCTGTAATGCTCTGGCAATTGAAGGTTATCAGAATTCCGATTCTTTTGCCGGTAGCTTTAAGTTTTGATTGCATACCGCTGATTTTGAGGGCGTTTATTTCAGGATCGGATACGATTTCTACAATTACCTGGCTTTCAACTAAAACTTCCGCTTTTATTTCCTGGCTGGTTTTCAGTTCCTTATAGAATACAGGAAAGCGGGCATCGCGCTTGAAGAATAAGCCATGCAAACGAAGTTCATGCAAAAAACACGTTCTGTAAATTTCCTCATCGAGTCCGGGACCAAGTTCTGAATGTACTTCAGCAGCAGCTTCAAAAACCTTGGTGTGCAATCGATTCAGTTCAGACCTGTTCATCGAGCAAAGCTATGCATTTTTTCAGGCTGTCGCGCCAGTATGGTATAGATTGACGGGTTGAAGACACAAACTTTGATTTATTGAGAACACTGTAATATGGTCTCGGGGATGGGAGAGGGTAACCCGCCGTGTCGGTCGGATTAACCAGGCACTCGATACCTGAATACTCAATGATTGCTTTTGCGAAGTCGTACCAGCTACAAACCCCCTCGTTGGCATAATGATAAATTCCGGCTTTGGAGTTCTGTTTTATCAGGGTAATTATGGCACAGGCCAGATCGTTTGCCCAGGTGGGAGAGCCGATCTGGTCAGCAACAACTTTTAGTTCTCCACGTTCTATGCCTGCTCTTCTGATAGTTTTTACGAAATTCGCTCCAAAAAATGAATACAACCAGGATGTCCTGAAAACGATTGCCCCTGCATTAAATTCCATAACATTTTCTTCGCCAACTGCCTTGCTTCGGGCATAAATACCCAGCGGGTTTCTTTGGTCATTTTCTGTGTAAGGCCTGAAATTTCTGCCATCAAAAACATAGTCGGTAGAAATGTGAATTAACCTGGCATTAATTTCCGTTGAGGCTTTGGCAATAATACCGGCGGCATCTGCATTGATCATCATTGCTTTGTCCGGTTCCTGTTCTGCCTTGTCAACAGCCGTGTAGGCCGCACAGTTTATTACCCATGCAGGCCTGAATGTAGAAAATGTTTTCTCTACAGAAGTTACGCTGGTAATGTCAAGTTCCTCAAGGTCAGTAAATAAAAACGCTAACTCAGGATGAGTCAGGGCCAGAAGCCTTAGTTCACTTCCTAACTGACCATTACTGCCGGTTACCAGTACCCTCATGTTCCAGTTATTTAACGATGGTTCTGAAAAAATCAATTGTTTTTATAAGACCTTCTTCAAGTTCAACTTTAGGTTCCCATCCGAGTTTGCTTTTTGCAAGGGAAATATCCGGCTGACGCTGTGTAGGATCATCGGAAGGCAGAGGTTCCCATACTATCTTTGAGGATGACCCCGTTAATCTGATAACCTTTTCAGCAAGCTCCAGTATCGTAAATTCATGGGGGTTCCCAACGTTTACCGGCCCAGTAAAATCATCACCGGTGTTCATCAGTCGGATCATACCATCCAAAAGATCAGTATAATAGCAGAAGCTACGGCTCTGGCTTCCATCACCATATACCGTAATGTTTTTCCCCTGAAGGGCCTGAACAATAAAGTTGGAAACAACCCTGCCATCGTTTGGATGCATTTTCGGTCCGTAAGTGTTAAAAATTCTCATGATCTTTATCCTTACGTGATTTTGTTTGTGATAGTTTACAAACAGCGTTTCTGCTGCACGTTTGCCTTCGTCGTAGCAGGCGCGCTCACCAATAGGGTTTACATGCCCCCAGTAACTTTCAGTTTGCGGGTGTACCTGAGGATCCCCGTAAACTTCACTGGTTGAAGCTTGCAGGATTTTAGCTTTAATTCGCTTTGCCAGCCCGAGCATATTGACAGCTCCCAGCACCGATGTTTTTACCGTTTTTATCGGATTGTACTGATAATGAATTGGTGAGGCAGGACAGGCAAGATTGTAAATTTCATCGACTTCAATAAAAAATGGCATAGTTACATCGTGCCGGATAATCTCAAAATAGGGGTTATCAAGCAAATGAATGACATTCGTTTTTTGGCCGGTGAAGTAATTGTCCAGGCATACAACTTCGTTACCTTCCTTCAACAGTCGTTCACACAAATGAGACCCAAGAAAACCTGCTCCTCCTGTTACCAGTATCTTTTTCATCTATTTAGGTTTAATATATTAAATTAAAACCGGGCTGAGATCAATTTAGATCAATAAGTTGATTCCCGTTATGGTTCAGATTTTTAATTAAAGTTTAGTATTAACGCCAATACAGAAATAGTCAAAACCAAGGTTTTTCAATTCGTTGCGGTCATAAATGTTACGGCCGTCGAAGATTACCGGTTTGTTAACGAGCTTTTTGATTACTGTCCAGTTTGGGAAACGAAACTCAGTCCATTCAGTCAGGAGCATAATAGCATCGGCATCCATTGCCGCTTCGTACTGATCCTTACTGTATTCAATTTTATCTCCGATACGTCGATGTGTTTCTTCTGCAGCAACGGGGTCGTAAGCCTTAACTTTACATCCCTGGGCAAGTAACTTATCAATGATAACCAAAGCGGGAGCTTCACGCATATCATCGGTCTGAGGTTTAAATGAAAGTCCCCAAAGGGCTACTGTTAAGCCTTTAACATTGCCATCGTAGTAATTCATGAACTTGTTGAAGAGCACAGATTTCTGGTCATCATTCACAAACTCAACCGCTTTCAGAATGCGCATCGGATAGCCAACATTATCGGCAGTTTTTATGAGGGCTTTCACATCTTTCGGGAAACAGGAGCCACCGTAGCCAATTCCGGGATAAATAAATTTGGTTCCGATGCGCGAGTCGCTTCCGATTCCTTTACGAACCATGTTTACATCGGCACCCAAAATTTCGCAAAGATTGGCAATATCATTGATAAAGCTGATTTTGGTTGCAAGCATCGAATTGGCTGCGTATTTTGTCATTTCAGCCGAAGGTACATCCATAAAAATTACAGGATGGCCATTCAGAGTAAAAGGCTTATACAGTCTTGACATGATCTCTTCTGCCTTTTCTGATTCAACACCTACTACAATACGGTCAGGTTTCATAAAGTCGCTGATAGCATCGCCCTCTTTAAGGAATTCGGGGTTTGACGCGACATCAAATTCAATGCTCAGGCTTCTCTGATTGAGTTCTTCCTGGATAGCCTGACGAACCTTTCGGGCTGTACCAACCGGAACAGTACTCTTGGTGACAATTAAAATGTGTTTGTTCATATTTCTGCCAACAGTGCGGGCAACATCAAGCACATACTTCAGATCGGCGCTACCATCTTCGTCTGGTGGTGTGCCAACGGCTATAAAAATAACATCAGAATCATTGACAATGCCTGTAAGATCGGTTGAGAAATGCAACCTTCCTTTTTCAACATTCCTGGCTATTATTCCATCCAAGCCTGGCTCATATATTGGAGAAATGCCTTTTTGTAAGTTTTCAATTTTCTTTAGGTCAATATCCACACATACAACATCAATACCAACTTCGGCAAAACAAGTTCCGGTTACCAGGCCTACATAGCCTGTTCCGACAATGATAATTTTCATAGAGTCGTTTTTTTGTTTTTATAACTTAGCGAACAAAAGTATT
>JBBQBC010000080.1:0-15523 GCA_038317155.1 Bacteroidales bacterium
TCTGGCTTGATATTAAGATTATTATTTTTACGCTGATTGGGAAGAAACTGATAGAAGACTGGGCGAATTAGATCGTGAAAGGTGTATCAAGAACCTGGATTGCGTAGTCGGAAGTCGGCCCTTCGAATTCGCTCAGGGACCCAGGTCGGAAGTCAGAGGTAAAAAGTAAAAAGTAAAAAGTAAAAAGTAAATACATGCTTTGTTAAATTATTTTTGAATTGTCGGCCGGAAAATACTTCAATAAAAAGAGGCTTCTCTTTTCCTTTATTGGTCTGATCTTTATCCTTGTTTCGGTTACTACTTGCAGGAATGCCGGTACATGGCTGATCAAAAAAGATTCCCCCGTTCATGCCGATGCTATGGTTATGCTGATGGGCAGCATTCCTGACAGGGTACTTGAAACCTATGACCTGTACAAGGCTGGTTTTGCACATCGCCTGATACTGGTGGAAGAAAGTATGGGTGCGTACCGTGAACTTGAAGCCAGGGGTGCTCATATTATCTCCAATACACAACAATGCAGGAATGCTGCAATAGCCCTAGGAATTCCGGCTGACAGTATTATAGTATTGCCGGGTGATGCACGCAGTACACAACAGGAGGCTATCATAATTCGTGAATTTCTGAAGGTCCGGCCCGGAATTGATACAATCCTTCTGGTGACTTCTTCTGATCATACACGAAGGGCATCAATGATATTCAAAAAAGCATTTGAAAAATCAGGAATGCAGGTAGTTGTTTATTCCTGTCCGAGTAAATATAGTAAATACAACGGCAAAGGCTGGTGGAAACAAAAAGAGGGCATTCAGGTTGTCCTGTTTGAGAGTATCAAAATTGCTAATTTTTTGTTCATCGAAAAGTACAGGTTATAAGCCTGGCTGATTGTTCACTTTTCCTGATAATCCTGAATATTATTCCTGACATTGTTTCGCATCATAAACTAATAAAACATAAATGACCTCAAATCAAAGAATATGGCTTTCTTCGCCGCATACCAGCGGGAGGGAGCTAAAATATCTGCAGCAGGCACTCGACTCAAATCTTATAGCTCCGTTAGGACCTAACGTAAATGAGTTTGAAAAGGAAATAGCTGATTATGTCGGCATGAAGCATGCTTCCGCCCTGAGTGCCGGTACTGCGGCCATTCACCTGGCTTTGATTCTTGCCGGCGTTGAAGCAGGCGATGAGGTGATCGCCTCTTCCTTTACTTTCTCGGCTACAGTGAATCCCATTAAGTATGTCAATGCTATACCTATACTCGTTGATAGTGAATCTGATACATGGAATATGAGTCCGGTTGAACTTGAAAGGGCTATTCAGGACAGGATTTCGAAAGGCAAAAAGCCAAAGGCAATCATCGTGGTTCACCTTTACGGAATGCCTGCCATGATGGACGAAATTATGAAGATTGCTTCCAAGTATGAGATTCCGCTCATTGAAGATGCTGCCGAAGCACTGGGAAGCCAATACAAGGGTAAACGCCTGGGTTCCTTTGGGTTGATGAATATATTGTCATTCAATGGAAACAAGATAATTACGACCTCAGGCGGCGGTGCTCTACTTTCCGACAATGATGAGTTAATAAATAAGTCGAGGTTTCTGGCCACGCAAGCGAGAGATCAGGCACCTCATTACCAGCATTCAACCATTGGATACAACTATCGGATGAGCAACATAGTTGCTGCCATCGGTCGTGGACAAATGGAAGTGTTGCCGCAGAGGATAGATAAAAGACGGGAGAATTTTTTCTTTTATAAAAAGCAATTGGCTGAATACCCTGGACTCAGTTTTCAGGAAGAGCCAAATGAGGATTATTTCTCGAACCATTGGCTAACGGCTGTGCTGATTGATCCTGAAAAATGTGGCGGAAAGACCCGTGAGGATTTACGCTTATACCTGGAATCGAAGAACATCGAGTCGCGGCCGCTGTGGAAGCCCATGCATTTGCAACCCGTTTTTGCCGATTGTCCGGCATACGTCAACGGTGTTTCTGACAAACTCTTCGAAAACGGATTGTGCCTCCCGTCAAGTTCGAACATTACAGATGAAGAAAGAGAAAGGGTAGTGGCAAGTATCAAGGAAATATTATTATAAATCTGACCTGTATGATCAACATCGATAATTTTATATCTCAGCACATCACTTTCCGAAAAGATAGCTTTTTCCTGAAGGACATAGAAGCCAATAAAGCTAAATTATTAGGCGGGATTCAGGGAAAATCGGTACTCGTTATTGGCGGAGGCGGAACGATTGGGTCTTCGTTTATTCGTGAACTTCTCCGCTTTGAACCAGGCAGTCTGGTGGTGGTTGACATCAGCGAAAATTACCTCACTGAACTTACCAGAGACCTGAGAAGTCGTTATGGATTGAAAGTTCCGGATACCTATATCACCTACCCGATTAATTTTGGGGAGCCTGTCTTTGACAGGGTGCTTGAGCGGTATGGCCCTTTTGATATTGTTGCAAATTTTGCTGCTCATAAGCATGTTCGCAGCGAAAAGGATCACTATTCTGTGACCGCTTTGCTTGAGAATAATATTGTGAAGGCAGAAAACCTGCTTGCAAAACTGTCCAAAAATCCTCCTGAACATTTCTTCTGTGTTTCAACAGACAAGGCAGCCAATCCGGTTAATATTATGGGCGCCAGTAAAAAGATTATGGAAGAGGTAATCATGTCTTATTCAAGCCGTTTCCCGATCACCACTGCACGTTTTGCCAATGTGGCTTTTTCAAATGGTAGTTTGTTGGCCGGGTACCTCGAGCGCCTGATGAAAGGACAGCCGTTTTCATGCCCATCTGATATTCGCCGCTTTTTTGTTTCTCCCCAGGAATCAGGACAAATTTGTTTGATGGCTTGCATGTTGGGAAGTTCAGGGGATATTTTCTTTCCAAAACTGGATGATGAGCAAATGATGAATTTCAAGGATATCACCATCTCATTTCTCAGGGAATTGGGATATGATCCACTGATTTGTTCGACTGAGGAAGAAGCCAGGTTTGAAGCAACCAGACTTCATCCTGATTCGAATAAGTATCCGGTTTACTTTTTTGATTCAGATACCTCTGGCGAAAAGACTTATGAAGAGTTCTATACCGAGGGCGAGCAATTAGATATGGATTCATTTCATGCATTAGGGGTAATCAAAAATGCCCCAAAGAAGTCATTGGCTGAAATTGCCCTTATGATAAAAGACCTGAATAACGTACTCAGAAATCCATCACTCACCAAAGCTGATATTGTTAAGGTTATGGGTGACTTTTTGCCAAATTTTTCTCACATCGAAACCGGTAAAAATCTGGATCAAAAAATGTAGCTATGTATAAATTAATCAAAAGACTTGGCGACATTTTTTTTGCGCTTCTGGGTATTATTCTGTTTATGCCGTTTTTTATCCCGCTTTCAATAGCCCTGTTGTTGACAGGTGAGGGGTATATTTTCTATCTACAGGATAGAAGAGGATACAAAAACCAGATGTTTAAGATTTGGAAATTTGCCACTATGCTTAAAGCAAGTCCTGGCCTTGGAACAGGAAGTATCACCGTGAGAAATGACTGGCGTTTGACGCCGATGGGAAAATATCTTCGGGGATCCAAGGTTAACGAGATTCCTCAGTTAGTCAATATCCTGAAAGGAGACATGTCGGTGGTAGGTCCCCGTCCGCTGATGGAAGCCGATTTTGTGAAGTTTACGGATGATGTCAAGGCGCATTTCTACGATTGCAAACCCGGTTTAACGGGAATCGGATCTATTATATTTCGTGATGAAGAAAAACTTCACTCTGAATCCGGCATGGATCCCCATGAATTTGACCGGTTATTCCTTTCGCCTTACAAAGGTTCTCTGGAAAGGTGGTATCTTGAACATTGCAGTTTTTATACAGACCTCGTCATCATTTTTCTGACTGCGGCGGTAATTGTGATGCCACAAAATCAATGGGTCTATCTGTTTTTTAAAGATTTGCCGTCCAGACCTGCGTTTATGAAGTAGCGGAAGTCGAATTGCAGAATCTTTAAAACATTATAATCCAATTGTTTGGATTTTATTTTTAAACTTTCCGGGTACTTACCCCTGTTAAATTACTTTTTGATTATATGCTGAATTTATGTATTTTAGATTTGCGAATTCTGTTTTTATTGCTTCTACTGACCGGGCTATTTTTAAAATTGCTAAGTTTGCATTCAAACTGTTGAATATATGAGTGTGAAATGGCCATTAATTTACCAGAATGCCGGCCCATTGGGTTGGTATCTTGTACATACACCATTTGGGCTGCGCTACATGATGATGGTAAATATGGATGATATCCTGGTTTCCCTGCCTTATTTTTCGTATGCATCATTAACCAACAGGGTTCCTGGTATCATAGAGCCGAATCCGGTTTTTACCTATGACGGAAAACTACTTACCTGCAATGATCCTAAGGTTAAGTGGCATGTCAGGATGTTAAAGCCGGTCTCTGAATATTTTCATACCGTAAAGGTTGTTTCCTGGTTGCCTCTGGCCGGAAGTCCGCAAGCCCAACTCGCAATGTTTACTTCTAATGTCAGAAGGAAAATCAGCAAAGCCATTGCATATGATATTGTGATTGAGACCGGAGGCCGTGAACTGATCGGACAGTTTTATGGGGTATTCTCGCAAAATATGCACAGGCTTGGAGCACCAACCATGTCGTGCAATTTTTACGGAAATATCGTTGAAGCTTTCGGCCGGGAAGCAACAGTACTGGTGGCCAGGCATCACGGTAAAGCTATAGGGGGCGCCATCTGGCTAAAACAGGGAGATTATGGCGAGGTATGCTGGTTTGCAACGCTTGACGATTACAATTCATTTTATACTTCTTATTTTCTTTGGTGGGAATGCATAAAGTTATCGATTGTGCGGAATTGCAAGGTGTTTAGTTTTGGGAGAAGCACCCGTGATACGGGGCCGCACCAGTATAAACTGCAATGGGGAACAAAAAATACGACTCTTTACTGGAGTTTTTCCTATCCTCCGCGCAATGATCAATACAGAATTGGTCCTATCAATTTTAATATGCCAAGCCGGAAAATACTGAGCTTTCTTTGGAAAATATCCCCGTGTTTTATTATCCGATGGCTGGGTCCTATGGTTGCCGGGAAATTTTATTAAATCCAGTTTCATTTTTTAATCATAGGTCTTTGCAGGTTCTGTTAACTGCCTTGTAAGATCATATTACTTTGATTGTATTTTTCAACTCTTAATTGGATATGCTGAAATCATACTACCTTTCTGCTGAAGATTTCATACGCCGGCACAAGCTTCAGGCGTTTGTTGATGTCTTTATTTTCATCCTGATAACGTATGTGTTTCATAAGTTGTGGTGGAATTTCTATTCCTGGCTTGAGTCATTTAATTTTATTTTAGGATCAGCCGACTGGCTTGCCCATCAGGTTTATCTTTCATCGTTATGGTTTAACAGGAATATTTTAGGACTGGTAATCACAACTTCTGATCCCAACACCATGTGGTTCTCCAATGGCAGTTATGTTACCATTAATGAAGGATGCTCAGGGCTAAAGCAGTTTTACCAGATCTTAGTATTATTTCTGCTTTTCCCCGGACCCTGGAAGCATAAACTATGGTACATTCCTTTTGGCTTTTTCGTGATGTTTGTTGCAAATATTTTCCGCATTGTATGTCTTTCTCTTATTGCCCTCTGGATTCCTCAACATTGGGATTTTGCCCATGAATGGATACTCAGACCATTTTTTTATGTGGTAATCTTTTTACTTTGGGTTGTCTGGGTCGAAAAGTTCAGGCGTCGGAAAAAGTCTAGTCCTGAAAAAGTCACGGTTTAGATCCCAGTTATTCGTGATACACATGCTTTGGTTTTAAATTATTGGTTTTGAATATTCTCAATTTCGGTATTGAAGATCAGATAATTGAAACGATAGTGATACGTTAAGAGAAATACTCCTCCTTATTTATTATCGTGAAAAGCTCAATTTAAAGCAAAAGAAATATTGCTAATATTTAACATTTAGTTTAATGAAAGGTTATATCCCAGTAACTTTGCAGTCTTTGTACTATGAGCGGAATTTTTAAAATTGATCTGCCCACTTAAAAAGTTACTTTTAACCTAAATAGCGATTTATAGAGTAGCTTCTGGTGATTTTAACAGATTAAACAGAAGGAAAATTGATTAGTTCTCCGGGTATTGAAGCTTCAGATAGTTAACTATTACCCGGAATCTGGTAAATAAATTAAGACTTTATGCCTGAATATTTACAATGGATTTATCATCCCGCTTTTCGTCTGGTTTCTGCTTTTGTCGTTTCATTTTTAATCGGTTATCAATCAATTCCCGTAATTATTAATGTAGCACGCAGCAAAAACCTTGTTGATGAGCCCAATCATCGCACCTCACACAAAGGTAAAGTGCCAACTTTGGGCGGAATAGCCATTTTTTTCGGGTTCTCTATTACAATTCTTACTTTTAATCTGGAAAGTGATACTATTCTTTCTGCATATTTAATTGCTGGTGCCATGATTATTTTTTTTCTGGGGCTAAAAGATGATATGCTTGAGCTTTCTCCGCTGAAAAAGATTTATGGTCAGATGGTGGCCTCTCTCATCGTCATTATTCCGGGAGGCGTCAGACTAACTGATCTTCATGGATTTTTGGGAATGTACCATATACCGTATTTCTGGAGTGTAGTTGTTACACTTTTTGTTTTTATTGTGATTATCAATTCCTTCAATCTTGTAGATGGTATTGACGGATTAGCAGCAGGGTTGGCAATTGTATCATCGGTTTTCTTCGGAGAATGGTTTTACAAGGCTGGCCAGATCGGAATGATAATTATGGCGGTAAGCTTAATTGGAGTGCTCTTTGCTTTCCTTAGGTATAATCTTCTCGATTCCAGGTATAAAATATTTATGGGCGATACCGGCTCTTTGCTGTTGGGCTTTATTCTTTCTGTGATGGTTATCAAATTCAATGAGATGAATATAATGGGGAGTCCATTCAGGAGCATTGAAGCTGCTCCGGCGCTCTCATTTGCGATACTGATGGTTCCCCTGTTTGATACCCTGCGGCTTTTTGTAGTGCGCCTCTATAGAAAATGTACGCCATTTGCGCCCGATCGCGCCCACATGCATCATATTTTACTAAAATTGGGTTATAGTCATCTCAATACAACTTACACCCTGTTGATTGCTAATATTGCATTCGTGTTGCTTGCATGGCAGTTTCAATACCTGGGAACTACAAGACTATTTGGATTACTGCTATTATTGGGGACCATATTTACCATAATTCCCTTTGCCATTAACGCTGCTCGTAAGCATCATAGGCAGGCATTCAATAAACGCTTGCTTGAATCTGAAAAATAGCCGGGTATTCTGAAATATTACGATATACTACCTGCCTGATCAGGTGTTTACAAAATCAGGTTCTCATCACGAAACAGCTTACGCCATAGAGGAAGGCTAATATTTATTCTATTCAAAATACCGGCGCTGGTTATCTTTTAAAATGAGAATAAACGGCGCTGATTTATTTTTATCTATAATTGTAATGTGTTGAAAGCCATTGGATAAGATTCCAGTTGATGAATGCAACTGGTCATGAAAATATTTTTTTTAAAATGATTTTTAACCCAACTTCTAAATCTTAAGCCGTAAGCATTTGATATGCAGCAATATGAATTTTTATTTTTTACAATTGGGGGACAACTTTCAGTCAGTGATAAATCGTTTGGGTTTGAATCAGAATCAGAAGGCTATAGATATTCAGTTGAAAGTCCAGGTAATTCAGCACTCAGGTTTATGTCTGCAGAAAGGTTGGTATATTTCATTATATTTGCAAGGTCATTAAATTGATATTATCCTCTTTCAGGAATTAAGCACAGTGCTATGGTAAAAAATCTGGGTGTTCAGAATTCGATTTTCAATCAGTTTATTTCCGAAATCAGAGATTCGGTTATTCAGCAGGATAGCCTTCGTTTTCGGTATAATATGGAACGATTGGGTGCAATTTTTGCCTATGAGATTAGTCAGTTGCTGGAATACGAGATCAAAGAGGTAACGACTCCTTTAGGTGTTGCCGAAGTACCGGTTCTAAAGGCTTTTCCTGTTCTGGCGACCATACTGCGTGCCGGGTTGCCTTTGCATCGTGGGATGTTGAATGTTTTTGACAGATCCGAAAATGCCTTTGTATCTGCTTACCGAAAACATAGTAAAGACGGTAATTTTAATATCCAGGTTGAATATGTTTCAGGTCCAGACCTTACAAACCGTATCGTTATTCTATCTGATCCGATGCTGGCCACCGGGGCTTCGCTGGCACTCAGCTACAAAGCGCTGATTGCAAAAGGGAAACCCAAACATACCCATATCGTTACTTTAATTGCGAGTACTCAGGGCATAGAATACCTGAAACGAAACCTACCGATCGATGATGTAACAGTTTGGGTAGGCGCTATTGATGATGAACTTACAGCCCAGGCTTATATTGTGCCGGGCCTTGGTGATGCAGGTGACCTGGCTTACGGCAACAAAATCTAGCAATCTGAAGCAATAAATTTTTATAAAAACTGAGGCAGACCGATAACCGATCTGCCTTTGTTATTATCAGCATTTTTAGCCAAAGAAAAGGATTGTGGCCGTAAATGTTTATGAGGTTTTAATTTCTGACTTTACTTCTGTTGTCAATTCTCCTGATTTCGAAAAAATCAGGCTTATTTCAATCGCCTGAATCATATCAGCAATACGAAAAAAGTGTAAGTTTGTAAAAAAATAGCCTATGACAGGCCTGGTTAAAGAAAATATCAGAATTTCACTTGATTCAATACGTTCTCACCTTTTAAGGAGTACACTGACAGTACTTATTATTGCATTTGGTATTATGGCCTTGGTTGGAATACTTACTTCCATAGATGCGATCAAGTATTATCTCACTGAAAACTTTACCATGATGGGAGCCAACACCTTTACCATACGTAACCGGAGTATGCGCGTTCAGGTGGGTAACCGGACATCGCTTCCGAAGAACTTTCGTGCGATCACCTGGGATGAAGCCATGAGCTTTAAAGAGAGTTATACTTTTCCGGCATTCACTTCAGTGTTTACGTTTGCAACACACACTGCTACATTAAAGTATGGTTC
Source organism: Bacteroidales bacterium (assembly GCA_038317155.1). Lineage (GTDB taxonomy): Bacteria > Bacteroidota > Bacteroidia > Bacteroidales > Lentimicrobiaceae > Lentimicrobium. The sequence goes on from JBBQBC010000080.1 coordinate 9,131, forward strand.
CGAAAAAACCAATCCCAATGTGCCGGTAATAGGTTCCGATGAGAACTATGTCATGACTTCAGGCAATGAAATTGAAAAGGGGCGTAATATCTCCCCGGCAGAAGTTAATTCAGGTTCCCATGTGGCAGTTATCGGGGCTGACCTGATTAATAAACTTTTTGGGGAGGGCGTCGATCCGGTTGACAGAATAATCAGCATCGGACCGGGAAAGTACAGGATAATTGGGGTTCTGAAAGCCAAAGGATCAAGTCTTGGCTTTAACCCCGACAACATCTGCATTTTGCCTATTACGAACGTAAAGCAGGCATTCTCCCGTCCCGGTATGTCATTTTCTATCAATGTGATGGCCGCCGATCCAACCCGTTTGGACGCGGCAATTGGCGAAGCAACCGGACTCTTCCGTATAATCAGGAAAGTCAGATTCGATGAAGAGGATAGTTTTGATCTGGCCAAAAGTGATAACTTGTCGGAAATGTTGTTTGATAATCTGAAATACCTGCGTTATGCGGCCACCATTATAGGAATAATCACGCTGATAGGAGCCGCTATCGGGCTGATGAATATTATGCTGGTTTCAGTTACCGAGCGCACACGTGAAATTGGCGTCAGAATGGCACTGGGGGCTAACAGGCGAACTATCCGTAACCAGTTTCTGACTGAAGCAATTGTAATTGGTCAGATTGGTGGGTTGGTCGGAATCGTTTTTGGCATTTCCATTGGCAACATTCTCTCATTTATTATTGGGTCTGGTTTTATTGTACCTTGGGCCTGGATTATTCTGGGAGTTGTTTTGTGCTTCGGAGTGGCTGTCTTGTCAGGTATAATACCGGCGTCCAGGGCTGCACGGCTCGACCCGGTTGATTCGCTGCGTTATGAATAAATTTCCTGCTTCATAGTTATGGATTCAGCGCTTCTTCTTTATTGCCAGAAAATTACACCCAGACTTCAATATATATCAGGTTTAATATTGACCGATATTCTGGGGTTGCAGATTTCTCTGACAAATAATGAGGATGATTATAAATCGTTTGAAGGGGCCAGGATCTGCTACCACAATCAGCAGCTTATGCCCGGTAAAGAGGTGGTTATAATTCCTACGGGACTATTATCGGAGAAGGGCATCAACAGCCACCAGCTAAGTTTTATAGATTTTGATTCATCGCGCGCTTTTTTTCCTGTTTACAATAAAATTTCACCCATACCATTCGATCTTTTTTCCGCTTCTTTTTATCTCGTTAGTCGCTACGAAGAATACCAGCCTTATATGCGCGATGATCATGGGAGGATGTCGGCAAATTCAGGTATCGGCATGTTGCATGGTTTTCTTCAGGTTCCGGTGGTTAACCGGTGGGCATTGTATTTGAAAAAGCTTTTATCAGAGACTTTTCCGGAGTTAAAATTCAATACGGGTGAGTTCAGGCTTATACCTACCATTGACATTGATTCAGCATGGGCATACAGCAATAAGGGTCTGATCAGGACCATAGGCGGATATCTGAAGGATCTGAAAAATCTCGATATCAATGAGATAAAAAAGAGGACAAGGGTTTTACTCAAACTTGAAAAGGATCCTTTTGATACTTATGCCATAATGCACGAAATACATAAAAAGTACGAGCTTCAGCCAAGGTTTTTTATTCTTTTTGCGGATTATGGATTGAATGACAAAAATATACCGGTAAATAACGACAAGTTTCACACGCTGATAAAATCGCTGGCCGATTATGCAAAGGTTGGCATTCATCCTTCTTACGCTTCAAACAAAAATCCAGCTTTGCTTGCTAAAGAAATTTCCAGGCTTTCCCAGGTTATAAGAGCCGAAATAACCTTCAGCAGGCAGCATTTTCTAATGCTTTCATTCCCTGACACATACCGAAACCTTATTAATCTCGATATTACGGATGATTATTCAATGGGATTTGCCGGAAATCCAGGTTTCAGAGCCGGAATATGCACTGCATTCAAATGGTATGATCTTGAGGCTGAAACCTCTACAGACCTTACAATACACCCATTTGCCCTGATGGAAGGAACAATGCGCGATTACCTGCACCTTGAAGCTTCAGAAGCAATGGGTTATATCAGGCCACTTATTGATCAGGTAAAGGCGGTAAACGGCACATTCATCAGCTTATGGCACAATGAATCCTTTTCAGATGAGAAAAGATGGAAAGGGTGGATCAGTGTTTATAAAGATATGCTTGCTTACGCCTTGCCCGAAATAAATGGCCGTTTCAAAGATCATGAATCGGAATAGTAAATGTAAAGATATGGAGTTTAGTTTTTTAACTATATCCAAGCTACTCAAAGGGATTTGAACTTTTACATGGAGTTGTTTCTTCGCAAAAACTAACCGGTTTGTTCAATGGCTGAGTGCTATTCTTCCCTGAAGAACCTTACCTGATACCGGAAGAGTCCTATAGGTGCCCTGTTTGATTTTTTTTATTAGGTCATTTCTATTATCTTAACTCAACTTCTTTATACCCGGGCATAGAAGTAATAACTGGTGCAATTATTCTGCCTATTCAATATCTTTGCAGCAGAAAATAAAATTTGTAATGGATCAAAATAGCCTGCCTGAGAATGTAACCGACACTTCTTCTTTGAAATGGTATGCCTGCTATACAAAGCCAAGGGCTGAGAAAATTACCCATTTGAGGTTATTGCAATCAGAAATTGAATGTTATCTTCCATTGCAAAGAACCCGCAAAAAATGGAGCGACCGGTTAAAATGGGTTAATGAGCCACTCTTCAGATCATACATTTTTGTCAGAGTTGCCAATTCAGATTTCTCTAAGGTTTTGCATACAGATGGAATAGTAAGGTTTATTAAATTTGAAAGAAACGCAGTTCCGATTCCTGAGACTCAGATTGAGGCCATAAGAATGCTGTTGGGACAGGATATAGAATTCGAAGTAACTACCGATAAAATAAAGCCCGGGCAGGCAATTGAAGTTCAGGTCGGCCCGTTGATAGGATTACGGGGAGAATTGGTGGAATATCGTGGAAAAAAGAAGGTTCTGGTACGCCTGGGCGAAATTGGTCAGGGAATTCTTGTTACCATCGGGCCGGAATACCTGGCAAAGATTTGATATCCATCTCATTACAAAATCTTCTTTATTCAGGAGAATGATTACTTCTGCTCAATTGTTGGTTTGATTTATTGTGATCTCAGTCAATGATAGCAGTTGAAGCCCATTTTATAATGAGGAATCTTCGGGTGGCTCATTCCGGGTTTAAACAACCCTGCCTTCTTTTATATACTCTCTGAATATGGCAGTCTCCAGCCTTTCAAGTGAAAGGGTGTTGGTTTTTTCTGCGGCACATTCAATTGCGCAGAAATGTGCTACATTCACGATACCGGCTCCACTGAGTTCGTAGCGTGAAGCTATCCGGTGCCAATCAATTTCTTCTGATTTCATTAGATTCCCGGGAAGTGTCTTTTCCCAGATTGATGCCCGTTCTGGAATGCCGGGCAAAGGAAAGTGAATGATAGCCTGAAAACGCCTTATAAACGCGTCATCTATGTTGCCACGCTGATTGGTGGCCAGTATTACCACCCCGTTGAATGATTCTATTCGTTGAAGCAGGTAAGCCACTTCCTAATTGGCGTATTTATCATGGGCATCGCGAATGTCAGTTCGTTTTCCGAAAAGGGCATCGGCTTCATCAAAAAAGAGAATCCAGTTTTTATCTTCAGCTTTATCAAAGAGCCGGGAAAGGTTCTTCTCAGTTTCGCCAATATATTTTGAAATTACCCTCGACAGGTCAATTCTGAAGACATCCTTGCCGGTTTGTTTCCCAAGCAGGGTGGCAGTTAGTGTTTTGCCGGTTCCCGGTGGGCCATAAAACAGCACCCTGTAGCCGGGTTTTACCCTTTTACGCATGGTCTCGTCCTTCATCAGGGTTTCATTGTGATTGATCCAGTTTTCAATTTCCCTGATCTGCCGGCGTGTTGATTCATGCAATATAAGATCGCTCCACTCCATTTCCGTTTCTATATATTCCGCCGGAAAATCTGTGCTGAAGCGGGGTTTACTTATAGTGCCCGTTGTTAGTAATTCTATAATCTCAGGATCAATTACTATTTTGCCACTCATTTGAGGTTCACCTTCGTTCACCGGTTCCAGCCAAAGAATATGCTTTTTGGCAAACCAATGTTCGCTGCTGAAAAATTGCTGTATTTCCAGCCGTTTTTCAAGATCGTTCCCGGCAAGGATAAACAGTGCAGTTTCGCCAGTAGGAATAATTCCTCTGTGGTTACCGCCTTTTACACCCCCGAATTCGGGGAAATCGCCTCCTTCGGGGATGAGTTCTGTTATGATCTGGTTGAAAAAGTTGGGTTGCAAATAGGGAATTAGTGCGAGCATGAGAATCGTATATTCATCAAAATCAGGATTGTGTTGCTTGATAAAATATGCAAACGGGCTTTCGTTTTGATAAAACTGAGGAAGGCCAACTTCTATCTCTTCAGCCTCGGAAAGTTGAAGACGCATTCGTCCGGTAATTACCGACCGGATAAATTCCAGGGTCTGGAGAAGGTTGCTTGTATTGTTCATTTAAATTCTGATTTATAAGTACCAATTTCAATTATGGATATGCTCTTACTGCAAATCAATATAAAACTATTGATCAGTGCCATTCAGGAAAATATCTGATTTCGTATTCTTTCCCAGTGCTGTATGCAGGCGCGTGACTTCAGATGCAATAGTGCTGCTCCGGCCTTCAGCTATTATTCGCTTGTTCAACCTGGTTTTCAGGCTGTCACGTCCTGAATAAAGTGTCTTTTTCCCACTACCAATTGATGCATTTCGCTCCAATACCACCAGTTCGGCGAAATCCTCCATAAATGGCTTTTTCTGGAATTTCATTTGCCTGAGTGTTGTTTTGCCATCTTCATTGATTACAAATTTTTTAACTGCATGGTCTGGTACTCCCGGAGTAGCGCTCCATTCCTTTTTTGCAGGACTTTTTTTCCATTGTTTGCCTGCGTCGTGATAACCATATCGGGTAACAATTGAACTTAAAAAATTTTGTTCCAGTTCACCACCGGAATTATAACCAATTTTAACAGAATACCAGATCACTTGGTTAGGCTCACCATTGCTGTTGTTCTTTCTTTTGTTCAGCAGTCCCGATTCTTCGAGAGCCGGTCGTTCTATAGATTGATAATAATCTGAATTGATCACCGATTTAGCAGGGGTAAGATTTGAATCAGTGGCTTTGCCACCCATCTTGTGGTGAAGCAGATGCATACGTACAAAATTATCACGGGCCCGGGTGCCCTCGTCAACCAATTCCTCCCAGGCGCCAAGATTTCCTGAGTGTTTGTCTGAGGACTCACCTTCAGGCACTTTATTATCGAATGAAAGATATTGTGCTTCTAGTGACTGCCCTCTTACGTTGTTTGAAAATGGAGGCAATACCGGTGGCGGAGGAACTTCCTGCTGTCCGCTCACATCCATCAAAGGTCCCAATAGCCCGGCCAGCACTTCCAGTTTCTTTTTTAGTGATTGGTAGAGCTCCTGATTTTCAGTTACCGGTTTGTCGGTTGCTTTTTGATTTTCATTGGCTGTGGCAAGCTTTTGTTGCAGGATCTTAATTTCCCCATTAAGTTTTTCGGCATTCTCAAGGGTCTTCTTAACTACCTTTTGTTTATCTCTCTGACTGGCCGGCATAGCCTGTATTTCTTTGCCTGCATCGGCCAGGAAGGTTGAAACAGTTCTGGGTTTTGAAGAAGCTACCATGAGATCGGCTTCAGCTTCTTTTCCCCGAAACGATAATTCATGGGATTCACCATCCTCTCCCTGAAATTTAGTTCGCGCTTTCCACCATGCAAACAACTTAGTACCTGCAGCAATGGCTTTGGTCTTTATAGCTTTTCCAGCTTTTGCTATAAGCCCAACTACAGGCTTCAGTACCTTATCTACTACAAATCCCATTGCCCTTTCTATTGGTTTTTTGATCTGTGCGATGATGGTCTTTACCTTTTCTGTTAAGTTTCCTAAATTCAGTAGTTTAGCCAGAAAGTCAAGACCCATAACTATGGCATTTTTTAAACCAATAATAACTTTGGAAGCTATTCCGCTAACATTTCCTGCGACTGCCAGGGCAACTCCATCCAGAAATGCATTGACCAACGCAATAATACGCTCCATATTATCCATCAAAAAACGAATGCCTGCATAAATAGCCTGGGCTGCTTTGATAAAAGCTCCCGCGGGATTAAACAAGGTCAGGATATAGGCAAGAACTTTCTTTATTGTTTCATACAGCACTGTTTTCTTGATTTTATCAAAAATCTCATCAACAGTATTGGCCAGAATCTCTTTTAAATGAATCCAGAATGCCCCGATATCCTGCCGGGCCATTTGAAGCAGTTTGTAAACTTCC
>JBBQBC010000081.1:0-15398 GCA_038317155.1 Bacteroidales bacterium
TGAAACGGTGGATGCATTGCTGTCGGAAGTCGGAAAGGATAGCTATATCACCGATATCCTGGTTAAATTTGTTCAGGAAAGGGCTGAAAGTGACGAAAGCTGGCAAATTGAACGCGACTTGTTGAAATTTAGTGACAACCTTTTCGGGGAAGATGCCTTTGACCTTTTACCCCGCCTGGGCGAATTTACGGCAGAGAAACTGACATCAGTCAGTAAAAAGCTGAATCAATTTATCAGTTCCTATGAAAGTTCAATGGTTAGTCTTGCAAAAGAAGCATTGCAACAAATTGAAAACCATGGAATTGATGCTGAATCTTTTTACTATGGAAGCCGCGGTATTTATGGCTTCTTCAGCAAAATTGCACAGGGTGATGTCGAAAGTGCCCAGGAACCTAATTCCTATACCCTTAAAACCATCAACGAAGCTAACTGGCTGAGTGGTAAAGCCCAAAAGAGTCCTGATGGAAGTGCCATTGCGGATATATCCGAAAATCTTACAGCCATTTACAGAAAGATTGAATCACTTTCGCTGCTTGAAGGAGGTAAATACATTCTGTACAGGAATATACGTAGTAACCTTTATCCAATGGCGGTTTTAGGGCAGTTAAACCAGCGGCTGCAGACCGTTAAGAAAGAAAGAAATGTGATCTCAATTGCTGAATTCAACAGGATTATCGCCTCAATTGTGGCTAATGAGCCCGTGCCTTTTATTTATGAAAGAACCGGCGAAAAATTCCGGCATTACCTGATTGATGAATTTCAGGATACCTCGGTGCTGCAATGGAACAATCTGCTGCCATTGGTTGAAAATTCGCTTTCGCACGATGGCTCCAATATGATTGTGGGCGATGGTAAACAGGCCATCTACCGTTTCAGGAATGGCGAAGTTGAGCAGTTTGTAAGGTTGCCCGATATCGACAACCCATCCGCCAACCCTATTGTGCAGGCGCGGGCGCAGGTTCTTGCACGGGAGTATGCTCCTAACAATCTCGATTCCAATTTTAGGTCAAAGTGCGAGGTGATTGAGTTTAACAACAGTTTCTTTGGTTTTGCTGCCAGTGCTTTTCTTCCCGGATTCCGTGAAGTTTATGAAGGTGTTGTCCAGAAATCAAAACCTGAAAATACCGGTGGACTTGTGAGTGTTGAATTCTTTGAAGGTGAGAAGAAGGAATTTGATGATCATAATTGTCACAGGGTGTTTGAGCTGGTTGGAGAACTTAAAGCCTTAGGCTACCAGCCGGGTGACATAACTGTGCTGTGCAGATCAAACAGGAATGCATCTTCCATCGCGACTTACCTCAATGCCAACAGCGTGAAGGTAGTTTCTTCTGAGAGTCTGCTGCTAAACAAATCGCCCGAGGTGAATTTTCTGGTGAATTTTCTGACTTTTCTCACCGACAGTGAAAATACGATCTGCAGAACTGCCCTGGTTACTTATTTATTCGGGCAGTCTGAGGATGAAATGCCGGATTTACACCGATTCTATTCCGAAGCCCTGAATCAGGCCGGATTTATTGCACTGTTGAAGCGCGAAGGGTTTGATATTTCTCTAAACAGCTTTCGCGGAATGTCGTTGTACGATACCTGTGAAGAGTTGATCCGGCTATTCGGACTTCATTTGAAATCACCGGTTTACATGCAATTCTTCCTCGACGAAGTTCTTAAATATTCAAACGGAAAAAATGCCACACCCGCTGGGTTTCTGGAGTATTGGGAACAGAAGAAATCGAAAATTTCAGTTGTGCTTCCGCAATCGCCTGATGCCGTTCAGATTATGACGATTCACAAATCAAAGGGCCTTGAATTTCCGGTTGTTATCTATGCGTTTGCAGAGGATGATACTTCTAGGTTAACCCGGAAATCAGCCTGGGTGGAACTGAAAGATCCGGAGTTGAAGGAACTCGAAGTCAGTCTGCTCAAAATTGACAAGAAACTCGAAAAGACGAAATTTGCAGAAATTTACACGACTGAGTACAACAAGACGAAACTAGATCTGCTCAATCTTATTTATGTGGCATTTACCCGTGCCGCAGACCGGCTCTATGTGCTTACCGGAAAACCACCCAAAGAGGCCGATGAACTTAAATCAGTGACTGCTCTGTTAAAGGCTTTCCTTGTTTCGGCTAAAATTTTTGAGCAAGGTAAGACCATTTATAAGTTTGGTGATGAAAACCCAACCATTGCATTGAAAGCCGCTGATCAGTCTGAAAAAGTTTCCATCAATGAATTCGTAACCAGTAACTGGCGAAACAGGCTGATATTTGCCGGGCGTGCCCCGCGGGTGTGGCAGGCTGAAAGTCCGGGTGGGGGACAGGCAAGTGGCAACCTATTACATCAGGCCTTGTCGATGATTATTACCCCTGAAGATCTGGAATCTGCGTTGTTGAGACTGATCCAGATGGGCTATATCTCTGATAATGAGGTGTCATTACTCAAGGAAAAGCTTTTGCATTTACTTGATCACCCGGATGTGAAACCCTTTTTTAATAGTTCCGGAAAGGTTCTGGTTGAAACAGAAATATTAGCCCCGGGAGGAAAAAGCTTACGCCCCGACAGGATCGTATTTCATGAATCCTATACCGATCTGATTGACTATAAAGCCGGAAAACCAATGGAATCTCATAAAAATCAGATCCGGCATTATGCTTCGCTGCTTAGCGAAATGGGGTATCCGGATGTGAGGGCGTGGTTGGTATATCTGGAAGGGGATATAGAGGTTGTGATGTTGAGATAGTGTGATGGATTAAATCTGAAGGGTGGGAGATATTTCATCATGCCATATTCAGGAATACAGTCCAATGTCTGTTAAATCTGGAAGGAATAACCAGCTGTAATGATTGAATGCTAAAGATCAATTTTCCCCCAAATCAGTTCCAGGATTTTTTTTGTGATTATTTCGTAAAGTTTTTTTATTTCTTCAATGGTCTCTTCATCGAATTTATCAGGGCTAACCGGCCAGGTTTTTATCGTTTTCGCAAGCAGATACCTGAACTTCGTTATGTCTTTAAATAGATCATATTCAATGAAATACACAGGCTCCATGCACAACTCATCAATTCGCAAAATCTGGTTTGATAAATAATCTTTCAGATCCCGGTAAGCTTTTTTATTTATTTCAATCATTTTACCTTCATTGAGAATCGGACGTGCAGCGACTTTAATTCCCCTGATAATGCTTTGAAGATTGGTTAACCGCATATGCGATTCCAGCTTGAGAATTTTAGATGTGCTTTCCTGGTTACCACTGTTTGAATTTGCGGGAATCACACTTCTGATTTTAAAGATTGCATGAAAATGAGCAGGGGTAGGCGAAATATCTCCGAAAATGTCCCTGATACTGCTTAAAAGAGTTTTCAGCTCTCTGACGTTTCCAGGCCAGTGATATGATTTGAGTTGTTGATGGAATTCTTTCGACAATTTTTTGGCAGTCGTTAATTTAGTCCATATATGATCTGCTATGACTGGAATATCTTCAGGATGACTCCTCAATGGAGGTACTACTATCCTGATTGTATTAAGCCTGTGCAACAGATCCTCCCTAAACTGTTCATGAACTGCCATATAGTCGATATTCCGGTTTGTGGCACAAATTATTCTTAACTCAACCTCTATGCTTTCATTGGATCCGATTTGCCTGATTTTCTTAGTTTCCACAGCAACAAGCAGTTTTGCCTGGTTGGAAAGTGATAGTTCTCCCAATTCATCAAGAAAGATTGTCCCTCCGGAGGAGGCTATGAACAATCCGCTCTTATCCTGTTCAGCACCTGAATGGCTGCCTTTTTTATATCCGAACATTTCTGCTTCAAGGAGAGTTTCGGGCAAGGCTGCACAGTTTAACAGGTTGAAATTTTGCCCAAATTTTTTATCATACATAGCAATCTGATGTGCGACGACATCTTTTCCGGTTCCTGACTCGCCTAAGATAAGTACAGGCTCAGTTGACTGTGATGCTTTCAGGATTAAAGCCCTGGCCAGCCGCATTTCAAACGAATGCCCAAGTAGGGTTTTGCAAATATTCTCCATTGACGGATTTTGCTCCGCTTCTTCAATTAATTGGATGAGAGGATCCTTATTTTGCATATAACCTGAAGATACAGGCTTTTGCTTTTTAACGATAATTTCAGATAAGAGGCCAGACATCAACTCCTGATTTATCACTAAAAGGCAAGCAGGATCTGACGCTAAATACCTGTTCTTTAAAAAGGACGAAATACTCCTTTTCAAGGCACCCTGACTACTGGTGATTACCGATAGTTTAAGCGGTTTATTCATGCCGCCTTTTCGATCAAATCCCAATGACCGGAAGAGTTCGACCTTTTCTCTTTTAATACCACAATCTGAAAATCCCCAGGAAATAAACCAATCCACGTTTTGGTCATAATCTGAATAAGAGATTAAGTATAACTCTCCGGTTTTAAAAAGGGAATTATCGGTCGATAACTTATGATCATCAATTTCTATCAGAGATGTTACTATAACTGATTCTTGATTCCGACAGTGTTTTATCAGTTGCATAGTTGATTTATTTTGGTTTAAAGCTGCTTCTCAATAGATAATTTCCGGCATTGAACCTTACTCAACCGGGTATCTCAATATACCAATCCTGTAATGCATATATAATCAAGTTGATAGCTAAAATATTTTTTAGCTGGGTCGGATTTTGCAATGGTTGGATCAAAACAACCCCGGTACATCGCGCATGATCCGGTATAAAAATAACGAATTTTAATTTACCTACAAGATATGTGCGAAATTGTTTTGTTTCAGGATTATTATCCACTTTACAAAGATTTGAATGATCTGTGCGGATGCGACAGATATGGCGGAGGATTGGAAGATCAGAATTCAAGCCAGTTCAACATCACACATGAGAGAGAATCTGATTTAATTTCTCGCGCTGTACCAGACGTTGAGCTGATTATTGAGTTATCATCCGCCAGTAACCCTGATCCATTTCAGGCTATGATAATGGTTGTTAAAAATGCATTCGAAGGATTTGTGCTATTGGAATGGGGTTATATTCCGGAGCAAATTTTTGAGTCCGGGACTTTGAAATTAAATATTGCTCATGAAACAGCTGTTTCCTTCACAGTCAGCTTCAGAAACAATCTTGAAGCATACCTTCCGGGGATAAGATCTAATTGGGAAAGGATTTTTACAAAAAACAACCTGAATTGTGAGGATTATTGTTTCAATTCCATTGTTCATTATATACTTGGTAATAAGATATTTCAACTTCCGGTAGTCCTGTTTTCCACCTATAGTATTAAAAGTTTTTATAAAGTAACTGAACCAACCAGGACAGGCCTGGAACACCATTTCCTGCAAATGCATGCAAGTGAGCAATACCTTTCAAATTTCCGGTTGGTCCAATTTGTAAATAGCACTTATTATAAAAGATTTGAAGAGAGGCTGTTGATTATAGATTCCAAAATTGAAATACTCCGGCAATTAGAAATTAAAAAAACGATGTCTATGAATCCTGATATTTCTTCGGAGGCTGAATTGGAAACACAATACTTTAATTTCATACTTGAATCAAGATCGGGAGAACAATCAAAAAAACTGATAAGTTTTACTGGAATGGAAGCAGTTGAATACGGTAATACTGATTTCAGGAAGGAATTATGGACCAGGATAAAAATGACATTCCGGATGATCTCTAAAAACTGCAGAGAAATTCACCTGACTGATCAGCAAGAGAAAGTTCCGGATGGCCTGAATGATTTGTTTATCAGTGCTGTCGAAATATATAATGATCATATTGATAACCAGGTCGATACGTTGATTAAGTACCATGAACTATGCGACCTTCTGTGCAAAGTAATTATCCATAGGAGAGTGGCAGGTCTTGAAATGTTTTTGGGTAGGATTCCGATAAGCCATTCACAGGAGGGTGATAGGGAAAGTCCTGATTCAGAAAGGTATATGTTGAAAAAAGTGCTGGATGAGCGGATGTCGGCGATGCAGGCAATGAATTACACCAGTTTTAAATCAAGAAACATTTGCGATGAAGAACTGGCAATTCTGCACGAAAGTTTTCTTGATAAGCAGGTTGAGCACCTTAACAATAGCATCGAAAAGATGAAAGCTAAAATTGTCAACTGTCTGCATACCGGAAAGTTGTCAAAAATTTCCTGAAACCGAACAATAAATAAATCATCAGGCGATGGAATTATATGATTTAATCAATGTTGGTAAAGCAGGCTCAGGGGAGCTACTAAAGCAGGGCTCGGATTATGCTGAGCTTTTACCTGACGATAGCCATGGAATAAGGATGAACCGAAATTGCTACAATTCCGGCATCAGATACCTTTATTACCATAAAGCTGACCATGCCCTGCTGGTTTCCTACCTTGGAGACAGAAAGGTGCATATTTTTAATCTTGGCACCGGGTTGTTGAGGATGCATTCTCTGCATAGCCGAACGGTTAGGAATCTGATGGTTCATAACGATGAAATTATTTCGACCAGTTGGGATGGTTCGGTTAAACTTGTTAATTATTATAGTCTCAGGGAACGGATATCGCTGAGCGGTTTGAAGATTGGCAGATCGCCACATTCTATAGTTTCTGAGGATGGGGACTATATTTATACTTTTAATTATGACTCGGATTTTGATCCTTTATGCGAACAGAATAATGTCAGGAAATGGAGGGTAAGCGATGGGTTGTTGGAAGGGGTTATTTCACAGACCGGAAATCACATTGGTGTCACAAGGAGTGGGATGTGTATTGAGTACCAGGGCGTTTTATATGTTATTTCCAACAGTGGGTACTTAACTGCCTTCAGAATTAATGATCTTGAAAAAATAGACTCGTTATTTATTGCCAGGAATCTCAGAACATTTTGCATTTCTCCAGAATATGGGTTACTGCTGATCAATGATATCTCTGGGGTAGTGTTCTTTTATGATATAAACCTCGGTATGGTTGTATTCAGAATGCGATGTCATATCGGGGATATATCAACAATCAGGATAATCCCATGGAGCGGTGATCACTTTTGTACGATAAGTTCAGATGGAAATACTAAAATCTGGAACCTCCCTCATCGCAGTTGCGTGAGCTTATGTAAGAGAAGTGAATATAGCTTATGGTCGATGGATTTTATTGACCGGCTGCTACTCACAGGTGGTGAAGGCGGACAGATAGACGTTTTTGATTTGTCAAATCTCTCACACCCTGAATTCGTTGCATCGATAAGTATTTACAACAATTCAGTAGCTGTTTTTCCGGCTACCGGCAAAATGTATTTTGCCAATAACAACGAACACATCGAAGTATTTGATAAATCAACAGATTTACCTGTCAAAGGAAAAATAGCTGAATACCAAAGGTATTCCCTCAATTCACTAAAAGTATTGGACGATGTTTTTGGAAATAAACAAAGATCCATTTTTCTGAGTGGACAGCCTCATAATCTGAGATTACAGCTTCCGTTGACAAATAAATAAAACAACACTTTAACCATGAAAGAAAACAAAATTACCCTCGGAAATAAATCGGCTTTCTGCAGTGAGCCTTTCAATCCCCGTCCTGAATTGATGAAAGGATTCACGGGCAGGGTGATGGAGCAGCATTTAATCACTGCAGCCTGGCTTTCGATGAATGATCACCTCCCTTTAAATCCATTGCTGCTGGGCGGGCCGGGGGTTGGTAAGAACAGGCTGGTATATGAACTGGCTAAAAATTCCGGAAATGAGCTTTATATCTTTCAGGGTCACGAAGATGTGACGGCCGAAGACCTGGCTTGTTCCGTTCGGTTCAGCGATCAGGGGAATATGGTAATGGATTATATCCTGTCACCCCTGGTAACAGCCATGATTAATGGAGGAATCTGTTTTATAGATGAGATCGGGAAAATACGCCCAAGGGCCCTGGCATTGCTGGTGAGCGTACTGGATGAGCGCCGGTATATCGACTCAACCCTTCTGGGTGAGCGGATTTATGCCCATGATGGGTTCCGTTTTATAGCAGCAACCAATTCAGCAGATATTAATCTTTTGCCTGAATTTATTCTCTCAAGGATGAAACCGTTGATAAAGGTTGATTATCCTACCCCTCTGGAAATTGACGATGTGATCAGGGAGCATTTTAAGGGGATGAATGGTGAAGTGAATAAACTCCTGGATGTCTTCTGGGCGTTATGGCGGGAACAAAGCTGTGAACATAACAACCTGTCTGTCAGGGATGCCATCAATGTGTTTGGACTCGCTTCAAAACTGGCTGCCTTTGAATTCAACTGTCAAACACTAAATGGCAAACTCAGTAAATCGGCCGCACTAAAAGAAGATAACAATGGCAATTCATTTTTCCAGGTAGGGAAGGAACACCTTGATAAGGCATTCTTCCAGATGATCAGCGAAAAAAGCTAAAACTGGGAATATGGGCATTGTAATAAAATACAATAAAAGCCGGCTAATCGCCATACCTGCAGTCCATTATCGAATGGCTTTTGCAGCGGAGGTTAACAGGATATGCAGTTCAGGAGCTATTCGCCCCGATGCAATCGCTGTAGAGCTTGAACCTGAAATTCTTGGGGAAGTTATTCAATGGATAAAAGAATTGCAACCAATGGAATCGGTTTTTCTGAAGAGATTTCCCATGATGTTAGGACTGGTGGATTCAAATTCAGGGGAAGCCGGGGTAACAGAGATACTTTGTCTTTCCGTTACAGATTCTATCATTGAGGCTATCCGGTGTGGTTTGGAATTGAATATTCCGGTTTTTGGAATTGATATCCCGTGTGTCTATGGGATAGAAAGCGGGACGGTTCTAATTGAGGATGCCGCGAAGGCTTCAATTTCATTTTCAGGTTATGTAAACTCAAATGAGGATGCGGCAGATCACTTGCGCGACCCTGTCATGGATGGCCGAAGGGAAGATTACATGGCAGGAAGGTTAAAATACCTTATTACAGAATACCGGAATGTTGTGTTCACCGGGGGACTGGCCCACTGGAAAAGGATTAAGAAACTGATAGCCGATGCACAGGTTGAACCTCTTGCTGCTATTTCAACTGATTTCCAACTGCACTCTTTCAGAAGGGTGATTGTTCATCCGTTAATTGCACGGAGTTTTATGGATAAATTTCCTGTGCTGAGCACTCTTTACGATGCGTCGCGGAAAAACTGCAGATATCAGCATGAAGCAAGGGTTAACTTCCCTGACGCAGCAAAGGTCGGTCTCGGGATTGTTGAAGCCGCTTATGAAAACTATGAAGAAGAGACCGTTTATGAATCATCCTTAAGTATTAAAAAAGAAGCAACACCTTCTATCTCAGAACTTGAGATGTTTATTCAAAAGATATGTCTCATAAATCGTGAATCAGCGCCTGATTTCCATACCCTGCTGTTATGTGCTAAATCACTTATGCCCAATCGATTTGCCAAAATTCTTACGGATATTTTAATGAACATTAAGACCGACTGGGCCTCGATGGTGCAATTTCCCGGGTTGCCGGTTATAGTGCCATCCGGTTCGCAGGATGATTCAATGTGGTTCAGGATGCATGGGATGCTGGTTGATGTTATGAGCCCACTCCCTGAGGATTTCTTTGACAGGAAACATATTTATATCCATTCTGAAACCTTTCTTCTGAATATCCCATTTTCAAGGAAAGCCGGGCATGGGTCATCTGACCCCGGCTGGCAATGGAAAGATGCCCCATTGATGAGTAACCGGCATCTAAGTTTTAATACATGGATATGGCCTCCCTGTGAAGCACTCCTTTTTGGCACGGCATATCAGGCTGGAAAAATGGAGACAGATGATGAGAATGAGCGGAAAACACTTCCCTTTGAAGGTAGTATGTACGATGGATTTGATGTAAAAGCTACCATCAGGGGTATGTTAAGAGGGGATAAGAAATTTCAGGTAAAAAAAACAGGGAGAGTTAGGCAAATCAGGGCGCAGGAGAATGACCGGATGGCCACGGCAGTGCTATTGTTTTCTGCACTCCCCGATCCGCCGGATTCCGGTTGGTATTTATTGATGGCCGGATCTAATATCGGTGATTATGTGAGAAATCCGTCACATTTCGAAAAGGTAGTATCTGAATTTGGAGAATACTTTATTTCAAGTCTGACTTATGGAAGTCGCATACCGGTTTATGAAAAAGGGCCATTCCATCCCGATTCGGTTGACCTTCTCCATGGCATAACCCTTTACGGTGATCCTTGTCTGAATGCAGTTACTGGCGCAAGGTGGGTCGAGAACAGCAATTATCGTTGCTGCCCTGTGTTACGAAATATGAACTTTTCTTCATTGAATGATTTTTACAGAAGAACCCATCATATTGACCTGGAAAGTGAAAACTGGCAAACTGCCCTGATCCTGGCTGCAATTCCCTTCGCATCAGATAATCTTGTGGTAATTGCCCCCGATGGCTTTATCCCGGATTCAAAAGTAAAAGCGCTGGCAGCCCGGCTTCATGTTCAACTTCGTCTCTTGCCTGTATCCCATTTTCCGGCTGATCGGATCAATCAGATGCGAAAAAGAGTCCTGGTAAGGTCAATTGATGGTGATGGGCTGCAGTACGCGGCTGAAACTGAAATGATTCTGGGGCAGAAGCAGGATAGTTTCATGGAGCTTTTGCCTGATTTTGTTAAGTAAACAATAGGCAAATCAGGATTGCAAAGCTGACATTTGCTGATCAATCAGCCTTTTGATATTAGAATAATTCAAAAAATGAAGAGTTTCAAAAAACAGATGCTTTTGTCATCAGGCCTTCTTATCATGATTTCTTTATCCATGATATCTTGTGCCCGTTTAAACAGAGATTCAAAGGTAAAAGAGGGATTTCCTTTTGCGGATAGCCTGCTCTATTCCATTGAGAAATATAGTCCTGACAGCAGTTTTCGGGTTGTTTATGATTCATTGGTACATGTATTTAATGTAAAGTCCGGTAAGAAAACCGCTGAATTTGACCTGAACCGGAGTGCCGGAACATTTTTCGGCAGGGTAACGGATCTGGCCATTGATGCAGCGGGTAAAAAGCTGGTGATTTTAAGTGATGAGAATACCCTTTCTTCCTGGGATATACCAAAAGGAAAGTGCCTGTTGTATAACCCTGAATATACACCTTCAACGTGCGATTGGCTTGAATTTACCGTCGATGGAAAATTTCTGTTTCTGGTCAGCTTCAGGGAAGCATTTGTGGATATACTTCGCTGGCCCGGACTTGAATACATTACCACCGGGAATCTGGGGCGCTACCGCAATAGCTTTAGCTGGGAAAACCAGGATGGAAAACTTCTCTTTATTTATGAGGAAGGGGAGGCTTTGGTTAAAATAACATTTCCGGATGAAACGAATGCCGACCCGCTGGTTTTTAGCCTTCCTCAATTGGTTAGCAATCCGGCAGATGATTGATTTCAAACAGAATGGAAATAAAACATGTGATTTAATTACTAAACCTGAATAGCCATGAATGAAACAGAACAATTGAAAAACCTGGTACTGGCACCCTATATCATGAAAGCCACTGCACTGATCGGCGTAAGCCGGAAGGTAGGAGGGAACCAGTTCAGGCACGCGTTTGCCACATTGGGAATTTTGCTCGACTATAAGTTTTTTCATGAGACTGTTCTGCTTAAGGCAGCCTTGCTGCACGATCTTCTGGAGGACCTTCCTGAAACCCAGGTGGATGAGATCAGGTGGATTGATCAGGAAAGCCCGCGGGTGGTTGAACTGGTGCTGGAAGTGACGAGGCAAAAAGAGGAAACAAAGCCGCAATACCTGCAAAGGGTGCTCAGTCAGGGTACGAGAACAGCCCTGTTGCTCAAATGTGCCGACAGGATCAGTAACCTGACAGATCTTCACCGAGACACCCATTCCGACCAGAAAATTCTGGAATATCTTGATCAGACTGAACAATATGTGATCCCAATGGCTGAAAAAGTTAATGCCGATATGGTAATTGAACTGAAAGATCTGGTGAATAAAAGAAGAAGAATGGCATTGATTGAGAAAGAGATCAGGAAGAATCATGGATATAAAGGAAAATTTTCAGGTCGTCTTTGCCGGTGGTTCCAACGTGTTTATACATTAATTTAGGGCCATATTTACGATTTTATCGATGAAAACAGCAACCTGGGGCGACCTGCATGGGCACAATAACTGGAAAACAATGAATCCGGTTGACTATGACCTGATCATTTTTCTGGGTGATTACGTGGATTCGTTTGTGCTGGATGATAAATCGATCATCTCCAATTTCCGTGAAATTATCAGGTTAAAGAAAAAATATCCCAAAAAGGTAAAATTGCTTATCGGGAACCACGAAACCAGCTACCTTTTCCCAGCTTACAGGGCATCCGGTTACAGGCCATCGATGGCAAAAATTGTTGTTAAATTATTGACACAAAACGCCGGGCTTTTTCAACTTGCTTATCAACTTGGCAATATCCTCTGGACACATGCCGGCATTCACCAGGGGTTTTACGACCTAAAGATAAAATCAGGCATAATTGATTCAGACATTGACCTCGCTGCCACCCTTAACAGGCTTTACCTCGAAGGCTAACCGCCCATTTTTGAGATCGGGCCCCAGCGGATGGGTAGCCGCAAAAACATCGGGGGACCCCTCTGGCTCGACATGTCGCTGATTATTACCAAACCCCTGAAGGGCTATCATCACATCATCGGCCACACCAGGGTCAATACGATCAGGCGTTACCGGCCCTATCCCGATGATGCTGGCACTTCTGTAACTATCTGCGATTGTGTCGAATACGGGGATGGCAGTTTTTTTAAGCTTGAAATTGATTAAACGCTGGTAAACATGAAGAGGAGAGTTTTTGAATTTATTATGTTTTTCCTTACCGGGGCATCCCTGGTAACAGCTATACGCTTATGGATGACAACTGATCATTCTCCGGATTTACTGGTTGATACCCGGAACAGTATTCCTGCTTTTACCATGGATACCGCGACCCTTTACGACACCAATCACAGGGCGGTCTGGAAGCTGTACCCCTCGGGCGGGGTGGTTTATGTGGAAAGGCCTTTCAGGGTTGATTCCGGCAGAATCCATGTCCGCATTTACGGCTGGATTTACTACAAAAACATATTCAGCCTCGGAAAAGAGTGGCTGCTCATCAACGATGAGAATATCCGGGTGAAAAACAATTGCATAAAAATCGGCAGGCTAAGCAGGCATGCACTTATCCGGCGGATCTATTCCCCTGAAGACCGCGAATGGAACTTTTTTTCGCTTGACTGTTATGTCAGGATACAAAGCCTTCAATCGTATGTATATTCCCGCTACCAGCCGGCCTTCTCAGATCAATGGCCGAATGTTTTCGTCACCGATCTGACCACAGATGGATCAAAATTCTCCTCTGGACAAAGATTAATAGACCCCATAAGCTTCCCGGAATTTTTTGCCATATTATTTATGTTGGGAATGTTCGCACTGTTACGGCTTTATTTCCGGAAGACCGGCAGGCTGCATTGCCATGATCGTTGGGTGTTGCTGGTCATTGATTTTGAATTGTTTGCGGTAAGGGTGGGGTTGCAGGTGATGCTATAAATTCATGAGATAAAATCAGACATAGAACGTTAAAATCTCAAATCTGCTAATAATTTAAACTTTCTTACTTTTCCGGAGTAAATTATCTTACTTTTGTAAAGTATAATAATATACGTTGATAAAAGTAATAACGATGCTTAAAGAAGTTCTGGAATCAATTATTCTCTCTCAGCAGGAATGGCTGGCTGCAGAGGAAGGGGAAATACCCCGCGAACAGTTTGATAAATTTGTATCTCTTCCGCCATTTGCATATATCCTCACCGGAGTAAGACGATCGGGAAAGAGTACCTTATTGAAACAACTGATGAGATTTCATGGTTCGGTGAACTATTTTAATCTGGAAGACAGCCGGATAGCTGGTTTCGAAGTTAATGATTTTCTCGTTGTTGAAGAAATTTTCTCGGAAATGTCCGTTAATCATTCAATGTTTTTCTTTGATGAGATACAGAATGTTCCGGGGTGGGAGCGGTACATCAGGGATGCCATTGACAGGAAAAAGACGGTGGTTATTACCGGTTCGAATGCCAACCTGCTGAGCAGGGAGTTGGGCACAAAGTTAACCGGCCGTCATCTTGACTTTGAGGTTTTTCCATTTTCATACCCGGAATTTCTGACCTATTTTAAGCTGACCGCAGGCCCCTCTTCGTTTGCTGACTTTATCCTAAAGGGAGGGTTTCCCGGGTATCTGAACATCGGTAAAAAGGAGATGTTGTCAACCCTTGTATCTGATATTCTGATACGTGATATTTTTTCGAGGTATAATTTGCGCAATCAGGAGGTTTACCGCAGGATTGTACAATTTCTACTGAGCAATACCGGTAAGGAAGTTTCCTTCAACAACCTGAAAAATACCTTTGAAGTTGGTTCAGCTTCCTCCGTGATGGAATTTCTGAATTACTTAGTGGATGCGTATCTTATCTTCCTGTTGCCCAGGTTTGATACTTCACTGAAAGTACAGGCAAGAAATCCACGGAAGGTTTATGCCATTGACCAGGGATTGGTAAATTTTTCCTCCGTTTCAGGTTCTCCTGACCAGGGAAGATTACTTGAAAATACTGTTTTTCTCCAGCTTAAACGATCCGGAAGAGAAATCTGGTATTTTAAAGGTAAGAAAGAGTGCGATTTTATCTGTCGTGAAGAAAAGAACCGGTATTCAGCTATTCAGGTTTCATGGCAACTGGGGCAGCAAAACGAAAAAAGGGAAACCGAAGGACTGCTGGAAGCCATGAACCAGTTAAACCTCAACGAAGGAACCATTCTTACCTTTGACCAGGAAGATGAATTTGTTGTAGATGATAAAACGATAAAACTGATACCAGGGTGGAAATGGATGGGGTGAAGTGGAAAAACATTTATGCTATAAAGGGATTAAACTTCAATACCTCCCCACATTTAGGGCAGTTGCTTAGCAAACCAGTCTCTTCCCAAGCCTCATCTGGCAACTCAAGGCAAGGGGATTGTTCCGGTTTTAGGCCTGCTTTCTTTGTAATTTTTTCAATGGTTTCTAAAACCGAAACCGGTGGTGCAAACCGATGTCCGCACAAAGGGCAATCTGCTGAAAGTTCCTGGTATTGCTGCAATTCAAAATCCCAGATTTGGCGTATGGTTGTGATGGCAATTCCGGGATGTAACAATTCCTTATCTGTAAATAAAAACATGACCTCACCTGAACCACAGCCTAACAGAATACTATCCGGATAGATTGCGCCAGAAGTAATTGCAGAATTTGTAACAATCCTTGCCAGCGCTTCACCGCTTTGCAGATCCCAGAGGATGCAGGTATTGTCCCCAGAACCGGAGATGGCTCTTTTGCCGTCGGCAGTGAGGGCAACGGCCCAGACATGGGAAGTATGTCCCTTGAG
>JBBQBC010000082.1:0-15310 GCA_038317155.1 Bacteroidales bacterium
GGTAACTTGGCAAATGCAGCATTGGTAGGGGCAAATACCGTAAAGGGGCCTGCACCTTTTAAAGTTGCAACTAATTCAGCTGCTTTAACTGCAGCTACAAGGGTTGTATGATCAGCAGATCCTATTGCGATATCTACAACATCTTTTTTCTGGCTGAAAGCAGTCATTGAAGTAACTGTAGCGATCAGGATTACAAATAGTTTTTTCATGGTTTTTAAAATTGATTGTTTAACGTTTATTAATGATACTTAAACATAATGTGTTTACTAATGTTCAATTGGATACAAAAATAGTTTTCTGAATAAATGTTAAAATTTATAATTTACCGGTGCAAGTGCTTCTGCCAAAGCCCTGCATTTACATCCAGTCAAGGTTAGTTTGAATTGTAACATCCTAAATTGCATGTGCCTGGCTCGTAATCGGATGAAGCATTTCGTCTGAAATATATTATCTCTGTCTTTATAAACATTCAGCACTTCCTGAAGATGTACTATTTCCTTTTTTTGATTTGAAGTAATCTCTTATTGTTCTAATTTTCACCGTATAGTAAATATAAGCAGTTACTTTTTGTTGTTTGATATTCCCTGGCTTCTAATGATTTATTTTCTATTAAGAAGCGTATTTATAAGTGTGTCAACTTTCGATGAAGTGTTATTAACCAACGAATCGAGCTTTTTTAGTTTGGCATCTTCCTGATTAATTAACGAGTCGAGTTTCGTTACCTTATCAACCTCCGAATTAACTATGGAATCTAGTTGCACTGCTTTATTGGTTAATTCATCAAGTTTCTCGTTAACTCTCCGGCTGGCCTCGCTGCATGAGGAAAATAGCAATATTGTCAGAGCGAATGGCAAAGAAACTTTTATCAGATTTTTCATGGTTTCTGTTTCTTTAGTTGTTTATTGTTATTATATTATGACTGTCTTGACTTAATATTCGAATTTGATGCAATAGCAGCTAAAAGACTATTATAGCCCCTGCCGATATGTAATTGAATAACGAAAAATTATAAACTTCATCATTATCCGCTCCGCCTTCGAGTATGCGGTAACCCGCCTTCAATGCTATTTTTCGGGTAATCTTATAGGTAGCGGCCAGTAGAACATCTTCGGCTCTTCCCTGTGGTGCGGCCAATGCATCGCCTTCGAGAAGAAGACCAAATTTTTCATTCATTATCCAGTTAAGTCTAAAATTTATTATAGGTACAAATCCAACATTTGTTTTCGAGGAAGCCAATCCCTGGCTTGTAAGCGCGATTTCGGCATCCCTGATTTTTGCTGTAAAGCCTAGCCCAAACTCAAATTTCGGTCTTTTTACAAAATCATAGCGGTATGTAATACGGTACGAGTTAAAGGTATAGGATGCATCGATTGGCGTATTGGCAGGGAAAGTTACCCGCTCAAAATCAATTGGAAAAGTTGTTGAACCATCTGATTTAACCGTCAGCGGTGCATATAAAACAGAAATAGTATGCCTCGACTTTATCGTATAGCCTGCCCGTAAGCGTATAAAAGCAGTTGGTTTGGCATTCAGATCATCGGTGAGTGAAAACAAGGTTCCTTCGTTGCCGGGAATCCTGACATCGTTATATCCCGCGATTATCGCGCCGCTTTCAATATCCAGGCTGAGCTGAGCTTTTGCTGTGAGATGTAAAAATATTACAGCCACAACAAACGATGCGGATATAAGAAAATTATTTTTTTTCATGTTTTATGTTTTTAAATTCAATCACATTTTTAGCCATCCCTTCGAAAACAAAGAAATGCAGAGGAAGCACCGCGTACCAGTATAGCCGCCCAAATAAGCCAAGCGGACGATAGGTTGCTGTTTGATGCAAGTAGAATTTTTCTTCCTTTTTTATGATTTTAAACTCCAGCCAGGCTTCCCCGGGCAATTTCATTTCGGCATATAAAAGTAGTCGTTGGTTTAGTTTGTCGGCAGCCAAAACACGCCAGAAATCAAGCGTATCGCCGGTATTGATAGTGTTTTCATTGGTTCGGCCCCGCCGTAATCCCACACCTCCGAAAAGCTTATCAATAGATCCGCGGACCTGCCATAGCCAATTGCCATAATACCAGCCACGCGCGCCACCTATTGACCATATATTTTCGAGTACCTGATCCGGATTGGCAGTTATCAGCTTCATCCTCGAGTCAACAAAGCAGCCATTAACGGGTATCTTTATATGATCAAGCAACGTATTGTCATAATAGCTCGAAACCAGAGAATCTTTCCAGCTTGATACCACATCATTTTGTTCGATCTTCTGAAAAGCAAGCTGAACCGCTTCCCGGTATGAAATAGGTTTGATGTCAAGCATTTTTTCGAGCCTGTTGTCGCTCGCAACAACTTCAACTTTCATACTGTTTACAAGGTTTACAGCAAGTTTGTATGAGGTAGATGTAACAAAATACAGCCAATACGACGACAGCCTTGGGGTCATAATCGGCACGATGCCAATATATCGTTTCAGGCCGCGAACACCGGCAAACTGAAGCAGCATTTCCTTATACGTTAATACGTCAGGGCCGCCGATGTCAAACGATTGGTTATACGTTTCTTTTTTCAAAAGCACTCCTGTCAAATATTCAATCACACTGCGGATTGCAACAGGTTGGCATTTGGTATTCAGCCACCTGGGGGTGATCATAAGCGGCAGTTTTTCGACCAGGTCGCGGATAATTTCGAACGATGAACTGCCTGAGCCAACGATTATTCCAGCTTTAACTGAAGTGACGTTCATTCCACTCGCATGTAAAATATCATCTACTTTTTTTCTTGAAGCCAGGTGTTTCGAAAGCTTTGCCTCGTTGGTAATTCCCCCAAGATAAATAATCTGTTGTACACGGGTGGGTGATACCAGTTTGATGAAATTATTTACCGATAGTTCTTCAAGCCTGTCGAAATCGGTTGAATTCGAACTCATAGAATGTATAAGGTAATAAGCTACATCAATGTCATTGATGCTTTCCGACAACACAATGTCCTTAAGGAAATCAACCTCAAGAATTGAAATTTTCGGATGTTTGTAAATGCCTTCGGCAGGAAAGCGATTCTTGTCGCGCACGCAACACACAACCTCGTGCCCCAGTTTCAGAAGAACCGGAAGAAGTCTTTTGCCGATGTAGCCGGTAGCGCCGGTTAAGAGTATTTTCATTTATCAAATCTACAACAAAAGAAACATACAAACTGTTTTGTGAAGTTGAGATTGAGAAAATCGATTATATTTTCCGACTGAACAGGCTTTCTTTATTTGAATGAGGTATGTATCAGAATAATAAATGTTTGTGAAATTTTCCTTGCAATTGTTGGAATTGTATGTTATTCCCTACAGTAATAACGTATCCAGTCAATTTCCATCTGGTTAGGAAATACGGTTTTTGAATCCGGTGATTTTGTGAACGGGGTAAATTCGTTTCCGATGGAAAGGTTCAAAATCAGGTGAACTGTTTCAGAAGGCGGAGGGAAAATGGGCTCAGTTCGATATTTCCGGGGTTTTACCGGGCACTTTTTTACCCGGCAGCCCGATTTCCGGGTAAATTGAGTTGTCTGCCAAACCAGGTTACTGTCTAATTCAAACCTTATGTACCCCGAATCCCACGCCATTGAATAGGTATGATAGGCTGCCGATAAATCTTTGAATTCGCAATGCCGGTGATGTAACATTTTTTTTACCTGCCGGTTGTGCAAACTTATGTGATAGCGCCGCGGATGCTGCATTCCAGCCTCAAGTATATCAAGTTCTGATACTGTTCTGCCATAGGCCCAGATAGCCGGCCAGAAACCCATTCCCCTGGGAAGTCTGCACCTGATCTCATACCTGCCAATGCCAAACGCTTGCCTCGAATGGATCATTCCTGAAGTGTGTCCGCGTTGTTCTCCCATCCAGTTTGCCGGTTCCCACCGGGCGATCAGTTTGAGACTACCATCGGCAACCACAACATTTTTATCCAGGTAAACCTGCCCTTCATTTCCGTGAGTCCGGCAAAAGGCGCATTGATCGCTGCCATCATCGGTGTAGGGAAACCAGGTGAGCCAGTGTTCAGTATCCAGTCTGTTGCCCTCGAACTCTTCCGCAAAAACCAGTTTCCAGGCACCCTCAGCACAAGGGATTGGCTTAGTCAGGATGGTGTCAGTCTGTGCAATGGATAGCGTGGGTAAAGTCCAGGTGATCAATAGTAAGATAAAGGTCTGCCTCATAAAACTTAACTAAGATTCCGATCAAATATACAGAATCAATCCACTCAGACAAAAAAAAAGACGCCCCCGTGAAAGAACGCCTTTTTGATTGTAACAATAATACAGCTAAATCTTTAGTTGGTGATGTTAACCGCCATTTTGAGATAGGTTGATTCATTTACAAAATAATACTTCCTTGCGCTAATTGTTGCGGATGAAAGGTTATAAGGGCTTACAGAAACAGATCCTGTGCTACTGGCATTCAGTTTCGATAAATCGGTGGAAGAAAATGTTACACTGGCTGAACTGCCGACAACTGATTTCGAAACTTGCTCGTTCGAACTGGTGATTATAACAATTACCGAGTCGGCAGCAGATACTGCAGATCCAAGGGATATGGTTATACCGGTTGCTTTGCTTACCGTTGCAGGCAAACTACTGTAACCGCTGAAAGTCGGAAGCGGTCTGTCCACAGTTTTTGTAAATGCCGGAATACTGCCATTGCCGGCTACACTCCATTCAATGCTGGATAGTGTGAGTGGGCTAAGATAATTGTCATACAAATAAATATTATTTGACATCTTAGTCAATTCCTTGTTTTCCAGTTTAACAGTACCGGCGTCTGCAAAAGTTGATGCACCTGCATCCGTGGGGAAAAAGGCTGATCCTGTATTAAGTTCAATTGGTACATCAAAACCACCGACGGAAGTGTAGGAAACGCTTTTCACAGCTACCAGTATTCCAAAGGCATCGGCATAATTGAAAGTACTGTTATTATTTTGGGGATTGTCGGGTTTTTCATCTGTCTTTTTACAGGAAGTAAAAATAATTGACACTAAGGCAAGTGAGAGCGCAAAAGAGGTCAGTCTTGATTTCATAATACATTGTTTTAGGGGGTGAGTGATTTTCTGAATTAGTTGTTATTTCAGCAGCATACAAAGTTATTCTATTCCTGGGGTCATCACTATACCGAATGCTCGGTAATCTTACTAAGTACTACTAGCGAGATGTCAAGTGTAAAATGTCGCATTGAATGAAGTGGAAGTTCCCGCACTCAATCGGATTTTTACCGGCCTGACTGCGTCAAGCAGACAGGCTTTTTAACTGGTTGCTAAGCTGGTTGCTGAGCTCTTTGTCGAACCATTGTCGAAGCATACTTTATACTTTATACTTTTTACTTTTTACTTAGGGTCTGCTGAAAAACGCAACTCATCTATTGCTTTTTTATGTTGCGGTGCTCTGCACCTTTAAAAACTTTGTAATCAACTTTTTGCTACCAACGTTGCGCCACTCTGTGGCTAAATCTGTCAAAGCTTTTGAATTTTCCACTTTTCAGGTGAAACGGGAATAAGTGTATACGGCTGATTTCCGTGCGCTTATTCTTTAATTACTCATCTTAAATCATTGATATAAAATTGTATAGACATTAATCAGCAGATCCTACTTTTGCATTAGACTTTTTACTTTAGAATTTTCAAATAAGCTCAAATCATCGCTTTTTCCTTTTTCCTTTAGACTTTTTACTTTTTACTTAACTTTTTACTTTAAACTTTTTACTTTAGCCTTGACTTCAGCGGCTGGTTTATAGATGAACTCCTCAAGCAGGCCAAGTTTAATCGCATGTTTGGTTAACCCAACCAGCGATTTTGAATTTATTTTCCTGAGGATATTTTTTCGGTGTGTTTCCACCGTTCTCGCGCTGATGCGAAGAATTGCAGAGATTTCTATAGTGCTGTGTTCCCTGGCGACAAGCATTAATACCTGCGTTTCACGGGAAGTAATATTGCCGATAATAGGAGTGTACTCCATGGTAAATCCTGTTTTTACAAAACTACCATTTATTGAAGCTGATTGATATACAGAGTTTTCGGTATTTTAACTACGCAATACTACTGATTAAATTCAGCCAGATTATTTTCAATGGCAAATTTAATGAGTCCCACAAGGGTTCGTGTACTGGTTTTCTGAATGATGTTTTTACGGTGGGTATCAACTGTACGTTTGCTGATGAAGAGTTTATCGGCAATTTCTTCACTTGAAAATTCTTTCATAATCAACTTTACAATTTCAATTTCCCGGGGGGTAAGTGAGGCTGTATTTTTTTCAATGGTTTTCTGCCTTTTCATGCGCGTCATCATGATGTTCAGCACTTCATTGCTGTAGTAGGTACTGTTATCAACAATGCGGTGAATGGCATTCATCAATTCCTGCCGACCTGCGTTTTTGAGTATGTAACCCTCTGCTTCTGACATCAGGATTTCACTCACAATTTCGCGGTCGTTGTACATGGAAAGTACCAGTACTTTAACTTCCGGATAGCTCAGTTTTACCAGCCGAGTAAGTTCAACCCCCGACATGCCGGGCATGCTGATATCGGTGATCAACAGGTCGGGTTGTTGTTTCCTGATAAATTCAAGGGCATCCAGGCCATTACTGACTTCACCCACTATCTGTATGTTTTTCTCCCTTTTGAGCAAGGCTTTTAAGCCATCAATGAACATCTGATGATCATCTGCAATCAAAACCCTTACAGGCTTGTTTTCTTCGTCGGTCATAGTGCCAGTTTGCTGAAATTTATGTTGATGTTGGTGCCTGCACCCGGACTGGAATGCAGTTTCATATTGCCATTGAACAGGGATACCCGGCTTCTGATGTCCTCCCATCCGATGCCTTTACTATTACTTAGGGCATTTTCAGGCATTCCTTTTCCATTGTCTGAAATATCGAGTTTAAGGCTTTCGCCTGCCTTTGTCAGATTTATAAAGATGGTCGAGGCACCGGCATGTTTCAGTATATTGTTCACAGCTTCCTGCACAACCCTGTAGAGGGCAATTTCAAAATCCTCCTGAAGACGCTTGTCAATGCCACTTGTTTCAACCACGACTTTCACCTGTTTGCCCGAATTGATCTTGGAAGCCATATCATGCAGGGCGGCCACCAATCCAAGTCTGATCAGGGCCGAAGGCATCAGGTTATGCGAGATGTTCCGGAGGTCGGTAATGGCCTGATCAATTGACGATTCCGCATTTTGAACTACCTCCATTTCTTCTTTACCCGCAACGTCTTCCAGCACCGACACATTCAACCGGGCAGCTGACAGCAATTGCCCGAGCCCATCGTGTAGTTCCATGGCAATGCGTTTGCGTTCACCTTCCTCCGCATTCACTACCGCCGAGTAAGCTTCTTTCTGAAGCAACCGCTTTTCATGTTCAGTCTCCACTCTCAACCGGTACCTGGAACGGATGTACCACAAGGTTATCCCCGAAACCGACAGTATCAGAAGAATGATTACCACCATTAACTGATAGCGGGAACGGATTTTTTGCTGGGCAATTTCAAGGTTTTTAATCCGGTTCTCTTTTTGAAGCAGCACAATTTCCCCCTCTTTCTTCTCTGTTTCATAGAGGGTGCTCATTTCCGCGGTACTGCGGCTCATATTTTCCGAATAGAGTGAATCCTTCAATGAATCCAGAACGAGGGTTGACCTATAGGCTTTGAAATAGTTGCCTGTATTGCCAAAAAGCCTGGCATAGGCATCGTAAACCTGGGCCAGCCGGGATACTGATTTAATTTCAACTGCCAGCTTTTTAGCTGAGTCAATCATAACTTCGGATTTTTTGTAATCTTTCAAACGCAGGTACGCCATGCCCGTATTGATATATGTATAAATCAATCCATTGTAATCTTCAACATCATGGTGATAAATGGCCGATCTTCTGTACATGTCGAGTGCTTTTCTGTATTCTTTCTTATCCATGTATATAAGAGCCAGGTTATTAAGTAAAATTCCAAGTCCGTATTTATCGCCAAGTTCCTCTTTTATCCTGAGAGAACGCAGGTAATAATCAAGCGATTTTTCAGTATTTTTTAATTCAGATTGGGTTAATCCAAGGTTGGTCAATGAAGCCCCGATACCGTATTTATCATGAATTTTCTCCCTTATTTTAAGTGATTTCAGATGGAAATCAAGCGCAGTCTGATATTGTTTTATATCGGAATAGACCAAACCCAGGTTGTTGAATGCATTCCCGGTTTCCTTTTCATCGTGCTGTTTTTCAAAGATTTTTAACGCATCATAATATGCCTTGATGGCCTGACTGAAATTACCCCGGCTTTTATGCACCATTCCAATATTATTGTAAGCACTACCAAGTATCTTTAGGTAGCCGGTTTCCTTGCTGTACTTAACCGATTGCTGGTAGTAAAAGAGGGCGCTGTCATATTCCGACCTGATATCGAAAACAACACCCATCAGGTTGTTGGAAACAGCCAATCCACGCTTGAAGTTAATCCTTCGGGCCTCGTTAAGTGCTTTACGGGTGTATTGATAGGCTTTTTCAGTGTCTTTGTACCAGAAGTTTATGGAAAGCCGGTTTAAGGCATTTACGAGGTTGGTATCTTTGGCAGCGCCGGTTTTTATAGCATGTTCAAGGCTATCTGCAATGTGATTCTGAGCTTTACAGGGATTCAGAAAAAAAAACAAAATCAGGGGGGTAAAAAGGTATTTTATCATATTAATGAGGCGAATTCCTGATTTTATTAAATTATTCCTGAATTAAATCGAACCAATTTTTCCCAATCAATCTCTCCATTTTCTTTGCAAAATTCATTTGTAAATTCCTTCGTAAATATATTTATCATTTGGGAGTAAGATTTAACAAAATTGTCGTTTTTTTCTTTCGCTTTGTGCCCAAGCGGTTCAATTATTTCAGTATATAAATTTTCATTTCCTGAAATAAATTCCCAAAAACTTTGACCACAGTATTTGAAATAATCTCCTTTATCAGGCTTGTTATCTCTGCCATAGCAGCAACCATTTATAGCAATAATGTTTAGTTTGGAATTACTTGTTCTTAAAGTCTTTTTCGCTGTTTTAAAATCAGTCACCATTTTTGCGATTTGTGAACTGTTTCCCCAATTTGGACCGGACTTAATATTTACAATGTATCTTCTATCATCTTTATTAAATTCTAGATCTATTCCGAGAATACCAGATTTTTTTCCACCGTAGACTTTTTCATTTATAAAAATCGCCAAACCTTCTAGCCAATCGCCAAAAATTCCTTCTTCGCTAGATGAAATATGAGCATCAACAATTCCTCGAATAATTTTATCAGCAGTTAAAACATATTTAGCCTTAAATAGATAAGGATTTTTATGTTTAAGAACTTTATGCAATTTAAGACTGTCAAGGCTTTGAATACGTTTTTCGTGAAATGTACCAATATTATTCTCAACGTATTGTGATACGTTTTTCAGGTTTAGATTTTTCATATTTTGCTTTTGGCTCAAAGATGTACAATTCAATAGGCTTTATTTGCTTACTTACCATTTCATAATAATCAGGAACAATTTCAATTCCAATTGAATTACGTTTCATTCTACTTGCAACTTTCAGTGTCGTACCTGAACCCATAAAAGGGTCAAGAACAGTATCATACTCTTTCGTAAAAAGTTTGATAAACCATTCGGGAAGTTCTTCTGGAAATGCTGCACTGTGATTTTTGTTATTACATTCTGTTGCTAAATGAAGAACATTTGTTGGAAATGCCTTATCTCTGGCTACCCAATTTGAAATGTTCTTTCCAAAACCACTACCCACTTTTGAGGTGTCTCGAATTTTATCAGTTTCAGAAAGATTTCTCAATCTATTTTTAGCCCAATCCCCCATAGGTACCATTACTTCTTCTTGGTACATATGAAATTTCTTTTCTTTATTGAATTGAAGAAGCCTTTCCCACGAATCACGAAAACGATTTGGCCATTTCCCCGGGTAAGAATTTTTTTTGTGCCAAATAAATTCTTCTGTCCAAAACCAACCTTGTTTGCGCATTGCTATGATTAACTCCATTACATAAGTACTGCGTTCTCCTGCAGAAACTTTTTCTTTTATGTTAAGAATAAACGTGCCTGTTGGTTTTAAAACTCTTAGTAATTGATTTGAAATTGGTAAAAACCATTCAACGTACTTATCCGGGTGAACCCCACCATAAGTGCTTTTTCTTTGGTCTGCATAAGGAGGTGAAGTTACAATTAAGTCAACAGAATTGTCAGGAAGTAATTTTAATTTTTCCTTGCTATCACCCAAATATATTTCAGAAAATATCTCCATTCCATAATTTCTTTATCCTACAAATTTACGATTTTTTTTTAGTTCGGTTTCCTGCATTTATAAGCAGAGAATTGTCTTGTATTCTTTTTCACAGCATGAATCACATCATTCAAGTTACTGCGTTGTTTATGGAGTTTAACAGATTTTATCACAACCCCCGCAGCAAAAAGCAAAGGTATGCCTTTGAACACAAATAAAAGAACCCCGATACTTTTATTTAAGTAACGGGGTTCGAAATGATATCTGTATTATTTCAGCTATTTTTTGTCATGCACAAAAATAAGTTCATCTATCAGATTCTGTGCGTTGGCGTATTTGTCAATAATCAGCATAACATAGCGGATATCAACATTGATAGTCCTTTGCAGTTCCGGCTCAAAGGCGATATCGCCGCTCATAGCTTCCCAGTTCCCATCAAAAGCCAACCCGAGAAGATCACCATTGCCATTTAAAACCGGACTACCTGAGTTGCCGCCGGTGATGTCGTTGTTGCTTAAAAAGCAAACCACCATTTTCCCGGTTTTGTCGGCCCATCTGCCAAATTCCTTCTTCAGAATAATCTCTTTCAGTCTGGCAGGTACGATGAATTCTTCATTGGTCGGGTCTTCTTTTTCCAGAATCCCGTCAGTGTATGTTACATAGTCGTAGTGAACGGCATCGGCCGGGAAATAATCCAGCACCTGGCCATAGGTTAACCGCATGGTTGAGTTGGCATCGGGATAATAAACCTTATCGGGATTTGATTTTCTCAAACCGTCCACGAAAAGGCGCTGGGCCTTTTTTAGTTTTTCGCCAAGTGACGCTGAACCCATATTTTGGGTCATAAATGAGCTGTAGAACGAGTTGGTAAGTTTGTAAGCCAGGTCTTTTTCAAACACCTTCAATGATGGTTTGGCTAAGAAGGCATTATATTTCTCAGGGGAAGTAAGTACCGAAGTTTCAAACATTTTTTTTGCGAACAGATTTACATCACCCTTGTATTTTTTATCGATCAGGTTAAAAATATCCGGCAATTCATCTTTGGGAATGTCCTGACGGTAAATTTCGAGAATGGCAGCGACAATTTTTTCCTCTGTAGCCGGATTGTAGTTTTTAAACTGTTCTTCACCCATCGCATAGAAGGGTGCCAGCGAAGCCTGAAGTGCTTCTCCCTTCTGACCACTCTTCAGAATGTTGATAATCCCCTGGGTCTGCATAGGGAATTGCATCATCTGGGAACCGAAAAATGAAATCTGAAGATACCAGAGTTTGGTATTGTATTTAGATTCAGCGTAAGCAGCATAGACATCTGAAATATCCTGAAGGACATTTCCATACATGGCCTTACGGCTTTCTTCGGCATTAACCCAGGCAGTGAATTTATCTTCGATAACCTTTTTCTTGTCGTAAACATCGAGGCGTTTCAGACCGCGGGTTTCTCCGATTTTATTTTTCCAGAAATTAGCCAGACCTGCATAATTTGAGGCGTATTGAATACGGGTTTCATTGCTTTTATCCATGTCGGATTTCATGATATCAAGAATCTTACCCCCCACTTTTACGATGGCCGGGTTAATCTCATTGATGGTAGCCTGAATGCCATAGGAAGTGGAATAACGGTCAGTAGAGCCCGGGTAACCCCAGATCATGGTGAAGTCGCCACGTTCGACTCCGTCGAGTGAAATTTTCAGGAAGCGCTTCGGTTTCAAGGGAATGTTATCTTTTGAATAGGTAGCCGGTTTCCCGTCAGGGGCTGTGTAAATCCTCATAATGCTGAAATCACCTGTGTGGCGCGGCCACATCCAGTTGTCGGTATCACCACCGAATTTTCCAATGTCTGACGGAGGGGCACCTACCAGGCGGATATCTTTGAAAACCTCATAGACAAACCGGTAATATTCATTGCCATTGTAAAATCCTTTTACCGAAACCTCGTATCTGCCATCAGCAGATTCTTCTTCCTTAAGCAGTTCAGCTACTTTTCCAATGGCTGCCGAACGTTCGCTTTCGCTCATTCCGGCATTTACTTTCTCAAGTACACGCGAGGTAACATCGTCCATTTTTACAAGGAATGAAACAGTGGATCCTTCGTTGGGAAGTTCTTCTGCCAGGCTGCGTGCCCAGAAACCATCGGTCAGATAATCATGTTCGACCGAACTGTGCTGCTGAATAGCATCGTAGCCGCAGTGGTGGTTTGTAAAAAGCAGTCCCTGGTTTGAAACAACTTCTGCGGTGCAGGAGCCGCCATTCAGGCTGACAATGGCATCTTTCAGACTCGAATTGTTGATGTCATAAATTTCTTTTGGGGTCAGCTTCAGACCCATCTTTTGCATGTCAACATAATTGAGCCGTTCGACAAGCATAGGCAACCACATGCCCTCATCGGGTGGGTTTCCTGCACGTAGTCCAATGCCTAGGGCTACAAGCATAATCAGCGTAAAAATGATTTTCTTCATTGGTTTTTGATGTTTAATTTGTTTAAAGTTGAATCTGCTATTTATAATTGAAAAATGCCCGCAAACCGGGCCAAACGCCTGGACGAAGTCTAAAATCATGCCATATTTCTATTTCACTGTTTATCAGATAAATAAACTAAAAGCTGACCAGGTAATAATCTTGTTATGTTCGGTTATGAAGCATTCATGTTCGGTTTTGTACATGGGTTAATTTAGGCCTGAGATCAGATGCTGGAAGTAAGAAGTATGAAGTATGAAATAAGAAGTAAGAAGTAAGTAGTATGTAGTAAGAAATAAGAAGTAAGAAGTATGAAGTACTAACAAGAATACCGGCAGGTCTTCCATCCTTCCATCTTTCCATCCTTCCATCCTTCCAATCTTCCATTATTCCAGTCTTCCATCCTTCCAGTCTTCCATTATTCCAATAACCATCCTTCCATCCTTCCATTCTTCCATCCTTCCATCATTCCAGTCTACCATCCTTCCAGTCTTCCATCGCTCCATCCTGTTATGCTCTCCTCTCCTTCTTCAGGGCCGGGGCCGGGGGTGAGGTACTAGAGTCCAAGTTCGCTTTTCCCCTGCTCAAAAACGATGTCAACAGGTATGCTGGCACCTTTCAACTTATCGAGGTCGGCCTGGAGCTGGGTGGGAATCACCGATTTGGTTTTTATCAGTTCCTTAACCTTGTCGTAACTGCCATCACCCTGAAGTGAAAGAATCATCCCGCCGAGGCTTTCAACGGCCAGTCTCATCTTGTCAAAATTTACCAAATACGTGCCGTTTGCCTGATGGGTAAACGCTCCGTTTTCAGCAAAATGGGCAAAAGTAAGCATGTTGGCTTTGCCATGGGCACTGGCGGCACCGAAACGAACTGAGCGGAAAATACCGGCCATAAAGGTTACGTAGTTGTCCATCACCTCGCCTTCTTTTAACTCTCCCATCTCATAAAGCCTGGTAACCAGGTAAAGGCCGAGAATATCGGCTTTGCATTCTTCAAGGGCCGAATACTGTTCTTTCAATGCCTCACGCACCGTGCCTTTTCCATCGAGGGTATTTTTAATTCCAAGTCCATGAGCGACTTCATGAAACATGGTATTGCCAAAGAATGCATCGAATTTGATGTATTTACGTTGCGATGAATCGATCAGAATAGTTGAAATGGGAACCACAATCTTATCGAATTTGGCCTTCATGGCATTTTTTAACTGCAGTTTGCGTGAACCCTTTTTCAGTTGCACCTGTTCGTCGTTGGGCAGGTTTATGGCAATGGTTTTGCTGCCTGCGTTGCAATCGCCCCGGTAGTAAACCACATCATAAGCGTTGAGATCGGCAT
Source organism: Bacteroidales bacterium (assembly GCA_038317155.1). Lineage (GTDB taxonomy): Bacteria > Bacteroidota > Bacteroidia > Bacteroidales > Lentimicrobiaceae > Lentimicrobium. The sequence continues at coordinate 14,060 of JBBQBC010000082.1, forward strand.
CCGAACCGGGAACTTCGTTTTTGTATTTCTGATCAACCGGAAGTCCTTTCTGAAGTTCGGGAAGCAATGCGGCAAAATGCGCCAGGCGCTCGCTCCACTCCACATCCTTTATCAGGACAAACGATTCCTGCGCGGCTTTGGTCCCGAAAAGGGCATCTTCATAGTTCTCGATGGGCCCAACCACAAAGTCAATGTTCGAGGTTTTCATCTCCATCCAGGCGAAGTCGCTCTCCTGGTATTTATCGGTAAGCAGGGCTTCGGCGCGCAGTTCGAGGTATTTCTTTAAACCGGCATCTTCGGCCAGTGCAGCGGCCTGTTTCATCAGATCGGCAGCTTTCTTAACTTTTGAAGCATAGGCTTCGTAGTACCAGACTACGCGCAATGTGCTGTCCTGATTGCGGCGGATCAGGGTGTAAAGGCTCGACTTATCGGGATTCTGAAATGCTTCAAATTCTTCTTTGGTCATATCAACCGGGTAGAAATTGGCACCCAGCGGTTTATCACCGATACCGGAAATAAACGAATTGTTGCCATTCAGCCTGTCCCAGGGGCCGTAGTTAATTTCGGCAAATTTGCGGGTGGATTCATCGCTGATGCGCGAAAGAAAAGCTTCTTTATTACCGATGGTCTGCTGCCAGTAAATATCGTCCATCAACTGTGCGGCGTCAAACAGCAATGGCAATAGTTGCTTTTCCTTTTCAGATAAATGGCTGATATCGGCAGTGAGTTTAACAGAAGCATAAGAGGCCAGCCGCTGCGCCACATCCGCGGCATCCGTGGCAGTAAGGGCTTCACCTGTAGCTATTACGCCGGGATAATTGTTTTCCATCTCTTCTTCGGTTTTGTTGCTTTTGCCACAGCCTGCTGACATGGCGAGAATGCCGGTAACTGCCACAACGGTGAATACTTTGCGTAACATAATGGTTTTGAATTTGGTGGATTAATCTCTTTGAAGGGGCTAAATTACAGATTTTACAGCAATGAACGAAAATCCTCTGAAAGTGTCCGGATAATAAATATTAAATATTTGTTTAAAAAGAATAGAGGAGCCTATCGCTGCTCATTGTGCTCTTTGACCGGAAGATCAATTTTAAAACAGCTTCCCTTCCTCAATTCACTTTCTGCATGGATTGTTCCGCCGTTTTTTTCAATAAATTCCCTGCAAAGGATAAGGCCAAGGCCGGTGCCTTTTTCGTTGGCGGTTCCTTTGGTGGTAATGGTCTGCTCTGAGAGGCTAAAGAGATTTTCGAG
>JBBQBC010000083.1:0-15147 GCA_038317155.1 Bacteroidales bacterium
AGCGAATTCCACTGGAAAGATTAAAAGCCGGCCGATACGTCGCTAAAATCAGTTGGACAATGAACGGAAAAGAATACTACCATGAAGAAGGTGTAAAAATTGTGAAATAAGATTGAGCACTTTTCACTTTTCACTTTTTACTTTAAACTTTGAGCTTTAAACTTTGAGCTTTGGATTTTGAGCTTTAGACTTTGAGCTTTTTTTACTTTTCACAGTTCACTTTTTACTTTAAACTTTTTACTTTAAACTTTTTACTTTAGACTTTGAGCTTTGGACTTTAAGCTTTGGACTTTGAGCTTTAGACTTTGAGCTTTAGACTTTGAGCTTTGGACTTTGAGCTTTAGACTTTGAACTTTAAACTTTAAACTTTGAGCTTCTTTACTATGTTCCTCTGGACAGCATTTTTAGTCGGCTTTATCGGTAGCGCTCACTGCGCCGGAATGTGCGGACCGATAGCCCTTGCCTTGCCTTTGCGAAGCGATAGCTGGTTTCGCCGGGTGACTGGTGGATTAATTTACAATTCCGGCAGGATATTTACCTACGTGATGCTGGGTGCTGTTTTCGGACTTTTGGGCAAGGGACTCCACATGGCAGGGTTTCAGTTGTGGGCTTCAGTAATTGTTGGTGCTTTGATGATTGCTTTTGTAGTTATTCCGCTGTTGTTTAAGCAATTGCCTTCATTTGGCAATGTTCTTGAAGGTTATTCGGGTCGCTTAATCGGCGGGTTTCGCAAACTTTTCCATAACAGTTCCTATCCATCCTTGTTCGGTATCGGTTTGTTGAATGGCATTCTTCCCTGTGGACTTGTTTATGTTGCAGTGGCCGGAGCATTGAGCACCGGCGATGTGGTTTCCGGAATGCTTTACATGGGCCTTTTTGGTTTCGGAACTATTCCGGTAATGCTGGCGGTTTCATTGGCCGGAACCATGATCAGCCTGAAATTGCGCGTATTTATCAATAAGCTATCTCCCTATGTCATTGTGGTACTTGGTGTTCTGATAATACTACGCGGATTATCACTCGGAATTCCATACATCAGCCCAAAGGCGGAAGCATTGACCCCCGTTGTCGAAAAGGCACATTCGTGTTGCCATCCAAAATAAATTGTGTATTATCCTTTCAATTTATAATGATTATTAATAACTTTACAGCATCTAAAAACAAAAATATGAAAACAAGAAATTACATTGCTTTTACAATTGCAGGCCTTTTTGGCCTGGCAATGATTACGTCATGTGGCGGTGGAAATAAAACCGCAACCGAATCTTCTGAAAGTACCCAGGTTGGTGCAGAGGCTACTGAAGCTGCTGCTCCCAGTGCTGAACAAATGGCTATGGGCGAAAAAATCTACAACGAAAAGTGTTTTGTATGTCATCAACCTAACGGCAAAGGAATACCAAATGTATTCCCCAGTCTGGTAGGATCTGATTTCCTACTGAACAAAAAAGTTCTTGCTGTATCTCAGGTACTTAACGGCTCTGAGCATGTGGCTGCGACCAGGACAGTTAAATATCCAGCTCCTATGCCTCCTCAGGTTGGTACCTATGAGGAAGCTGTTGCGGTGATCAACTACGTTTTGAACAACTTTGGGAACAAAGGCGGATATATAAGTGTTGATGAAGTAAAAGATGTCAAGATTTTACCCCGCTAGTTAACAACATTTTTTCATGAAAGGAGCTTAGGCTCCTTTTTTTTATGAAGGTAAGCATTAATTTTACCGGAAATCATTGCATCGTCACGATAAATAGTTTAATTTAGTGATCCAATTAGTCAAAAGTTGTCTTGACCGATTTCACTGATTCTAATTTTCACCTTTAAAAATTCCCAGTCATGAGGAAGCTTTACATCATTGTATTATTAATCTTTTCGGGTGTTTTTAGTACGTTGAATGCCCAGGAATTTACCAACTTTATTTCCTGTAATGTAGATGGGAAAGAGTATAAAGCCGAGGCCAGGCGAATGAAAATTCCGGTTTCAGGATTCGAATACCTTGCTGTTGCATCTTTTCAGGTGAGCCCTGATGTGCAGGTTTGGCTGAGGTTTTACTATTTTACTGATAGCCTGAAACCTGGAACCTACCAGATTTTATCGGAAGATGATCTTGATTCAAAAGCAAAGAGATCGGCCGACAAGGATCTTGTTTGGGTGTTGGTTGATTATACCGAAGAAACCAAAGGCCTGGGTCATGCATTTCACGATGGTGAATCGCTGAGTGGCACCGTAACCATTGATAAGGTTTCTAAAACATCAATTGAAGGCAGTTTTGAAGCTACACTCAGGGGCGTTTTTTACAAAAAACGCGCTGTTGCAACAATGACAGGCTCCGGAATCAAAGGAAATCTTGAACGCAAAGTCATGACCAAAGCTGGTGGAGGTATGCTTGCCAACGGCGGTGCGCACGATCACGACAATACAAAAAAGTCGGATGAAACAGATACCATCATATTAGGCGGAGGAAAGTTCCACGTTGACTGGACCAAAACAGAAAAGGAGAAAAAATAATATTCTCATTTTATCATCATTATTTTTTTGATCAGTATTCTGAGAACAATTTCGGAAATGTCAGACATACATTTTCGGCTAAAGCCATGGATAGTGCATAAATCGGCATTCTGCACCGGGCTGAAGCCCGGAGAAATTGAATTGATTTGGTAATGAAAAAACCGGTTCAGTGTCATATCACTTTGGACGATATTAAAAAGTTTCGTATCAAACTCCCGGCTTCAGCCGGGGGTTAATAAAAACGAACAATATACGGGGCTTTAGCCCAAAAAGCGGCGTTAGATACTGGGTGAGATGAATATAACGACCGTTTAAAAAGGCCTTAAGGTGGAGATGACAAAACCACAAAATACATGAGTGCTCACTCAGGTAAACATGCATCTGCATATTTTGATAATCATGTGCCTGGTATATCGGAAATGTCAGACGTGCATTTTTGGCTAAAGCCTGGGATAATGCATAAATCGGCATTCTGCAGCGGGCTGAAGCCCAGAGAAATTGAATTGATTTGGTAAAGAAAAAACCGGTTCAGTGTCCTATCACTTTGGGCGATATTAAAAAGAATTGTATCAAATACCCCGGCTTCAGCCGGGGGATAATGAAAAGGAACAATATTTACTTAGAACACGTTTTAACCTTGTAATTATTTTATTTCCAATAATATATATATTTTCAGCAGCCCCTAAATAACAACTCCGTTAAACTGTGCACCTGAAATAATGAAAAATGCGGGTCAGAATTTAAAAGAGCCACAGAGTGGCGTAATGTTGGTAGAAAGTAATTGAAATACAAGGATATAAAGGTGCAGAGCACCGTAACGTAAAAAGGATGTTGTTTAAGTCACTTGGTTTGCCCGCCTTTCTTGTTTATGAAGCAATGAAGTGTGTGGGAATGAAGTTTAATTGATTGGGATTCATTGTTATCCGATTAAAACATGCCAGATTCGCTGAAGTCAATGGGAATACGTTCGCCTAAGGCGGAAATATCCCAAAGTGACCGTCACGTTAGGGACATTATAGTGGTAGAAAACAAGATGCAAATGTGAACAAAGTCCCTTCAGAGCCTGCCCCAATTTCTTCGGGGGACGAAATAAAATCTAACCGGACACTACAGATTGAGATTATATTTTCTACAAATATTTTCGGATCACCCATCTGAATGACGGAGTCGGGCAGACGGCACAACAAAGAGCCATAGAAAGGCGAAAAATTTGTCGTAAATTATTTACAAAAGTACATCCAGACACAACAATACCATCACAAAAAAATAGTAAATGTTTATCCTGAGAAAGGATGTTCTGAACTCAACATCTTCCTTTGAGGATTTTAATAAACCTGCAAAAATTACGACCAGTAGAATTGACATTATCCACAAAATGTAGACGATTGCAGAATGGTTAAACTGGTAATACCCGGGCAGCATAAATGCGGTTACTGCTGTTGCAGCAATCCATACAAAAGTAAGCCGGCGTATCTGGACATTGGTAAACTTCGTGGTGAGCGATTTAAAGCCGGCCATTTCGTATTCATGTCCGAAGCGGAGCAGCAGTAACCAGAAATGAGGTATCTGTCCGATAAAGAAAAAAAAGCCAAGCGCGATGGATACCGGGTCCAGAATCAGACCACCCGCAGCTACCCATCCGATAAGCGGAGGTAAGGCACCTACAACAGATCCTGGCACGACCGCAAAAGCTGTTATACGTTTTAGGGGGGTGTAAATACCGTTATACCAGAAAATATTAAGTAACCCCAGGAAAAAGGCCATATATCCACTGAACCAGAACAAAATAAATAAGCCCGACAGTGAGAAAATGATAGTGAAAAGCCATGCGCCTGACAGGCTGATCCTGCCTGAAGGAATAGGTCTGTTTCGGGTGCGGGGCATCAACAGGTCCAGTTTGTATTCCTGAATCTGGTTTAGGGCAGAAGCTCCGGAAGCAAGCAGAAAAACGCCGATCACCGGGAAGAGAATGTGATAATCGAATTCCCCCCGACCGAGCAAATATCCTGTAAAAGTAGTTAAGGCAACCGGAACTGAAATGCTGAATTTACCAAGCCAGGTGTATGCTTTTAATTTCTTTTTTAATCCGGTACTCATTTAATGCTTTTAAGATACTCAATGATATTGGCTACATCAGCATCATTAAGCTGTGTTTTGTAGGATACCATCATACCTTTGTTGTACCCTTTAACAACGTCAGCATCAGGCTCATAAATTGAACGTTTGATATATTCATCATCAGCTAAGATTTCGCGTTCCTTCCCATTGGTAACAACCATCACTTTGTGACCATATACACCCTTGTAGGTCGGCCCAACAATTTTTGTTCCATCGGAAGAATGACAGACTACGCACCCGTTTTTCTCCATGAGCCGCTTGCCTTCGGCAACAGGATCGGTAACCGCAACCACTTTTTTGGTGGTGTCAGACATCTTTGCGTACCAGGTGTCGAATTTTTTTTGAGGCATTGCTTTTAACTCAGTTATCATATAGGAATGCGATAAACCGCAATATTCTGTGCAGAAAAGTTCATAATCCCCCTCTTTTTGGGCTATAAACCAGAGTTTATTTCCCCGGTTTGGAACTATATCTTCTTTGATTCTGAATGCCGGAATGTAAAAACTATGAATTACATCGAGAGAGACCAGGTCAAGCGAAACAGCCTTATCAACCGGAACGTAAAGTGTGTCTGTTTTGAATCCGTTTTCATATTCAAAACTCCATGACCACATGCGGGCAACAGCCTTGATTTTCATGGCATCTTCCGGGACATTTTTCATAGGTGAATAACCTACCCAACCATAGAAAAACATGATAAGTACCAGAATGGTCGGAATGATCGTCCATATAATTTCAAGGGTGTTACTTCCATGAAGTTGTGTGGCAACCGGATTACGTTTTTTATTGTAACGAATAATAAACCAAATCAAAGTACCGGTAATACCCAGCAGAAAAAGGACCGAAATTCCTATAATTAAGAGGAAGACATTGTCGGTGTCATTTACAAAATTTGAAGCTCCTGAATACATATCGTTTTATCTGTATAAATAATCGAAAAAGGTAACAACAATTACGGCAGCAAAAATCATAAAAACGATTGTTGCCATAATCCGGTAGATTTTCTGGTCAAATCTGAGATGCATAAAATACATCAGCACGATTACTGCTTTTATAGAAGCAATAAGCATTGCAGCCGCAGTATTGTATGGACCCAGTTCAACACTGGTAATAGCTACCGTTAGTATGGTGAATCCAATAAGTAGCAAAAGAATCAGCAGGTGGTTTTTGTATGCTACAATGTGAGGGTGTTTATCTTCGCTCATAAAAAACTAAGATTAATGAATGAGGTAGAACAATGGGAAAAGGAAAATCCAGATAAGGTCAACCAGATGCCAGTAGAGTCCGCTGTTTTCAAGCAATGCATATCTTGTGCTGTTGACTGCACCGGAGCGCACTTTGTAAAGGGAAGCTCCTATTAGAATCATCCCGATGATGATGTGGATACCATGCAGACCTGTCATAAAGAAATACAGGCTGAAGAATAGCATATCGCCATGGCTGAGATTAGACATCAGGTCTGATCCGGGATACATACCATGCTCAAATTTTGCTCCCCATTCAAAATATTTGTTTACCAGAAAGGTTAATGCCAGCAAAAGAGTTATTGTCAACATTATTATGGTCATTTTTCTGTCGTTTTTCTGCATGGCTGATATGGCAATAGCCACGGTTGCGCTGCTGATCAGAAGAATAACCGTATTCATAAACCCTATTGGGATACTCAACTCTTCGTGTGCCAGGTGAAAGGCAACCGGGTTTCGGAACCTGTAAACTGAATACACAATAAAGAGACCTCCAAAAAGTAAAATCTCGGTAAAGATGAACAGCCACATACCTATTTTGGCGGCTTCATCATCGCGGTGCAAATCGGCGTGATGGGTTGCAGTTATTTCCATACTTTAATGGATTTATTTGTAATCATAAGGTTCATGGTCAACAAAAGGAATCTCTTCGAAGTTCTCAACGATCGGAGGTGAAGAGATACTCCATTCCAACGTACGTCCATCCCATGGATTGTCAATTTCTTTACCAAAGCCTTTACGGGCTCTTACCAGATTAACAATTATTATGATCAGCCCTGTGACCATTATCCATGAGCCAATAGTTGAAACAATGTTCCATGAATGGAATTGCTCAAGATAATCGTAATAACGGCGTGGCATGCCCATCATCCCAAGTATAAACATCGGGAAATAGAGGGTGTTAAAGCCAATAAAGAAAATTAGCAGGCCTAAATTAGCTATTTTACCATTGTAAACTTTCCCATATATCTTTGGGTACCAGTAATGCAATGCGCCAAAAAAGGCGAACCCGGTCCCACCAAATACAATGTAATGGAAATGGGCCACAACAAAAGCGGTATCATGCACATGAACATCTGCTGCTACTGCGCCAAGCACCAGTCCTGAAAATCCACCGATCATAAAAACAAAAATAAAGCCCATTGCCCAGTAGAAAGGTGTCTGCAGGTTAATGGAGCCTTTGTAGAGGGTGGCTGTCCAGTTAAATACCTTTATAGCAGATGGTATGGCGACGAGGAAGGTAATAAAGGAAAATACCCAACGAGCAGTATTGCTCATTCCGGAGGTGAACATGTGATGTCCCCAGACAAAATATCCTACAAATGCGATAGCCATACTTGAAATGACCATGGCAGAATAGCCAAAAATTGTTTTACGGGAGAATGTAACCACTATCTCGGTGATAACCCCCATTGCAGGCAGAATCATAATGTAAACCGCAGGATGGGAGTATATCCAGAAGAGATGCTGGTAGAGTATCGGATCGCCTCCGATAGCCGGGTCAAAGAAGCCAATTCCAAGGACACGTTCGGCAATAACCATCAGGAAAGTAATACCAATAATAGGCGTTGCCAGCAATTGAATCCAGCCGGTTCCATATAGGGTCCAACAGAAAATAGGCATTCTCATCCAACCCATTCCCGGTGCACGCAGCCGGTGCATGGTTACTATAAAGTTAAGACCAGTCAGAATTGATGAAAATCCCAGTACAAAAGCCCCGGCAACTGCAGCGACGACATTTGTCTGAGTCTTCAGGCTGTAAGGTGCGTAAAAAGTCCATCCGGTATCCGGTGGGCCATCTCCCATAAATTGTGAGGACAACACGATCAAAGCACCCAGCATGTATAGATACCAGCTAAAGAGGTTTAGTCTTGGGAATGAAACGTCTTTTGCTCCGATCATAATGGGCATTATCAGGTTTCCGAAGACCGCTGCAACACCCGGAATTACAAAAAGGAAAATCATTGTAAGCCCGTGAAGTGTAAATAGTGCATTATAGGTTTGAGGGCCCATGATTTGTTCACCCGGGGCTATCAATTCAATCTTCATCAATATACCCATGACCACTCCCGAAAGGAAAAAGGTCATCATGCCATAAAAATACATAAGCCCGATGCGCTTATGGTCGGTTGTAGTCAACCACCCCATCAGCCCTTTATGCTTACCTCTGTATTCCAGGAAGTTGGGTTCGTGTTTGTGTTCAGTTTGTTCCACCATTGTGTGATTATTCTTTGTTTATAGTTACTTTTTTTCGTGGTTTAAATAATAATATCAAAAATACGATCACACCTATTCCAAGTATGATGCTACCAGCCATTTTTGTGATGTTAAGCACATATTGCTGTCCGGCCGGATCGTACGAATAACAAAACTGAAGTATCCGGAAAATTGTCGGACCACTTTTGCCTTGTGATGCTTCCACTACTGCCATTTTAAATTCAAAAGGCAGAAAATAGGTTCCCTGGAGGTAGCGCGTTATTTTACCATCAGGGCTAAGTACAATTAAGACTGCTGAATGCAGAAAGTCATTACCGGCTTTTTTAAATTTGAAGCCTGTCGCGGAGGTCGCCCGGGCAATGTTCAAACTATCGCCTGTGTAAAATTTCCAGCCGTCGGTGTTGACCTCTTTGGTTATTAATTTGTAATAGTTGGTGCTCTTTTTTACGGCCAGATCAGTGCCTTCGCGCTGATCGAAACTGATGGTTATTACCTGAAAATCCTTACCCAGTAACATGTCTGTCTTGCTTATCATTTCAGCAACATTGGTCATGAGTGGACTACAGATACCCGGACAGCGATAGTAAACAAACATCAACACCGTTGGTTTGTCGATTAGTTGTTTTAGATTGTATTTTTTGTTGTCGGTACCGGTAAAGGTAAGGTCATCAGGCAGGTATTCATCAAGATGCTCTACAATTCCGATTTCCGGCTGGGGCGATTTAATGTCGCTTGTAGCTGGAATCTGACCATAGAGACTAATTCCTGCAACCATGGTCAACCCAAGAATCAGATAATTGATTTTCATTTTATTTTGTTTAAATCAACTTCAAAAATATAAAACCATCCCACTAATGCACATGATGGTGCAGGCTTTCTTCCAGATATGGATGGTTTCGTGGGATCAAATCTGCACTTGCCAATGCTTTCCCGAAAACAAGTACGAATAGTCCGGTAAAACCGGCAAAGAAACCAATTTCAATCAAACCGAAAAGCGGTGCATGTAAAATTGTTGGGAATATTTGCTCATATAGGTCAATGTATTGACCTGCAACCAGGATGATGGCCAGCACTTTCACTACCTGAATGTTTTTATTAATAACCTGCGAAAGCAGGAGCACAAATGGTAAAAACCAGTTAATGAAAAAGTTAATATAGAAAATTGCCTTAAATCCATTGTGCCAGCGTTCGAAGAAGTAAGCTGTTTCTTCAGGTATATTGGCATACCAGATTAACATAAACTGCGAGAAATTAAAATATCCCCAAACGATGCAAAGCATAAAAATATATCTTGAAAAATCAAGCAGGTGGCTCTTGTTCAATGCCGGATAATAGCCCTTTTGGTGAAGAATGATGACGATTAGTACCATCACAGCAGTGCCGTGATAAAATGCCGCTATAAAGTTCTTGAGTGCGAAAATAGTACTGAACCAGTGCACGTCAATTGACATAATCCAATCGAATGTTGCAAATGAGAAGGTAATTGCGAGTATGAAAATGTGGATTTTCGACAATAATTCACTTTTTTCAAAATAGTGCATTCCGCCATTTTTATCTTCATCCAGAGAGGCTTTCCTTAACAGGCGTGTCATGACGGTCCAGACAATGAAAAACAGCACCAGCCTGATAAAAAAGAATGGTATGTTCAGGTAAGGCGCTTTGTGTTGAATCAGGGCATCACTTGCAATGGCTTCCTCGTGGGTCCAGTGGTAAAGGGAATGCATCCCAAAATAGAGTAGAAGCATAATGATCCCGGCATAAGGAATATAAGCCATCATGGCTTCAGGCACTCTCTTGAACATAGATGACCATCCTGACTGGGTAATATACTGCAGGGCAAGGAAAAAACTCGCTCCGAGAGCCAAAGACAGGAAGAAGTAATTATTGAGCAGCAAATTAGCCCATGCCCTTTCCGGATGGGTTATAAAACCGTAAGCCATAACGGCAACCCCGAATACAATAAGGGCTATAGCTGCATATTGAAAGCGTTTTGAAAGGGTAATTCTTGTGTCCATTGCGCTCCTATTAGTTTACGGGTTTTTTTTGCAGTTCATTTTTAACATACATGGCAATCTTCCAGCGGTCGGCAGGGCGAATCATGTGACCATGGGCGCCCATTACGTTATAGCCGACGCTGATAACATGATAGATGTCACCATCAGGCATTGCCATCATCTTTTCCGAAAGGAGTGAAGCCGGTTTGATGGCGTAGCGTCCACTCGTGAACAAATAGCCTTCACCGTTACCAAATTCGCCATGGCATCCTTTGCAGAAAATGGTGAATTGTTCTTTTCCCCTGCTGATGTTTTCAGGTGTTGATGTAAACGGGTTTTTAAGTTCAGCAGCAGCCTGCAAACGTCCTTCAGGCGTGGCGGGATAGGAGTAGGGCATAATTTCGCGTGAAATGGTATTCTCAGCCGGAAGCCTCATTGCCTGGCTATCAGCCATTGCCGGGTTTACAGCATAGGTTTCATAAGCAAGCGAATGTGCCATATCCGGGAAATACTCATAGCCTTTATCGTTGCGTGTGCGGTCGCACGAGGTACCCATGAGCAGAATTCCTATTGCTGCTATCAGGGCTGTATTTATTTTCTTGCGTATCATATACCGCTTAATTTTTAAGATTTAGCTCTTTTTCATAGACTTCCGAAGCCCCTTTTTCGTGAAGGATCGCATTCAGTTTATCTACACCATCCTGAATAGCTGGTTTATCAAAAACAATCACAAACTTGTCGTCAGTTGATCTTTTATCAGGCAGATCGTAAACCTTGCCGGGAAAAATGGCAGATCTTGCTGAAAAAGTAAATAAACTGGCCAGCGTAACTGTAAGAATGGTCAGGATAATGGTCACGACGATAAATGAGGGAAAAGAGTTTGTTGGCTTTCCACCGTAATTGATCGGCCAGTCGATTACCGAAGTGTAATAAAGGAAAGCCAAAACACCGACCGATCCGAAGAATCCGAAAAGGAAAGCGGCAAAAGTGAACCTGGTTTTCTTGCCCATTGCCTCAATTACCTCATGTATAGGGTAGGGGGTGTAAACCTCGTTGATTTCAATACCCGCTGCTTTCACCTGATTAACTGCAGCTATCAGGGCGGTTTCTTCATCAAATACACCTATAATCCGGCTTTTATTCATGGCTGTACTGGTTTTTATCGTTAGGATTTGGTGTAGTCACCTTCAATACACTTTTTACTTCGCTAATGGCGATCATTGGGATATACTTGAAGAACAGCAGAACCCCTGTCGAGAATATACCGAGTGTTCCCACAAAAATACCTATTTCAACCCATGTCGGACTGTAAGTTACCCAACTTGATGGCAGGTAGTCTTTTGAGAGTGAGGTTATAATAATGTTGAACCGCTCGAACCACATTCCGATATTGATAAAGATCGAGATAATGAAAGCTATTGTTAAGTTCTTCCTGACCTTCTTAAACCAGAATAGTTGTGGAATAAAGGCATTGCAGGTAACCATTGTCCAGAATTGGAAGGTATAATCACCGGTTATTCGGTTTCTGAAGAAGGTGAACATCTCATATTCACTGCCCGAGTACCAGGCTATGAAGATTTCGGTGGCATAAGCCGTTCCCATGATCAGTGAGATGAAAATCAAGATTTTGGCTATAGCGTTCAGGTGCGCATCGGTGACATAATCCTGGAATTTGTACATTTTCCGGATGATGATCATCAGGGTCATAACCATTGCAAATCCTGAAAAGATAGCACCAATAACGAAGTAAGGCGGAAATACCGTCGTGTGCCAGCCCGGGATAACCGCGACTGCAAAGTCAGTTGATACAATTGAGTGAACCGAAACAACCAGCACTGCGGCAATTCCTCCGAGAACATAACTGAGGGCTTCGTAACGCAACCATTCGCGCGAAGAACCGGTCCATCCGAAAGCAAAGAAACCATAGACCGCTTTTTTGATTTTTGAAGTAGCTTTATCGCGGATAGTGGCAAAATCGGGAACCATACCAAAATACCAGAATGAAGAGGAAATAAGCAGATAGGCACTGATGGCGATAAAGTCCCAGAACAGCGGTGAGTTGAAGTTAACCCACAAAGGCCCACGGGTGTTAGGGTATGGGATTACAAAGAATGCTAACCAGACACGGCCCATGTGAATAGCCGGAAAAATAGCGGCGCACATAACGGCAACAACGGTCATTGCTTCTGCAGCACGGTTTATGGAAGTTCTCCATTTCTGCCTCAGGATCAGAAGGAAAATTGAGAATGCTGTTCCGGCATGCCCGATTCCGATCCACCACACAAAATTGATAATTTCCCATCCCCAACCAACGGAATTGTTAACTCCCCAAGTACCCAAACCTACGGTAACTGTCTGGTAAAGAGCCAGCATACCAAAAATGGTCATCAACGTTGCTATAAAAAATGCAATCTTCCACCAGGTTGGTATAGGCTGATTAATCGGGGCAATTACATCATCACTGATTTGGCGGTAGTTTTTATCGCCCAGAATCAGTGGCCCTCTTACATCGGTTTTATACATAAAGTCTGCCTTTTATGTGTTCTATTGTTTTTTTTGATTTCAGATTATGCTTCGTTTACTTCAGTGTTACGCACCAGTGTCAGGTAGCCAACTGAAGGGAGCGTATGCAGTTCTTCAAGCAAGTGATATTTGCGCGGATCCTTAAACAGTCTGGAAACATCGCTTTTCGGGTCATTCAGGTCGCCAAATACAATGGCCTTCGCGGGACAAGCCTGTCCGCAAGCCGTAATTATTTCCCCATCTTCCAGCGGTCGGTCTTCGGTTTTGGCCAGTAGTTTCTTTTCCTGGATTCGCTGAATACAGAATGAGCATTTCTCAACTACCCCTCTTTCGCGCACTGTTACATCGGGATTGAGCACCATGCGGCTGAGATCGGAGTTCATGTTGTAATCGAACTTGTCGTTGGTAGCATACCTGAACCAGTTGAAACGGCGAACCTTGTAAGGACAGTTGTTGATACAGTATTTGGTTCCGATACAGCGGTTATACGACATCTGATTCAATCCTTCGCTACTGTGATTTGTAGCAGAAACAGGGCAAACATTTTCGCATGGGGCATTGTCGCAATGCTGGCACATTAATGGCTGGAATACCACTTCAGGATTCTTATTATCACCGGCGTAGTACCTGTCGATGCGAATCCAGTGCATAGCCCTGGCTTTCAAAGCTTCTTCCTTGCCAACGATCGGAATGTTGTTTTCAGCCTGACAGGCTATAACACAGGCGCTACAGCCAATACAGGTGTTCAGGTCAACGGCCATAGCCCAGTGGTGACCTTTATATTCTGTTTCTTTGTATAGGGTTATATTTTTTTTCTCAATCTCAGCGTGAAGCTCATTCCCGGCATCGGGGCTTTCAAGATAGCTGCCCAAGACAGTTTCGCGCACGATCGGGCGGCCTTCCATGCTACTATGCATCTGACTGCTGGCGAGTTTGAATTCACCCGTGCCTTTTTCAACTTTCGCTAAAGAATTTACAAACATTCTAACGCCATTTTCAAAGGTCGTGAGCGGATATACGTTCAACCCGACCCCGTCGGCAACCTTGCCGAAATGGGCATGACCGTAACCCAATGCGATGGAAACAGTTTCGGCAGCCTGGCCGGGCTGGATAAATACCGGGAATCCTATGCCGTTAATATTCAACATACCTCCTGCATTTACACCCAATTCTGCGGCAGTTTCCTTTGAAATAGATGCAAAATTGTCCCAGCACACTTTCGAAACAGGATCGGGAAGCTCCATCAGCCATGGATTGTTGGTATGAACACCACTGCCCATCGCAATATTTTGATAGAGAATGATTTCAATCCCTTCAGCTTTTTTTATCGCCGAAAGTGCCTCCATGGAAGAAGCCGGTAGTGAGGTGTTTAATGATACGGCAGTAGTGACAGCTTCCGATTCATAAACTCCGGACTGAAGGGTAGTTTTCCAGGCATTTTCATCCGCTTTAAGGATGTTCGTAATCCAGAAATTCTTTAAATAGGCGTAATAGTCCCCTTCTTTCCCCATCCATTTCAACAGGGTATCCTGTGGCTGCCGGGTGCTGAAGATCGGTCGGATAGTGGGCTGGGCAAGGCTGTATAAACCACGTTTGGGTTCGGCGTCGTCCCACGATTCCAAAAAGTGATGGCCTGGAAGCACATATTTTACATATTCCTGCGTTTCGTCAATAACAGGACAGAACGAAGCCGTTAGTTTAACTTTCTTTATCCCGGAGATAAAGGCTTTTGTATTATAGTAATCATAAGCAGGATTCACATTCCACAGAATCAGTCCACCGATTGATCCCGAATTCATCTGGCCGACAAGTTCGTCCATTTCGCTGTCAAAAGCCTGTTTGGTAAGCAGCGGTCTGCTGAAGTCAATGGTATTCCCATTGTTTCCGAGCAGGTTGTTGATGGCATTCACCAAAATCTGAATGTTGGGATTATTGCTGCCCGAAATAACCAATGATTTGCCTTTATTGGCCCATAGCTTGTCGGAAAGAGCCGGAATAGCTTCGTGTAAGGTAGTTGCGCCCGATCCTGTTTGTCCGGCTTTTGCCGATAATTCATGATAGAGTTGTAGCAAAAGACCGGCTTCTTCTGATGGTTTGATGGGTACCCGTTTATCTGCATTGCTTCCGCTGATGCTTAATCCACTTTCAAATTGAATATGGTAGGATAATTTTTTTTCGCCGTTGGTAAGTCTTCTGGTTTCGGCATAACGCGCAATATATTCAGCAGGTGAGAGCCAGCTTCCAAGAAAATCGGCCCCGAATGATACAATTACCTCTGCCTTATCAAACAGATAATCAGGAACAAGAGCCCGTCCGTAGCAATCCCGGTTGGCAATCAGAATCCCTGAAACTGAAACAGGATCGTAAGTCACCTGTTTAACACCCGGGAAAGCAACTTTAAATTCCTCAATCAGCTTTTTAGTTGAAGGGCTGATGATGTTAGAGGTCAGTAGAACAGTTGTTCCGCCGGCTGCACTTATTTCACGGAGAGATGCTGTAATTTCAGCATCAAGGCTTGACCAGTTTGAGTCGGCACCATCTTTAAGCGG
>JBBQBC010000084.1:0-15111 GCA_038317155.1 Bacteroidales bacterium
GCATTTTACTTTAGCTCAAGAAATATCTGGCCCATTTGCGATGGAGGGGCTGGTGCAGATGTGGTGAGTGCTGTTACCAGAAAGGTGAATGCTAAACTCCTCGGGCTTCAGGATCGGATCAACCATTTCAACGAATATTACTCACTGTTAAAGTAAAACTATTCAGACAAAAAATTGAATATGGGAACTGAAGATAAAAAGTTGATTACCAGTATAAAGAGAGCAACAATACTTTCGGGAATTGGCATGGGGCTGTTGCTGGGAATCATCATGGGCCTTTCGGTATCTGATGTTGTCCAAACAATTTTCGGTGTGCTCGCCGGGCTTATGGGTGCATTTCTTGGTTTCGACAAACGGAACTATACCGGTATGGAAGCATCGGAATATGAAAAGGAGAAGTATAACACACTTTTCACCGCCATGCGTGCCGGCTGGTTTGGCCTGGCAGTGGTGGCGGGGATTTTGTCCGGAATTTTCATACGGACCAATGAATTATTCACCATGTCGGTGGAGAAAAGTGTAAAGCAATGGACAGATGCCGGTTTCGATCCGGATTATGCCCGAAAACTTGTTGCTTACAAGCGTTTGGCAATTAGCCCCACTACCGGCGAGTTGGGTGAAGCAACCCAACTGCAGCGAACTTCACAGGCCGCACTTTTCAGTGCTGAAGACCGTGAAACCTTGTGTGGTGCCATCGACCCCGACAATTGGAACAATGACTGGAAAACGGTTAAAGATGCAATGATTGAGCTCGATAATGAGCCACTTGCGAATCTGGTGACGGCAATAGAAGCGAATGTGCCGGAAGATCAGCGGTTTGATTTTCTAAAAGGGCTGCGTATCCTGGTATGTGAAATGAATCGAAAAACAACCCAATTATGTATTCTGGGGCCCGATCTGGCGAAATGGCTCAATAATGAAGATACATCAGCTATTGCAGCAGTAGTTGCCAAACTTAAACCCGCCAATCAGAAAAAAATGATTGAAGTGCTTTCAACAATGGTTTGTCAGCTCGAACATGATTAGAAAATATAAAATTAAGGTATTATGAAAATCAGAATTCTGTTGCTTTCGGTGATTTGCGCATTCCTCATTCATTTGCCGGTACTTCAAGCCCAAAGCGATATTGAGAGTGCAAAAACATCAGTGGTAAAAATAGAGACTAAATATTCAGTAAATGACAAGAGCGGAAAGCGGGTGAGGAAAGCAGGAACTGCCACCGGGTTCTGTTGGCAGGAGCCGATGTATATCGTTACGGCCCTTCACGCGGTTGCCGGTGTAGATGAAATTAAAATCATTAAAAATGATGGCAAATCAACTACGGCTAAAATAGTTAAGGTTTTACTTGAGGCTGATCTGGCATTACTTAAGTTAGCTTCCGACGTTGGACTTAAACCATTGGCATTGGCTGAAGTCAACCCCAATGCAGGTAAAAGTTATACCATCTGGGGATTCCCTCATGCCGTCTATAAAATTCAGGACAATGAAGTCCGGCTTTCCAGAAGCGTTGAAACTTCACCTGTGCTGGATGATATTATCAACGGAGATGACCTTAAGTATCAGCTTGAAAAGCAAAAATATCCATCAACCAAAGCAAAAATCCTAAAGATAGGGTCAACCATTCAACCGGGGCAATCGGGAGCTCCGCTCTTTACCAGCGATGGCAGAGTGGTTGGGGTTGCCGATGGCGGTTTGAGGGGTGGCGCGGCACTCTTAAACTGGGGAATGCCTGCATTTATATATGTGCCACGTCTTTCGGGATCGCAAGACCTGATCCCCCAAACGGTTTCATTGCAGTCAAGCCTCTACAGCAGTAGCACTACCATCCCTGATGAAGCTACAGACCAGGAAGTGAATGAACTGATTCAACAGGAAGCCGAAGAGAATACAATCACCATGGGCAACACAACAATCACAAAATCATGGACAGCCAGTTTTGATGATATTACCAGTACCATGACGGAAAAGGATAAGGCAGAATTGCTGAATGTTGTCCAGGGATTCGGAGTCGATATGTCAGATACCTGGTATGATATTTATGAGGATTATGGAACCGGGGCAACCATTTCAATTCCTTATGGAGAGCCATTTGATGTGCAGAATGGCTGGTATTATACGTGTAATGGTAATGGTGACCTGTGTTATTATGTACTACCTTTCGATGCTCAAACCTATCAGAATGCTAAAAACCAGGTATATAATTTATTTCAGAATAGTTTTCCGGCTGACTTATGGTCTCTTAACCCTGATACCCCTGATGAAATAAACGAAAATGACGATACCGAAGAGAGCAGTTATACCATATATCGTCAGGCCTCGGATGGAAGTGGCAGGCAACTTGAATATACTGCTGAAATTATTGGTCAGGATATTTTGGTGGCTTTCATGACTTATGATGCCAGCAAATTGGATGACGGCGCTTACCTTAAGCAGTTTATCCATTTTTCACTGGCAATGGAAATGCGTGATTTTGCAGGTTACTGATATGCTTAAAAACCTGAAACAATTGTTCGAAGGGGCAGGTATAGGACTGCTGGGTGGATTGCTTATCGGCATCACCGATTCCGACTGGATTCGCCTTGTTATTGTGCTGGCACTGTTTGCATTGACCACAAAAACACTGAAGGATTTCATTTTAAAAGCCGAAACTCATACCGGACAATCCTTTACGGGAATTGCTGCTTTTTTGGCGGTACTGGTTGGACTTTACTTCAACGGGCATCAGACTTTTGTGCAATCGCCGTCTGACGCAATAAACAAATTCAGGCATGCCGGGTTTAGCCCTGAAGAAGCACGTGCGCTTTATCTGAAACAGTGGGAATGGGAAAACCAGAAAGATAAAGAACCCTCTGTGGCGGTTCAGGCAATTATAAAATCAATCCTGGACAAGACCGGGTCTGAATCTCCTGCCTCTAATGAGAATGTTGAGGCGGAGCAGCAAGATACTTTGCAGGATAATCAACCGGGCAATACGGATGTAGAAAAGGAGCTTCCGGTGATACCCGCTGAAGGGTAAATTGATTATTCCGAAGCATAACATTATCAATGCTTCAATTCTTATTGTTATTCAGTTGACTGTCAGAGCCTGACCTTTACAATTCCGAAAATTAAATTGAAACAGCCGGAAAACGAAATGTATTCCGGCTGTTATTATAACATGTAATTGACCTTTATTTGACTAAGCTCCTGATTTCAGTGGTATAGTCTATCGAAACAGCCATCCATTCATCCAGCATATTCTGCCAGCTACCTGAACATATTATCTTTATAAAATCCCAATTAAATGCATACCATCGTTAAGCCAAAATTCAAGAAAAAATAAAATTATAGTTTTGAATGAAATATTTATATAGTTAGTAAAAACTAACTATATTTGTGCCATGAAAAATGTCATTGATATTATTTCAAAACTGACGCACATGATGGGCCAGATGGAAGAAACTGCCAAAGAACAGTTTAATCTGGCAGGCCTGACTTACACACAATTGCATTACCTTGAAACACTCAGCATGCTTGGAAATCCAAACATCACTGAACTTGCAGTTTATTTAAAACTTACCAAACCCACCGTTAAGGTAGCTATTGATAAGTTTATAGAAAGGGATTTTGTTTATAAGGTTCTTTCTGATGAAGACAGGCGAAGTAGTCATTTGCACCTGACCGAAAAAGGAAAACTAATTAACCAGATGCATGATTATGCGCATAAGCGAATTGCTGAGTCAATCGGTAAAAAGTTGAACAATGAAGAACTGGTACTTCTTGTTGGATTATTGAATAAGGTATTGTTGGAAGAATAATTTTTTTAACTTAATAGTTAGTATAAACTAACTAAAATGAATACAAATTAACTATTTATTATGGGAATCCCATCAAAAACTGCCAATTATGAAGGTCTTAGCGTAGAGCAGGTATCTGAAAAGATCTTAAAAGAAGGGTACAATGAACTGCCTTCCTCAAAACCTAAAAATGTATTCCAAATAGCTGTCGGGGTGGTAAAAGAGCCAATGTTCCTGCTACTCGTTGCCTGCGGAACATTATATCTCTTTCTTGGTGATATCCAGGAAGGCATCATGCTGCTGGGATTTGTTTTTGTTATCATGGGCATTGAATTTTATCAGGAGAAGAAAACCGAGAAAGCCCTGGATGCCTTAAAAGATCTGGCAAGTCCACGAGCGCTGGTTATCCGCGATGGCAATACAATGCGGATTGCAGGAAGAGATGTGGTAACCGACGATATTGTTATCCTGCAGGAAGGGGACAGGGTACCTGCTGATGCGGCAGTTTTAAGCTGCACGAGCCTGATGGCCGATGAATCCCTGCTCACGGGTGAATCGGTCCCGGTAAGGAAGCGTGAGAGGATGGAGGGTGATAAAATCTTTACACCCGGTGGCGACGATATTCCTTTCGTTTTCTCAGGTTCAATGATTGTACAGGGCAATGGTGTTGTAAAAGTAACTGCTACCGCGTTAAATACCGAAATCGGGAAAATTGGCAAAGCGCTTGAGTCAGTAAAGGAAGAACCTACCAAGTTGAAGGCAGAAATGGGTACTCTGGTAAAACGGCTGGCCATTATTGGCGCTTCTTTGTGTGTATTGGTCATCGCTGTTTATACCCTCACAAGAGGAGATTTATTGCAGGGCTTTCTGGCTGGCATTACCCTGGCAATGGCCATGCTGCCTGAAGAGTTCCCTGTGGTACTGACCATTTTCCTTGCATTGGGTGCCTGGCGGATGTCAAAGAAAAACGTGCTGACGCGCAGACCAGCGGCAGTGGAGACCCTTGGTTCGGCAACGGTACTCTGCACCGATAAGACCGGGACGCTAACCGGAAATAAAATGACTGTCTCGAAGCTTTTTAATGGAAATGAATTTCTGGATATTAAATCCGAAAGTATTTTTCCGGAGGGCTTTCACGAGATAATTGAGTACGGAATCCTGTCAAGTCAGGCCAGCCCTTTCGATCCAATGGAAAAAGCCATTATAAAAATTGGTGACCGGTTTCTGCAAGATACAGAACATATTCATGAAGACTGGGAGATGGCTAAGGAGTATCCTTTATCGAAGGAATTGCTGGCTATGTCGCGGGTTTTTACAAATACAGGTACTAAAAAGAAGGTGATTGCGGCCAAAGGCGCACCGGAAGCAATTTTCGACTTATGCCATCTTGATAAGCAAATCCTCAATGGGTTGGGGAAAGCTGTTGAAGAAATGGCAAATGAAGGATTAAGGGTATTGGGCGTGGCGAAATCAAATCTGGAGCAGGATAGCCTGCCGCCCGAACAACATGACTTTGATTTTAAATTTGTCGGGTTAATTGGGCTCTCTGACCCCATCAGGGAGAATGTGCCCGCTGCGATAAAAGAATGTTATAAAGCAGGCATCAGGGTTATCATGATCACAGGCGACTATCCTGTTACAGCAGCTAATATTGGAAAGGATATCGGGCTAAAGAATCCTGACCATTTTATTACAGGCCCTGAACTGGAATTACTGACCGAAGAGGAACTGAGCATAAGGATAAAAGATGTGAATGTTTTTGCACGAGTGGTTCCTGAACAAAAACTTAAAATTGTCAATGCGCTTAAAAGAAACGGCGAAATAGTCGCCATGACGGGTGATGGGGTGAATGATGCCCCTGCACTCAAAGCCTCAAATATTGGTATCGCCATGGGCGAAAAGGGCACCGATGTAGCCAGGGAAGCATCTTCTCTGGTACTAATGGACGATAATTTTGCCTCTATTGTTGGTGCGGTAAAAATGGGTCGAAGGATTTTTGACAATCTTCAAAAAGCGTTGGGTTATATTTTTGCAATACATGTTCCAATTGCCGGGCTTTCGCTGATTCCGGTATTTTTTGCCGGTCTGCCGCTTATCCTCTGGCCTGTACACATCGTCTTTCTGGAACTCATCATTGACCCCGCCTGTTCAATCATATTCGAAGCGGAAAAGGAAGAAGACAATGTGATGTCAAGACCGCCCAAAAATATAGATGAACCATTCTTTGGTGCGAAAAAGATTCTGCTTAGCTGTATGCAGGGGGTCGGGATTCTGGTTATATGTTTGCTGGTATATTTTATCAGCCTTGGTATGGATTATTCAGCAGACGCGGCAAGAACGCTGACATTTATTACATTGATTGTCTCAAATATTGCTGTAATCCTCTCCAATCGTTCCTGGACTTCCAGCATCTTTAAAATTATTGTCACTCCGAATAAGGCCGTCAAATGGGTAGTTGGCGGCGCTGTTATCTTCCTGGTGATGATCCTGAATATACCATTCCTTCTGGATTTGTTCCAGTTTGAAAAGGTGGGATATGTTGAACAACTGATTTGTGTTCTGGCTGGTTTTCTTAGTATTACCTGGTTCGAATTATATAAAAGGAGTAAGAAATCTAATCACTCAACAATCTGATTAGCTTCTTAAATCATGGCAAAAATACTCGTTATAGGCGCCGTAGTAATTGTCTCTGTTAAGGTTGAAAGGAGGAATAAGGTTTAAAAAGGGGTGGGGCTATTTGGTTATTAAGGTTAAGAAGGAAAAAATAAGGTTTATTGAATTTCAATACGATACGCTGGCTTAAATGGGGAGATTTGAGGGCTTCCCAAAATCTGCCACCGTGCATGGATTCCGAAATCAACCTTATTTGTTCTTAAAAGCCTGAGTAAGGTTAAGAAGGGAAAAATAAGGTTTTATTGAAATTCAATACGATACGCTGATTAAAATGGGGAGATTTGAGGGCTTTCCAAAATCTGCTACCCTGCATGGATTCCGAAATCAACCTTATTTGTTCTTAAAAGCCAGATTTTTTATGGGCCTAACCTATTGAGGTAAAAATTGGAGGAGAAAGATTTGGCGGCTTTTCAAAATATGCCACACAATCTGGAATCCGGATTCAACCTTATTTTTTCTTAAAAACCCTGGTAAAGTTAAAAAGGAAGAATAAGGTTTTATTGATATTCAATAGGATACGCTGATTAAAATAGGGAGATTTGGCAGGGGGAGCTCTTTGGTTACTTAGGTCAAAAAAGGAAAATAAGGTTTTATTGATATTCAATGCGATACGCTGGCTTAAATGGGGAGATTTGAGGGCTTCCCCAATTCTGCCACATAACATGAATTCCGGATTCAACCTTATTTGTTCTTAAAAGCCAGATTTTTTATGGGCCTAATCTATTGAGGTAAAAATTAGAGGAGAAAGATTTGGCGGCTTTTCAAAATATGCCACACAATCTGGAATCCGGATTCAACCTTATTTTTTCTTAGAACCAGATTTTCCAAGGCCCGAGCTTCGTTATTGGCTATTGAGGTAAAAATTGGAGGAGAAAGATTTGGCGGCTTTTCAAACTATGCCACACAATCTGGAATCCGGATTCAACCTTATTTGTTCTTAAAAGCCTGAGTAAGGTTAAGAAGGAAAAAATAAGGTTTTATTGAAATTCAATACGATACGCTGGCTTAAATGGGGAGATTTGATGGCTTCCCAAAATCTGCCACCGTGCATGGATTCCGAAATCAACCTTATTTTTTCTTAAAAACCAGCTTTTCCAAGGACTAAGCTTTGGTATTGGCTAATGAGGTTAAAATTTGAGGAGAAGATTTTGGCGGCTTTTCAAAATATGCCACACAACCTCGAATCCGAAATCAATCTTATTTTTTCTTAGAAACCTCAATAAGGTTAGAAAGGAAGAATAAGGTTTTATCGCAGTTCAATCCGATATCCTGGTTAAAATTGGGAGATTTGGCGGGGGGAAGCTCTTTGGTCAAAAAGGAAGAATAAGGTTTTATTGATATTCAATACGATACGCTGATTAAAATGGGGAGATTTGAGGGCTTCCCAAAATCTGCTACCCTGCATGGATTCCGAAATCAACCTTATTTTTTCTTAAAAACCCTGGTAAAGTCAAAAAGGAAGTATAAGGTTTTATTGCATTTCAGTCCGATATTCTGGTTAAAACTGGGAGATTTGACGGCTTCCCAATATCTGCCACCGTGCATGGATTCCGAAATCAACCTTATTTTTTCTTAAAAACCTTAGTAACCTTAATAACCTCAGTAACCTCAGTAACCTCCAACATCCTTCTAACCTTATCCTTTCTTCCAACCTTATTCTTTTAAAGGTCTTAAAGCTAATTCATATAACATTATAAATTCCTGATATTCATCTTTGAAGGAATATTTTTTATGATGTTCTGGTTGATTAAATATGTATTTACATACTCTTTCCACATCATCTTTTGAGACCGAAAAGGCAGCACATGACTGTTGCCAGGAAAATACACCCGCACAAAGATTATTCTTATTAATAAAAGAAGCTGAACTGTCAGCTATTATTGTTGCAAGTTCATCTTCTGATAGTTCAGAAGATTTTGAGATTAACATGTGCATATGCTCTGAATTTGCATATATGGCATAAAGTCGGCTTTCGTGATTTTTCACAATTCCAGTTATGTATTTTTCAATCCTGTTGCGGTGTTTTTCCTGTATTAGTTTTATTCGACCCGATGTGTTAAAGACGAAGTGAATATAAAGGTTATTGTAATCTACTGTCATAATATTGTTATAAGAAGTTAACATTGTGGAGAGTCTAAAGCAAAGATAATAAGAGATGAGTTCAAGAGACTCATTTCTGCCGATTTTTTTTGTTAAAAAATAAGGTTGAAAGGAGGAATAAGGTTTAAAAAGGGGTGGGGCTATTTGGTTATTAAGGTTAAGAAGGAAAAAATAAGGTTTATTGAATTTCAATACGATACGCTGGCTTAAATGGGGATATCTGATGGCTTCCCCAATTCTGCCGTACAACATGAATTCCGGATTCAACCTTATTTGTTCTTAAAAACCTGAGTAAGGTTAAGAAGGAAAAAATAAGGTTTATTGAATTTCAATACGATACGCTGGCTTAAATGGGGATATCTGATGGCTTCCCCAATTCTGCCGCACAATATGAATTCCGGATTCAACCTTATTTGTTCTTAAAAACCTGAGTAAGGTTAAGAAGGAAGAATAAGGTTTATTGAATTTCAATACGATACGCTGGTTAAAATGGGGAGATTTGGCAGTGGGAGCTCTTTGGTTACTTAGGTCAAAAGATAAAAATAAGGTTTTATTGTATTTCAGTCCGATATTCTGGTTAAAATGGGGAGATTTGGCAGTGGGAGCTCTTTGGTTACTTAGGTCAAAAAAGAAGAATAAGGTTTTATTGTATTTCAGTCCGATATTCTGGTTAAAATTGGGAGATTTGACGGCTTCCCAAAATCTGCCACCGTGCATGGAATCCGAAATCAACCTTATTTTTTCTTAAATACCCTGGTAAGGTCAAGAAGGAAGAATAAGGTTTTATTGTATTTCAATACGATTCGCTGGCTTAAATGGGGAGATTTGAGGGCTTCCCCAATTCTGCCACATCACATGGAATCCGAAATCAACCTTATTTTTTCTTAAAAACCTTAGTAACCTTAGTAATCTCAGTAACCTCTAACGTCCTCCGAACCTTATTCTTTCTTCCAACCTTGTTCTTTAAAGCCAAGATAATAATCTAATGGAAAGGTTTAACCAAGCAATGATTTCAATCATAGATTTTGTATACTTCCCGATTTATAGTTCTTCTCAGAGTTAGCCGTAAGTTAGCATACTTTAAAAGCAGCACTGGTTGTAATGGTTTTGTTGAAAGATAAGGGGTCGGGCAACTTAAATTCGTAAGATTTTGGTAACCTGAATTACCTGATTTCTTTATAACTTGCAGCCCTAACCGGAAGCTATGAAAACAATCATCAATTTGTTTGAGGACAGTGTTTCGCGTTATGCCGGCAATGTTTATTTATACGAGAAAACCGATGCGGAGTATAAGGGTTACACTTATAGTGAAGTCAAAGAATCTGTTTATAAAGTTGCAGCCGGCCTGATATCTGCTGGTGTACAACCCGGCGACCGGATAGCGATTTTATCCGAAGGGCGTAAAGCATGGATTATTGGTGAACTCGCCATCCTTTATGCGGGTGCCTGTAGTGTTCCTTTGTCAGTCAGGCTGGATGCAGCAGCAGACCTAAAGTTTCGGTTGTCGCATTCCGGATGCAGGATGATATTGGTTTCAGCCCGTCAGTCAGAAAAGATTGAAGCAATCCGGGATTCGTTGCCGGATTTGGAAACCGTTATTTATCTGGATGAAAAGCCTGTCATTCGGGAGAAAGACTGTACCTATGGGAATTTAATCGATTTGGGTGTTGAATTCCTCAAAGACAACACTGCTGTTCTTGAGGATAGGATTGCAGCGATAAAACCGGATGATCTGGCCAATATATCCTACACTTCCGGAACTACGGCTGATCCCAAGGGGATTATGCTCACCCACCTGAATTACGTTACCAATGTAAAGCAGGCACTTACTTTAATGAATATTCCGCAAACTCACCGCACATTGGCTATTTTGCCCTGGGATCATTCATTTGCTCACACAGCTTGCCTATACTGCTTTATGGCGATGGGTGCCGGAGTTGGTTCAGTACAGACCGGTAAAACGGCAATTGAAACCCTGAAGAATGTTCCACTCAATATTAAGGAATTTAAACCTCATATCATCATGAGTGTTCCGGCACTTTTGAGGAATTTCAGAAAAAATATCGAGTCAGGGATAGATCAAAAAGGGAAATTGGCAAAGGCATTTTTTAACCATGCGTTGTCCATTGCCTATAAATACAATGGATTGGGATTTAACCGCGGAAAGGGTTGGCGAATTCTTTTAAAGCCTTTGGTAAGATTATATGACTACTTGCTTTTCAATAAAATAAGAATGGCATTAGGCGGGAAAATGGAATTTTTTATCGGTGGAGGCGCCCTGCTTGATTTTGAGTTGCAGCGTTTCTTTTATGCCATTGGGATTCCGGCTTGTCAGGGTTATGGTCTATCGGAAGCCTCTCCGATCATTTCATCCAACTCGTTGAAACATATCAAAATGGGAACATCGGGCAGGTTGGTTGATTATCTTGAGCTTAAAATCTGCGATATGGAAGCAAAGGAGCTTCCCCGTGGCGAAACAGGTGAGATTGTGGTAAGAGGGGAAAATGTAATGAAAGGTTACTGGCAAAACCCGAAAGCAACAGCCGAAGTATTACGCGATGGCTGGCTTTACACCGGCGACATGGGATATCTTGATGAAGATGACTTTCTGGTCGTGCTCGGCAGGTTTAAGAGCCTGCTTATTAGCAACGATGGTGAAAAATACAGCCCCGAAGGCATAGAGGAGGCAATCACCGACCAGTCAGCCTTTATCAGTCAGTGTGTACTTTTTAATAACCAGCAGCCTTTAACAGTTGGACTGATAGTACCTGCCATCGCCAACATTAACAGTCATCTTGAGAATACCGGATTAAAACCCGGAAGCCCTGAGGCAATCGATGCAGCACTTAAGCTGATTCAACATGAGATAAATGCGTATTACAAACATGGGAAATATGCCGGAATGTTCCCCGAAAGGTGGCTTCCATCGGCAATCTGCATTTTGTCCGAGGATTTTACCGAACAAAACCATCTTATAAATTCTATGCTCAAGATTGTGCGGGGAAAGATTGCGGAACGCTTTCATGCAGAGCTTGATTTTTTGTACAAGCCTGAAGCAAAGAATATTCTCAACGAGATAAACAGGAAGAATCTCAGGAAGTGGTATGAGAAATAATCCGGAAAATGATAGTATTGGCGGATTTTCGGTAAGAGATTTTAGCTGGATGAAATGAAACCATTACAAATTGTAACGCTTTGAAAATGGCCTGGAAAAAGACAATAACATAGTATTGGGAAAATAATGGGACAAAAAGGATGAATAATGCAGGTTAAATTTGTAAATCATCCGGCATTCTGAATCTGTAATAAGTTTCATTTCTTATCTTTTTATAACTTTGCCGCATGCTCAATCAGTTTAAGCAATACATAAGGGAATTCCGTCTTTTTGGGCCGGAAGAGCCTATTTTACTGGCTGTTAGCGGCGGCGTGGATTCAATGGTGATGGCAGAACTTTTTCACCGCGCCGGACTTAGTTTCGCGATTGCGCACTGCAACTTTAGTCTCAGAGGCAGTGAATCTAACCAGGATGAGGCTTTTGTAGCTGTTATGGCCGAAACTTATGGAGTCAGGTTTTTTGTTAAGCACTTCAAAACCAGGGATTACGCTGGGTTTAACAAGATTTCTGTACAGATGGCTGCCCGCACACTCAGGTATGAATGGTTTGACGAACTCCTGCAGACGGAAGGTTTTAAATCGATCGCCACTGCCCACCACCTCGACGATCAGATTGAAACCTTTTTCATCAATGTGCTACGGGGAACCGGAATCAGCGGGCTGCATGGTATTTTACCCAACCGGACAAGGATAGTTCATCCGATGATGTTTGCCTTCCGCCGTCAGATTGAAGAATTTGCCAGCGATGAAGCCATTGTATACCGCGAAGACAGCTCAAACCGTTCTTCAAAATACGTCAGAAACAAGATCCGGCATGATCTTGTGCCAATGCTTGGAGAAATTAACCCTGAGTTCAGGAAAACCATCACCAACACAATCGACCGGATGCGGGAGACGGAATTGCTGCTTCGTAATCACCTGGTAGAAATCAGCGCAAAGGTGGCGGCAATCAGCGATGGAATTCCTGTATTAAAGATCAGCGAATTGGTTAAACTTCAGCCGAAAGAGACCTATCTTTACGAATTGCTGCAACCATATAACTTCAACCGAAGTGTAACGGATGAAATTGCAGACGGACTTGGAGAAATTTCAGGCAAACAATACTTTTCCCCGACCCATAGGTTGGTGAAAGATCGCGAATTGCTTATAATCAAAGCATTGGGACCTGTCGGTATGGAACCGGCCGATGAAACCCTTATTGAAGAAAAGACTTCGGAAATAAAGAAGCCAATACAATTAAAATTCAGCCTGATTGAAAATCAGCCTGATCTTGCTGTTTCGAAAAACGGCAGCATGGCAATGCTGGAAGCTTCAAAAATTATCTGGCCACTCCGGCTTCGAAAGTGGAAGGAAGGTGATACATTTGTTCCCTTTGGCATGAATAATAAGAAAAAACTGAGCGATTTCTTTATCGACAACAAATTCTCGATCATTGAAAAGGAAAACGCCTGGTTGCTGATCAGTGGCAATGAGATCGCCTGGCTGGTGGGCCACCGTATTGGCAATGGGTTTCGCATTACTTCTGAAACCAGGAGTATCCTTAAAATAGAATGGCTGGATTAACTGTTATTTGACAAAAACTTCATTTATCATCATGATGAAAACAATTCTGAGAAATACTACGATTCTACTTTTACTCACACTTGCCATTCCATTACTTACTGTTGCACAGGTACTTAAGCCGGTGACCTGGGCTTTTGGCTCGAAACAGATTTCGGCTGGTGAAGTTCAGTTGATCTTTACTGCAACCATCGACCGGACATGGCACCTTTATTCACAGGATGTTCCTCCACCTCCCGACGGGCCTGTTCCTACTTCGTTTGTCTTTGAGAAAAGTACGGATTTTTCCGCAATTGGCAAAGTAAAAGAGCCAAAAGCCATTGAAGAATATGACAATCAGTTTCAGGCTACCCTGAAGTATTTTACCGATAAGGCGGTGTTTACCCAGAATATTAAAGTTCTTTCTGCAAAGGATTTTAAAGTCACCGGTTACCTGGAGTTTATGTGTTGTGATGATAAACAATGCCTTGCTCCAGAGACAATTGATTTTGATTTTAAAATTAAAGGTAATCCGAATGCTGTAGCGGCTTCGGTTTCTGATAACACTCAGTCGGTTACACCACAAACCATTATTTCTGACTCACTGAAACCGGTTTCAGACACCACCGTGAAATCCGGATCTGCAGACAAAGGTGAAATTAAGCCGGTGAGTACAGGCGGGCTGGATAAAAGTTCATCACTCTGGACATTGTTTTTCTTTTCATTTCTGGCTGGTTTTGCTGCCATTCTTACACCATGTGTTTTCCCGATGATTCCGATGACGGTGACTTTCTTCCTGAAGGAAAAAGATAAAGTGAAAGCCAAGGCCCAGGCGCTTATATACGGTATTTCGATCATTCTTATATATACAATTATCGGAACAGTGGTAGCGGTTACCCTGGGTGCCAATTTTGCCAATTTTCTGAGTACCCATTGGTTGCCCAATGTGTTGTTTTTCCTGATTTTCATGTTCTTTGCAGCATCGTTCCTCGGAATGTTTGAGATTACGCTGCCAAGCTGGATGATCAATAAATCAGATGCACAGGCCGACCGGGGCGGAATTTTGGGATCTTTCTTTATGGCCTTCACGCTGGTGCTGGTGTCGTTCTCCTGCACAGGGCCGATTGTAGGAGCTATTCTTGTTGCATCTGCCGGTGGCGAGGTGCTTGAACCCATTGTTGGCATGCTTGGCTTTTCGCTGGCCTTTGCTTTGCCATTTACCTTGTTTGCATTTTTCCCGCGCTGGCTCAACAGTATGCCCAAATCAGGTGGCTGGCTTAACTCAGTAAAAGTTGTACTGGGTTTTCTCGAACTGGCACTTGGTTTAAAATTCCTCAGTATTGCTGACCAAACTTACCACTGGGGTATCCTTGACCGCGAAATTTACCTTGCTTTCTGGATCATTATATTTACCCTGATGGGATTCTATCTGCTTGGAAAATTGAAGTTTGCACACGACAGCGATCTCAAATTCATCAGCGTACCTCGGCTTGGTATGGCCATTGTCACCTTTACGTTTGTAATTTATATGATTCCCGGTATGTTTGGCGCACCACTTCGGGCCTTGTCGGGATACATGCCACCACAGGCAACGCACGATTTTGACCTGAATAAGATTGTACGTGATAACATTCAGATTTTTGGTTCCGGAGGTGGAAATGGGTATTCCGGCTCAACCCTGTGCGATAAACCGAGACACGGCGATATTCTTCACCTTCCGCAAGGGTTGGAAGGTTACTTCGATATTGATCAGGCACTTGCCTGCGCTGCAGAAAAGAACAAACCCGTCTTTATCGATTTTACCGGACATGGCTGTGTTAATTGCCGCGAAATGGAAGCAAGGGTTTGGTCTGATCCCAGGGTGCTTAAAAAATTGCGCGAAGATTATGTGCTGGTGGCACTTTATGTG
>JBBQBC010000085.1:0-15086 GCA_038317155.1 Bacteroidales bacterium
ATTTACCGTGGAGAATTACACCAATCAACCCCCTCAGGAAGAAACAGTTGACTTCAAACAGTTGTTTTTTAAGTTTTACCATTACTGGTATTTCTTCATCATTACAATATTTATTGCATTGGCTATTGCCTTTCTTTTCAATAAATACACGCAACCGATCTACAAAGTCGCTACTACTGTTTTGATAAAGGATGACAAGTCAACTTTTGATCCACAGGCATTGTTGGGCCTTGGAAATGTTAAAAATGCGCAGGTTCTTGAAAATGAGATCGGAGTGCTCAAATCGCGCTCATTGGTCAACAGAGCCGTCCGAACGCTTGATCTTAAAGTTTCCTATTTCCAGGAAGAGAATTTTCTAATCCGGGAACTATACAAAGACTCCCCTTTTACAGTTGAATTTGATACAGCCAATCCGCAGCCGGCCGGCTTAAGGTTTAACCTGATTATATTACCCAACAATGAGTTCAGCCTGTCTACTGAAGGTGAATCTGTTGTTCTTTATAGTTATGCCAAAGGAAAGCAAATTGAGAAAATCAATCAGAAATTCGAAGTAAAGGGAAAGTTCAGATTTGGCGAACAGATCCGGGGTAAGTATTATAATTTTAAAATTCTCCTGAACACCAATTTTAAACCAAAGGAACATGTTAACCTCAATATGTTTTTTACGTTCAATAAAATTGAGGATCTGACCAAACAATTTATGGGATACCAGATAGAGCCGATAAACCGAGAAGCATCTATTGTTGAAATTTCGTTGCGAGGCACCAATGTGCACAAAGCAACAGATTTTCTAAATACTCTTACTGCTGTTTACATGGCCCGTGGTCTGGAAAAGAAGAACCAGATTGCAACCAACACCATTAACTTTATTGACGAGCAGTTATTGGGAATCACTGATTCGTTGCGTACCGCTGAAACGGTGTTGCAGGATTTCAGAACCAAAAATGTGGTGATGGACTTAGACTTCCAGTCCCAACAGGTTTTCCAGCAGATGAAAGATCTTGAAAACGAGAAAGCTGTTCTTTTTGTAAAGAACAAATACTACATCTATCTGCGTGATTACCTCAGAAAGAATGAAAGCGATCTGGGCGGCCTTACAGTGCCTTCTTCCATGGGTATTGATGATCCTATTCTCACCAAACTCATAACCGACCTGACAGCACTTTATGCAAGCCGCGGAGAGGCTATGCTGATGGCCAAGGAAAAAAACCCGATCATCGCCTCATACGACGA
Source organism: Bacteroidales bacterium (assembly GCA_038317155.1). GTDB lineage: Bacteria > Bacteroidota > Bacteroidia > Bacteroidales > Lentimicrobiaceae > Lentimicrobium. Next base: position 1,234 of record JBBQBC010000085.1, read on the forward strand.
CCGGATCAGGGTAAATAAAAGAACACTCGAGGAAAATATAAATAACATCGTCAACACTTCCAACATTTCAATACGTGAAATCGACAGCCGGATAAGCGTGCTTTCCGGCAAAATAAGCAAGTTACCTGCCACACAGCGATTGCTCTTCGGGATCGAACGTAAATTTAAACTCAACGATGCCATTTATACCTATCTCCTTCAAAAAAGATCTGAGGCTCAAATTACCCGTGCATCAAATATGCCGGATAACGAAGTTATCGATCAGGCCTCTTCCGATGAACTGGAACCCGTGTTCCCGAAAAAGACATTGAATTACACCATTGCATTGCTGCTCGGCTTGATTTTCCCTGTTGTTTATGTACTCGGTAAGGGATATTTCAACGAAAAACTGATCGACAAGAAAGAACTTGAGGCACTTACTTCGCTTCCAATTCTCGGCCACATCATACACAATAATAAGGACAGTAAAATTGTGGTGGCAGAGTACCCAAAATCATCCATTGCCGAATCATTCAGGTCGATCAGGACCAACCTACAATATTTTAAGCAAACCGGAGACAAACAAACCATACTTGTTACCTCAACAATGGTGAGTGAAGGAAAAACCTTTACTTCCATTAATCTTGCCTCAATTTTCGCGCTTTACGGTAAGAAAACCCTGTTGATGGGTTTTGACCTCCGCAAGCCAAAAATTTACCAGGATTTCGGGTTGACAAACACCGAAGGAATCAGTTCTTATTTGATTGGCAAAAGTACGATTGACAGCATCATTCAGAAATCTCCGCTTGAGAATCTTGATGTTGTTATGGCAGGACCTGTACCACCAAATCCTGCTGAGTTGATTGGTTCCGATAAAAACGCCGATCTTTTTAATGGCCTGAAAGAACGTTATGATTACATAATCGTCGATTCACCTCCGGTTGGGCTGGTAACAGATGCATTCCTGCTTATGAAGTACGTCGATGTTTCGATCTTTGTAGTGAGACAGAATTACACCAATAAAAAGATATTCGGTTCAATCATCGCAGATATTGAAAAGAGAAATATTCCCGATATCACTATTTTGGTGAACGATGTAAGGCTGGATAACAACAATTACAGTTACGGTTATGGCTATGGCTACGGTTATGGCTACGGTTACGGTTATGGCTATGGTTATGGCTATTATACCGATGATCAGGAAACCGAGGAAGAAGGACTCATTGATAAAATGTTTAAAAAATCCTGATATTAACTGATTTTCAGTAGAGAGGCTGTTCCCGATACGGGGCAGCCTTTCTTCATTATTCCGATCGGTTATAACCCCGGATTTCATTACCCGGAACAGGCATTTGAGCCCGGTTCAATCAGATATATCAAACAGACAATCTCTGCCGGTCATTACCCTGACAGCCTTCTGAAAAATTATGCTAATTTTGCCATTTGTTTCATACACTAATTAGAGTTCATGACATCAGTTCCGATAAGGCGATTAAAAGAAGAAAAGCTCAGGCAGCAGGCCAGGGTTATCTGGCTTACCGGCCTTCCTTGTTCTGGCAAAACCACTATTGGCATTGGTCTTGAGCAGTTGTTGATCAGCCGGGGGTTCCAAGTACGCATGCTGGATGGTGATGTAACGCGCACTGGTATTTGCAGCGACCTTGGATTTTCAGAGGAAGACCGAAACGAGAACATCAGGCGGATTGCCGAAATATCTAAGTTGTTTGCTGAAAGCGGTATTATTACCATTAATGCTTTTATTACACCTACCGAAAAACTGCGTACGATGGCCAGAGAAATAATAGGGCTGCAGGATTTTATCAATGTGTATGTGAATGCACCCTTAAATCTTTGCGAACAGCGCGACATCAAGGGTATGTATAAAAAGGCAAGGACTGGTGAGATAAAGGAATTTACCGGTGTAAGTGCACCTTTTGAGCCTCCCCTGAGAGCAGATATTGAAATCAATACCTCCGTGTCCGATCCGGAACAAAGCATAGTTAAGCTGTTCAATCATATTTTACCTTTAATCAGTATTAATAAATGAAAAGTACATACAACCTTACTCATCTTGAGGAGCTTGAATATGAGTCTATTTATGTTATCAGGGAAGTAGCGGCACAGTTTGAGCGTCCGGTTTTGCTGTTCTCAGGTGGTAAAGATTCCATTGTGATGACTTATCTCGCAGTTAAGGCATTTTACCCGGGCAAATTGCCTTTTCCGCTCCTTCACATCGATACAAGTCATAACTTTGAAGAAACCATCGTATTCCGCGATGAACTTGTTAAAAGTATCGGCGCTCAGCTTATTGTGGGCTCTGTTCAGGAAAGTATTGATAAGGGACGGGTAACGGAAGAAAAAGGTCCAACAGCTAGCCGTAACATATTGCAAACCACCACATTGCTCGATACCATAGAAAAGTATAAGTTCGATGCTGCCATGGGAGGTGGTCGTCGTGATGAAGAGAAAGCCAGGGCCAAAGAGCGATTCTTTTCACACAGGGATGAATTTGGTCAATGGGATCCTAAGAATCAGAGGCCTGAGTTGTGGAATATTTTCAATGGCCGAAAAAATCCCGGCGAACATTTCAGGATATTCCCTATTAGCAACTGGACGGAGATGGATGTCTGGCAGTACATTATGAAGGAGAATATTGAGTTGCCTAACCTGTATTTTACACACGAACGCGAGGTATTTAACCGCGATGGTCAATGGCTGGCCAAAGCGCCGTTCATGTCACTGAAGGATGGTGAATTCTTTGAAACCAAAACGGTCAGATGTCGCACAATTGGCGATATTTCCTGCACAGGACTGACCCTTTCAACGGCAAACTCCCTCGAAGATATTATTCAGGAAATTGCCGCCACAAGGGTTACAGAAAGAGGTGGCAGGGCCGATGATCAACGATCTGAAGCAGCCATGGAAGACCGGAAAAAAGAAGGATACTTTTAACATATTCCGTTCGAAAAAAATAAATCCCGGAAGGGTCAATCATCAGAATCAATAAATATGGATGAATTTTCAACCAAAGGTTACCTTGATATGGAATTGCTGCGGTTTACCACCGCCGGCAGTGTGGATGACGGTAAAAGCACCCTGATAGGCCGTTTGTTGTACGACAGCAAATCAATTTTTGAAGACCAGCTGGAGGCTGTTAAAAGGGCCAGTATCAGACGTGGTAACGAACATGTTGACCTTGCCTTGCTCACTGATGGATTGAGGGCGGAGCGTGAGCAGGGAATCACCATCGATGTTGCCTACAGATACTTCGCCACTCCCAGACGCAAGTTTATTATTGCCGATACACCCGGGCACACACAATATACCCGTAATATGGTTACCGGCGCTTCAACTGCCAATGCTGCAATTATACTGATTGATGCCCGTAACGGGGTTACGGAACAAACCTGCCGTCACTCATACATTGCCTCTTTGCTTAGAATTCCGCATGTAATTGCCTGTATCAACAAAATGGATCTGGTAGGTTATAATCAGGATGTTTTTAACAAAATTCAGTTCGATTATGCTGAATTCTCTAAAAAACTGGACATTCCGGATATCAGGTTTGTTCCGATCAGTGCCCTTCATGGCGATAATGTGGTTGATGCTTCGGTCAATATGCCCTGGTACAACAGCGGAACACTCAGGGAGGTTCTCGAGAGCATCGAAATCGGGAATGATCATAATCTTACCGATCCGCGCTTCCCGGTTCAGTACGTGATCAGGCCAATGTCTGATGAATTTCACGACTATCGGGGTTATGCCGGGAGAGTTGCCGGCGGGGTTTTCAGCCCGGGCGATAAAATTACGGTTCTTCCGTCAATGCTTAAAAGCACAATTAAATCAATCGATGTTTACAAAACCCATGCCGATCGGGTTTATGCGCCCATGTCGGTGACCATTACCCTGGACGATGACATTGACATAAGCCGTGGCGATATGCTGGTTAAAGAAGACAATATGCCGCTGATTACCCAGGATATTGACGTGATGATATGCTGGATGCATGAGAAACCATTGCAGGTAAATGGCATGTATGCTGTTAAACATACCACCAGAGATGTCAGGTGCATTATAAAAGAGGTCAGGTACAAAGTAAACGTGAACAATCTGGAACACGTAGAAGGCGACCTGAATGTCGGACTGAATGACATTGCCTGTATAAGCATTCGTACCACCAAACCGCTATTTGTTGATCCTTATAAAAAAAACAGGAGAACAGGCGCCCTTGTTATTATAGACGAAGCTACCAATAACACCATTGGCGTTGGAATGGTATTGTAATCCATACATCCGGAATTATATACCAGTGGTATTTATATAGAACTAACTCACTTAACCGGTAAAACATCAGCGGTAAAATCCAACATCAAAACTAAAGCTGATAATCAGGTGAATACCTCTTTCAAATACCAGCCTGAATACAACAAGGGCGACGATTGACGATATCAATATCAGAATACCTGAAGATCTTTTAAAGATTAAAGGTCTCTCCGGCAGGCTTCTTGGCCTTGCTTTATGATTAAAAAAGACCGGAATAACCATAAATCCCATTGTGGCAATAACTATAGCATCGTAAACCATAATGTTTGCATGCTGAGGTGCTGAATTAGGGTACTTCACAGCTATTACCATCAATCCGCCTATAATCCAGGGCAGAATAAACCTTAAGCCAAGCGAAAGGCTGAGCCTCCAGCGCTGTTTCCTTATTCCTGCAGGTATAGTTTCAAGCGCAAAAACAGCACTTTTATATCCTGAGACAGTTAAAAGGAACAGGAAAACAAGTGAAATCAAAATTCTGAAAAAAACATTTATAAAAAGCCAGTCCGCAACATATCCAAATCCCTGACTGGTAGCTATCCCGGCAACAAATGCCCCAAGAAAATAGGTTGTACTGTGGAATGCCACCCACAATAAAAACAATCTGAACTGAGGGTTCAGCTTTTCGCGCAAGAGAACCGCCCGTAACAAAATAAGAGCGATTAAAAGTGAGATTACAGGACTGGCTAAAGTTATTGCAATAATATTAAACCTGTTCCACAAAGGACTTGCATTGCCGATCGGGAAATAGATTTCATAGTAAAACAGAACCGAATCAATGTTGAAATTGGAAGCAACCAGTGCTTCTGTAAACTGATAGATAAGATAGACCGTCAGATAGGCCAGAATATAAAAACCCAAAGAGTTGAGAAAGGCATAACTTTCAGATTTTAATGTGTTTACTATATCCTTTTGGGAGTTTGGCTTTTTTTCTATTACCAGCCTGATTGGTTCTTCCTTCTTTTTTCTGGTTCCAAACAACTTTTTGCGAAAAGATTTTTTCTTATGCTGGGGCTGAGGATCTGTTTTCACGGGCATCGGGGGCCTGGGTCGTTCTTCAAAAGGAAGATTGGACAGTTCACTTGCACTGATTCCGGCCTTCTCCTGTATTGAAGCGGTTGCGGATGGCTTCTGAAAAATGAGTCCGGGAGGTAAAACATGCTGCTTTTTAGGATTGATCAACCTGCTTATGTATCCCCTTTGACGAGGTTTCTTCCTCTTTTTGTCAGACTCGGGGTTATGCCGGATAGCAGATGGTTTATCCACAGGTTTAGGAAACAAAGACCTGTCAGAAGACGTAGTCTTTCGTTTTGGAGTGGGCTTTTTCCCTGTCAGGCCAGATATTGCCCGGTCTGTCAGCTTTTGAAGGAAGTTCCTTTTTCTATGGTCGTTTCCCGACATAGTTAAAAATGTATAGTGTTGATTTATAACATCATTTCAATAATTCTCCGGTAATCATCCGGAGTAAGTTTATGCACGAAGGTTGCTGCTTTATTGTGAACCATAACCATATTTTACTGTCTGATGGGTATGGCTACTTGCGAAACCCTTTGCTCAAAGGCTCATCATCAAGCACAAAATCCATTTGTTTCCGCTGTAAATCTACACGTTTTACTTTAATCCTCAAAGGAGCACCCAGTTTGAATTCCCGTCCGTGGTGCTGACCAATTACGCGGTAATTATCGTCATCGAGGTAGTAGAAGTCATCGTCGAGGTATTTAAGTGAAATCATCCCTTCGCACATGCTTCCTACAAGTTCAACAAATATACCCCATTTACTAACTCCCGAAATCAGGCCATCGAATGATTGTCCGATTTTGTCCTGCAAAAACTCGGCCTGTTTGTATTTGACGGATGCCCTTTCAGCTTCCACTGCCTTGCGTTCCATCTCGGAACTATGAGTACAATATTCTTCATATTCGACGTTGTTTACCGAAGGCTTTCCTTGTAAATACATCTCGAGTAACCGGTGTACCATAAGGTCGGGATAGCGGCGAATGGGTGAAGTAAAGTGTGTATAGTACTGAAAAGCAAGGCCATAGTGGCCAATATTTACCGTTGAATAAACAGCCTTGGCCATGGTGCGTATGGCAATGGATTCTATCATGGTTTCCTCTCCCTTACCTGCAATCTGCTCGAAGAGGCTGTTAAACGATTTAGCCAGACCCTTGCGTGAACCAGTGTTCATTTTAAATCCAAGTTTTGCGACAAATTCCGAGAATTTCTGCAGTTTTTCCTGGTTCGGCTCATCGTGAATTCTGTAAACAAATGTTTTAGGCTTTTGATCACCTGTTTTTCGACCGATTTTTTCCGCAACCCGCCGATTGGCAAGCAGCATAAAATCCTCTATTAACATATTGGCTTCCTTTTGTTCCTTGATGAAAGTATCAATTGGCTTGCCTTTTTCGTCAAGCACAAACTTCACTTCCTGACTGTGAAATGCAATGGAGCCCTTTTTAAATCGTTCTTCCCTAAGTTTTGTAGCCAGGTTATCCAGAATCATCAATTCATCTTTGAAATCGCCCTCACCTCCTTCAATCATATCCTGCACTTCTTCGTAATTATACCGGCGGCTGCTTCTGATAATCGTCTTACCATACCATTCATTACTGATGTTTGCGTTGTCGTCCATTGTGAAAACTGCTCCAAAACAGAGCTTGTCCTCATCGGGACGAAGTGAGCAAACCATGTTTGAAAGCTTTTCGGGTAGCATTGGTATTGTCCTGTCAACCAAATATATGGAAGTCCCTCTTTCATAAGCTTCGCTGTCGATAGCGCTTCCGGGCTGCACGAAATGCGAAACATCTGCAATGTGAACACCAACCTCCCAGTCGCCATTATCAAGCTTTCTCAGCGAAAGCGCATCATCAAAATCCTTTGCATCAGGGGGGTCGATGGTACAGGTCCATACCGGTCTGAAATCTCGCCTGGTTTCAATTTCCTGCGGGCTGATTTCCGTGGATATTTTCTTTGCTTCATTCAGGGTTTCAGGCTTGAATTGCAATGGGAAATCAAATGAAGCAAGGATGGAGTTCATTTCAACATCGTTATTTCCCGGATCTCCAAGCACCTGCGATATTTCACCAAACGGATTTTTTGAACGCTCAGGCCAATCGGTCATTCTGGCAATCGCTTTCTGACCATTCTTTGCGTTATTGAGTGCTTCTTTTGGAATAAAAATATCAACCGGCATACCAACATCGTCCGGAACAAGGAAAGCAAATTTCCCACTGATCTGAACAGTCCCGACAAAACTTGTTTTGGCCCTCTCCAGCACCTCTACAATCTGTCCCTCGGTTTTCCGCCCCTTTCGCATCGGGAAAAGATGCACCTTTACCTTATCACCATTCAAAGCATGCCCGGTATTGTTGGCATCTACAAAAACATCTTCATCGAGTTCCGACACCGTAATGTATGCCTTCCCGGTTTGTTTCATGTCAACAATACCTGTAACCGTGGTTTTAAGGATTTTATCGGCAAGCAAATCAGGATTGTATTTATATTTTCCCCTGTTCAGTTCTATGAGGATTCCTGATTTTGTCATTCTCTCCAATGCATTGTTTATTAGCGCATTGCTAACTTTATCGTTAATCCCGAGCATTTTTGACACCTGTCGGTAATTAAACGCTTTAAAAGGATTGGCTATAAAGAGGGTTTCAACCAGAATTGAAACCGGGTTTGGAGAAGCCGGTGCTTTTTTGTTCGGTTTTTTGCTAGGCATGACTTGTTAGTTATGAATGTAAAAGTAATGAAATACTTTTTTGTATGCCCATTAATCAGTCGTAAAAGCGAAATCAACCGGCCAAACGGGAAATAATTCAAAATGCCGGAGTGTTTTCGTGTTACTTTTTGCAAAATGTATGATAAACTATTAAATTCCCCCAAACAGGCACCTGATAAGAACATTTTTTCTGACCGAAGTTTGATGAAGCACTCCAATTAATCTTGAGTAACTATGGAAACGGCTAAAAAAAGAATCCTGCTGGCAGAGGATAATACGATCAACCAAAAGGTTGCATTGCTTATGCTCAAAAAGTATGATCAGAGTATTGACATAGCAGATAACGGACGAATAGCTGTTGAGAAATTCCTTCAATACAATTATGATCTGGTCCTTATGGATCTTCACATGCCCGAGCTTGACGGATTTGAAGCCACGCTGAGGATCAGGGAGATTGAAATTACGGAAAACCGTGAAAGAAAAGTGAAGATTTACGCGATGACAGCCAGCTCCATTATCGATGAAAGCGAGCGATGCTACGCAGTTGGTATGGATGGTTATATAAGCAAGCCATTTAAAGCTGAGGAAGTTATTAGCGTATTGTCATAAGACCGGTTCCCGGAATTGCTGAAATCAGGTCACGGGTGTAAGCATCTGATGGATTTTCATATAACGTGTCTGCATCACCAAACTCTACCAGTTTCCCTTTTCTCATTACCAGCATCCTGTCCGACATAAACCTGACGACCGAAAGATCGTGCGAAATAAAGATGTAGGTAAACCCGTAGGTTTTCTTCAGGTCATTCAGCAAATTCAGCACCTGCGCCTGCACTGAAACATCGAGTGCAGAAACCGATTCATCACAGATAATAAATTCGGGTTCAAGCGCCAGTGCCCTGGCAATGCAGATTCGCTGCCTCTGCCCCCCCGAAAACTGATGCGGATAACGGTTAAAATGATCAGGATTGAGATCAACCCGGTCGAGCAAATCCAATACTTTTTGTTTTCTTTCCTTATCGCCAGAGTGCATTCTGTGTGCCTGCATTGGTTCCATGATGGCCTGACCAGCCGTTATCCGGGGATTCAGTGAAGAATAGGGATCCTGAAATATGATCTGCATTCGCTTACGAAGATTCCGGAGGTCAGGCTTTGACAACCCGTTCAAATTTAAGCCGTCATAGTTTAATTCACCTGAAGTTGGTTCAATCAGCCTTAAAATTGCCCTGCCAAGTGTTGTTTTACCGCAGCCCGATTCGCCCACCAGACCAAGGGTTTCGCCTTTATAAACGTCGAAACTTATCTGATCAACTGCTTTAAAATAATTTCTTTGCCGGCTTAGCAGTGGCTTGGGCAAAGGGTAGTGAACCGACAGGTTTTCAATGGTGAGTAATGCTGGTCCTGAATAAAGTTTTTTATGAACCGCATTGCGTTCTTCCCTGGTGACTTCCTTGAATAAATCAGCGTTTTCTTGTGGTGTTTTCACCTGATGGCCGGTAAAATCACTTACAACAGGCAGTCGCCTGAGTCGTTTCCCGAGGGGTGGCCTGCAGGCCAGAAGTCCTTTGGTATAAGGATGCTGCGGATTTCGGAATATTTCCTGAACAGACCCTTGTTCAACCATTTTTCCCTGCTTCATTACGACCACATAATCAGCTACTTCGGCAACAACACCCAGGTCGTGGCTGATAAAGATCAGGCTCATTCCATATTTTTCGCGCAGCGACCGGAGCAATGCCAGAATTGCCTTTTGAACTGTAACATCCAATGCTGTGGTGGGTTCATCGGCTATTACAATATCAGGGCGACAGGCAATAGCCATGGCAATCATCACACGCTGCTTTTGCCCGCCCGACAATTGATGCGGGTAAGCATTGAATACTCTTTCAGGATCCGGCAGTAAGACTTCTGAAAACAAAGAGAGGGTAAGTTCTCTGGCTTTTTTCCTGTTGAGGCCCAGATGGAGGTGGATAGACTCGGTAATTTGCCTGCCACACCTCATAACAGGATTGAGTGAGGTCATAGGTTCCTGAAAGATCATCGCGATACGGCTGCCCCGCAGCTTACGCATAGAAGCCTCATTCAGTTTGTTAATGTCTGTGTATTCGCCCGACTTACCCATGTAAACAATCTTTCCGCTGTCAATCCGGCTGCCGGTTTCAGGCAGGAGACGCATAACCGAAAGAGAAGTAACCGATTTCCCCGAACCACTTTCACCGACAATTCCAAGCGATTGCCCCGGTAAAAGGGTGAAAGAAACATTATCAACAGCACGATGCCACCCCGTTTCATCCTGAAATGAAACCGAAAGTCCTTCGATGCTCAGTATGGGGTTGTCCATCTAATTCAGGTTGAAAAGCAGTTAAAGATATTCAGGACTATAGCAGCGCGTTCCTGTTGGCGTCCTGCTTGATGTATATGAACAAAAGAATCGTGAAAGCCCAAAGCGAAGAGCCGCCATAGCTAAAAAATGGCAGGGGAATTCCAATAACCGGCACCAGCCCTATGGTCATTCCGATATTAATCATAAAGTGGAAAAACAGAATTGATGCTACCCCATAGCCATACATTTTGCTAAAATCGGACCGTTGTCGCTCGGCTAACATAATAATTCTCACCAACATGGCCATAAATAGTGAAATAACAACCAGTGACCCAAGGAAGCCCCACTCTTCACCAACCGTGCAAAATATAAAATCCGTGCTTTGCTCCGGCACGAAGTTGTATTTCGTCTGCGTTCCATTAAGGAATCCTTTCCCCACAAATCCACCCGAACCAATGGCAATTTTTGATTGATTTACGTTGTAGCCGGCACCTTTAAGGTCAATTTGTTTTCCAAGAAGTACGTTGATCCTTGTTTTCTGGTGTTCACCAAGAACATTATTAACAGCATATTCAACGGAATAAGTAAACCCAATGCCCAATAACAGAATTGCAACAAGATTTATAATATTGCGGCGATTTCTCTTCATAAAGAAGAAAAGCACGACAGCCATTATAACCAATAAAATCATAACATAAATAATCCCAACCATAAGTGTTGACAAGGCAATGACTACAACCAAAGCTCCGGCCAGCAGATAATTGCCGGAGAGGCCCATACGATATAAAACAAGAATAAAGGAGCTATAAACCAGGGCCGAGCCGGTATCATTTTGCAAAAGGATAAGCAGTGCCGGAAGACCCATAATCGCTAGAGGCAGTAATTTTGTCTTGAAATCTTTGATGTTGATGTGCTGGGCGCTGAAAAACCTGGCAAGGGCCAGATTGGTGGCAAACTTGGCAAATTCAGCCGGCTGAATGGCAAAACTACCCACCGCAAACCATGATTTTGAACCTGAAACCTCGTTTCCAACTCCCAGCACAATCAGTAACAAAACAATGGTAAACCCATAAATAGCATAAGCAAATGCGCTGAAAAACCGCGCATCGGTAAGCAGGATTACCAATGCCAGGAAAAGAGATGATGCAATCCAGATCATCTGCTTGCCGTAACTTTGTGAAATATCAAAAATACTGCTGTAATCTTCGTTATAGACGGCTGCATAAATGTTAACCCATCCCAGAAGTACCATAACAAGGTACAATACTACGAGTGTCCAATCAACATTGTTAAATATGTTCTTTCGTTCGCGCACAGATCAGTATAATTTTTTAGACAGCATACTTTCTTCAACATCCTTACGGAGAACTTTCCCAGTAAGATATTTTTCAATCAACAGAGAAGCAATGGGCAAAGCCGTGGTTGAACCGAATCCGGCATTTTCAACAATAACAGCAATGGCAATCCGGGGGTTATCGGCCGGGGCAAAAGCCATAAACAACGAGTGATCGTCTCCATGTGGGTTTTCGGCAGTTCCGGTTTTACCGCACATGGTTACACCTTCAATCTGAAACCAGCGGGCAGTGCCAAGGGTAGCAACCTGGCGCATTCCTTCAACTGCTATCTCATAGTGGGTAGGATTGATGGTTGATACTACCTTTTGAAATTCAACCGATTTCTTCCCTTTTTCTCCAACCGATTTAACTACGTGGGGAACAACATAATAACCCCGGTTAGCAATACCTGCAGCATAGTTTGCCAGTTGAAGCGGTGTTACGAGTATTTCTCCCTGTCCGATGGATAAGGAGCGAATGGTCATGGCATTCCAGTGCCCTTTGCCATAGATTTCATCAAATTTCTCGGCTGAGGGGATATTACCCGAAAGTTCAAACTGGAGATCGGTTCCGAGTTTATGCCCGAACCCAAGGCTCATGACGTGATTTCGCCATGAAACATAGTTATTCCGGATACCTCCGTGACCTCCATTTGTAATGAACGTGCGGAATACCTGCCAGTGAAACGGGTTGCACGATTGCTGAATGGCAACCAGTACATCCAGGGGTGATTGGTGAGTATGGGTGCATCTGATTGGAGATGAGACCTTTCCCTGACATGTGTAGCGTGTATTAAGATCCAAAGTCCCTTCCTCAAGTCCAATCAGATCGTTCACCATCTTAAAAGTTGATCCGGGGGGATATGTTCCTGCCATGGCCCTGTTAAGCAATGGTTTTACCGGATCCTGCGAAAGCAGTTTGAAATTCTTTCCCCTTACCCGCCCAACCAGCAGATTGGGATCGTAGGCAGGACTGGAAAGGAATGCAAGTATTTCACCGGAAGAAGGCTCAATTGCTACTATACTGCCCATCTTCCCCTGCATCAGAAGTTCTCCATATTCCTGCAGTTCAGCATCGATGGAAAGATAGAGATCCTGCCCCATGATGGCTGCCGAATCAAACCTACCTTCCTGAAAACTACCAACCTCCCGGTTATGAACATCTACCATTTTGATCTTCATACCCTTAATGCCTCTGAGCACCTCCTCGTATGACTTCTCGATTCCGCTGATACCGATGTAATCGCCCGATTTGTAATAAGGCTTTTTATCGATGACCCCCTGGGTAACCTCTCCCACGTATCCAAACAGGTGCGCTCCCATTGGTTTCGGATAAAACCTGATGGTTCGGGGCTGAACGAAAAATCCCGGGAAACGGTACATTTTTTCCTCAAGGTAACCATAGGTCTCCTTTGAAATCTGTTTTTCGAAAAGGCTGGGTTTGTACCTTGAATAAGTCTTGGCCTTTTCTATACGTTCGATAAAACCTTCACGGGTAATTTCGAGGAGGCGGCAGAATTCTGCAGTGTCAATTTCCTTTACCTGCCGGGGTAATACCATGAGGTCGTAAACCGCTTCATTGTAAACAAGCAGTTTGCCGTTGCGGTCGTATATCAGCCCGCGTGCAGGATATTGGGTTACATAACGGAGTACGTTGTTGTTGGCTGACAGAGTATAGCTCTTGTCGATAACCTGGATATAAAATAACCTTACAAGGTAGATAAATCCAATTACCAGAAATATGGCTATGACGGTTTGTTTTCGTGAAGCGAGTGATCTGTTCGCCATCGGCTCCCTGTGGTTCTAATTGATGGCGCGAAATTACTGATTAACAGGGTACGGATTACAGTAATTTGTGATCTGTGAATAACTATAAGTCAATTACGATAAATGCTTTTAATCCGAATAATTCACAAATCTTTTAGCTCAACACTTCGGTAGCCATTTATCCACTTTAAGGCCCTTTTGAAGGGTTGTCGAATTCATCTCACCCAGGATGCTAACGCTGCTTTTTGGGCTAAAGCCCCTGTTATTGTTCGGTTCTATTAACCCCCGGCTGAAGCCGGGAGTATTTGATGATTCTTTTTAATATGGTCTAAAGTGATATGGCACTGAACCGGTTTTTTCTTTACCAAATCAATTCAATTTCTCCGGGCTTCAGCCCGGTGCAGAATGCCGAT